>JBLHSN010000237.1:0-9262 GCA_047626195.1 Myxococcota bacterium
GCTTCTCTTGTCGCTTCTTCGGTTCCTGAGCCTCTTTCAGTCGGAACGACTCACCTTCGATATTCATGACTTCAGACCGATGGATGAGGCGGTCGATGAGGGTGACGACACACGAGGCATTTGGGAAGACCTCGCCCCAGTCTCGGAACGCCTTGTTGGTGGTCACGATGACCGGTTTTCCAACGTCATGGCGGCGCGTCACGACTTTGAAGAGCAGGTCGGCGTGCCGGTTTCCATAGGAGAGATAGCCGACCTCATCAATTTATGTGGTGATGCACAAGACCTTTGGGCGGCACAGACGGCGCTCGACAGCGCTGGCGCTGTCTTCGGCAGCCAGGGTGTTGCGCATGACGCTGGCGGTGGTGAAGAGCACGCTGTGGCCGCCTAGCAGACGGGCATCGGCGATGTTCTTGGTCAGCAGAGTCTTACCGACGCCGTTGGGTCCGGTGAGGATGATGGGGCACTTCTCTTCGATGAATCGGAGAATGAACAACGCCGCGACGTGTCGGCGGTCGAGCTTTGAAAGCCACGTCCAATCGAAGTCTGTGAGCGGCTTGAAGGCTTCGAGCTTTGCGGACTTCAGGCGGCTCTCCAAGCTGCGACGAGCTCGCTCGGCGGACTCGACCTTGAGGAGCCACGGTAGCCACTCGGCTTCGCTGACCCCATCAAAGTGCAGCAGCAGACCATGCAAGCCCAGGTCGAAGGCCGTTTCACGGTGACTACGCATAGTCGACTCCAAAGTCGTAGGAGGACAGCGCGTGCGGGTTTATCACTTGGTCTTGAACGCGTGGGCCAATCGCAGACCGAGCAATCTCTGATTTGGTACCCAGGTGACGGTATCGACACGACCTTCACCGACGTGCTCAACCTGCGCGTGGACGACATCACCCCCCCATTCTACACGGTAGGTCTCGGCTACTACATCGAAGATGACCACATGAGCGAGCCCGCCCTGCGAGGGGTTCACCTGCCATGCGACCACGACCTCACCGGTCGGACCGCGTCCATGCTGCTGACCCTTGGCACCCCTGGAATTCCCATCACCACCGCCCGAGAGCTCTCTCAACAAGCAGTGACCAAGGTGGGTCCAGTTCTGCGTCCCAAGGTGCTGGTCATCCTTGATGATGGTCACCATGGCGAGAGTCCAGAAGACGCCGAGCGCATTCGTCGCTGGCTAGCCAATGACGGAAATAACGGCTCCGTCGACTACTTACGTAAGCCCAGTGATGGAGTCTCGGCAGCGTCTCTCACCGAGCATGACGTCGTGTGGTTCAGAAATCCCGGCTACCCCATGGACGACCGCAAGACCTTTGAGTCGTTGCTCGCGTTCTCGTCCACTGGCGGCGACTTGGTCCTTCAGGGCGACGACATGAGCTGGAGCTTCCGCAACGCGTGGTCGATGGCTCCGTTGACGCATCTTGATTGGCACGACAACGGTATCCGAGAGTGCGGCGGCCTGGTCCACAATGACAAACACGACATGTACAGCGTCACTCTCTTGGCTGACCACCCCATGCTCAATGGCATCAACGGTAGCACCGTTTTTTATGGCGACGACATCGACTTTACTCGCCCACGCGTGGAACGACGAAGCGGCAGTGGCGGCTACTTGGCCCTTGAAGTACTCGCAACGGACAGCCTCGGCAAAGCGGTTTCCTGCCAAGACGGCTCCTTGGAAATAGACGTCCAGGTCGCAGGAGACGACGGTGTTTCCGCGTCCCTCTCGTCCGAATCCTACACGATTGTCTGCGATGATAGCCACACCGGTGACTTGGCCATCGTCGTCGACAACTCCGGCTCGGAAAGTGGCTTCCTGCCCTGGCTGCAGCAAGGCCCTCGCTCCATGGTTGGTGAAGTCATTGACCGCGGCGGTCGCGCCTCCATCACTCGCGTGTCGACCATCTCTACTGTCGAGCAGACCCTCACCGGTGGAGCCACAGTCCTCGACAGCGCCATCGACCATGGGTTTGTCACCAACGGCTGGACCGCGCTGTACGACGGTGTGCGCATGGGCAACGAGCCCCTGGGTGGCGCGGTACAAGACGCGGCCGAAGCCGACCGTGCCGAGAGCTTGGACGTATGCTGCGCCGGCAACCGCACACTTGGCATTGTGGCGTTCACGGACGGCGCCAACAACAACTCGGCCAATGAGCAAGACACCAGCTACGCTGACGACGGAATGGACACGACCTTCGACGACCTGAAGAACCTACGCGTCGGCAGGACCACAACGCCCATCTACACCATTGGTCTCGGGCGGCACGTGGTGACAGATGAGCTTGCTGGCCTCGCTGATGAGACCGGCGGTCGCTACCTGCAAATCGACAACGCCGAGCAGCTGCCCCACGTGTTGGACATCATTGGCGACTATTTCGATACTTCTCACGAGGTGTGCGTCGCGCTTCCCGAGCAGGAATGTGGCACCTTTACCCTACGCCTTAGCACTACCTGGACCTAAGGTGAGAGCGTCGTGGAAGGCGTGGTCGAGCAGGTTGCTGACCTCCCATATGATGTCGACCCCGCAGGCCGCGTGGCCACCATTCTGTTGACGACTAGCGACCCCGGCATTTCCAAGTGACATCGCTGGCCGCCTGACCCGTCAGAGCAGTGAATGGGTAAGGTCGGTGCTGCGCCCCGATGTCCTCGTTGTCCTCGACGACAATGCACACGGCGAAGACCGCAACAACGTCAACATTGTCACCCGCCTGCTGAGCGATGCGGACATCAACTCGGTCACGTACCTCGAGGAGTCGGACGCCGGTCTGACCCGCGCAGACTTCGACGGGTATGACATCATCTGGTTCAGCAACCCCGGCTACCCCATGGACAATATCAACACCTTCCGCGCCCTCGAGCCGTTCAGCGCGGATGGCGGTGGCGTGGTCTTGCAGGGAGATGACATGACCCGAAGCTGGGGCAACGACGTCTCCCCCGCTCCACTGGTGCACTTGGACCCTCTCAACAACGAGATCCAAGCCTGCGGCCAGCGCATTGACAACTACGACAGCGGCATACATCGCGTGACCATCGCTGACGACACCCATCCACTGACCGTTGGTATCGAGGGCATGGCCTTCGACTATAGCAACGACATCGACCACTCCACCACTCGGAATGAAGGCGAGGTCATCTTGGCCACCGCCACAGTGAAGGGTGACGAAGACTGCATGGAGCCGGTTCCAGTCATCGTCGGGTTTGAACCCTAGCCAGCAGATGGTAGAACGAGGACATGGCTTGGTCTGACTCACAGAAGCACCGCCTCGCAACCGAGCGAGCCGTGCTGAAAGAACGATACCCTGACTTTGAGTTCTGTAATCCCACCGCAGAACTTACGGTGGAGGGGCATTTTTGGTCGAGCCAATCCACCAACTATTTCTTGGTAATCAAGATTCCTGCCGGCTACCCCGATGAGTGTCCGAGCACCTACATTAGCTGGCCGTCCCCGTTGCGCGGCCGGGACAAGCCGCTCGAAGAGTACGGCAGCACACACGACATGCACGTTTGGGAGACGGACGTCCCGGGGTGGACGAAGATCTGCACCTACAACCCCACGCGCTGGCGTAGCAGTGAGACGCTCGAGCGGGTTCTCCACAAGGCCTTTTTGTGGATCGAAGCCTACGAGGCCCACATCGAGACTGGTGAGCCAATTGGCCTCTACCTGATGGCCGCGCGTTTTTAGAGCGCCCACCCAAACACAGGTATGATGCGGGCGAGGAGCTCTGACGCTTGCAACGCCAGTACACCATTATCGAGACGTTGGGTTCCGGTGGCACGGGCACTGTGTACCGAGCCAAGCGAGAAGGACCGGCAGGGTTTAGCAAGCAAGTCGCTATCAAACTGACCTCTCGGCAAATGAACGACAGCGAAGCGCTGTTGATGCTCGCAGAAGAGTCTCGCACACTAGGAGTGGTTCGCCACAGGGCCATTGTGAAAACCGATGGCTTGGTTCGCCTTGGCGGAATGTGGGTGGTGGTGATGGAGTACATCGAAGGCGTCAGTCTCCACGTGCTGAACAAGACCAGTCGGATGCCATTGCGTGCCGCCCTCATGACCGTATCCGAGGTTGCTGGAGCACTAAATGCCATTCATCTGAGCCAGTCGCTACGAGACGCAGGCACCACGGGTCTCCCTCATCGCGACATCAAGCCCGAAAATCTTATGATTACTCCAAACGGCGATGTGAAAATCCTCGACTTCGGCTTCTCACTCACGACCATGACAGGCCACGGAGCACACACGCCCGACGGATCCGCCGACCACCTGGCTCCCGAGCAATTTACCGGCGTGGAAGATCCCGAATCAGACATCTATGCACTCGGCGCCGTACTGTACGAGATGCTGGTCGGCGCGCCGTTCGGACGTACTGTAAATCAGCGCAACGCCCATGATGAACGTCTGGTCCAGGCCGGCGAGTCACTTGCCGGGACAGAAGCAGCAGCCTGTATTGGGCTGCGTGATTTCATCCTCGCCATGCTCGCTTACACACCGTCGCATCGCCCCACTGCGCGAGAGGTCGAGCGACACTGTGAGACCTGGGCGAATCAAGCTCATGGCATGGACCTGCGAGACTACGCTAGGCTTTCGGTACCCGCACTCATCGACCAAGAGCGCTACCGATTGGCGGCCAGCGACGCCCCTCTCCTTCCTGAAGGCACGGTCCTCGTTGAAGAATCACCACCGAGCACCGGTCCGCTTGTTCCAACCTGGACGCCACGCACACCTACCGGCGTGGACATGTTCGAGGATGCCGAACCCGCCACGTCACCGATTGAAATACTTCGCGCTCTGCTAACGCAGCAGGAACCTGCGACCGGGCGTCGCGTCCCGCGCTCCTACAGTCCCGAAACGGACGTATTGGACAGCGAACGGTGGCTCGAAAGCAGCACAATGCTTGGCTATCTAGCTTGGTTTTCTGGTATTACATTATTAATAGCATTCGGTCTGTTCGTGTTCATTGTCACACAGATGACGAAGGCTATGCCGTGAGCAACAAACAGGTCCCCGACGAGTCGTTGCTGTTCCCACTTCTCGGCCTGCCGTTGGCCTCGGCGATGGTCGGTACTATCCTTGGCTTTGGCATCACCATGGCCGCGTGGGCTGTAGACACCTGGTGGCAGGGGGCTGGATTCAGTATTCGCGGCGTTTGGGTCGTTCACGGTAAGAATCCCCTGCACATCTTCCTGGACGTGGCCCCGATTGCAGGTGGAGCCATTGGATACGCACTCGGCGTGGCCCGCGGGCGTCTGACCGTCATGCGAGACCGCGCTCTGGCCTTTTCCCGCTCCCAGTCACGGGACTCCACCTGGCGACGGGTGATGTCAGCGGCGCCCGATGGTCTTCTTATCGTCGACAAAGACACCGTGGTGATTCACGTGAATCCCGCTGCAGAACGCGTGCTCGGACGTCGCGCATCTATGCTCATTGGCATGCGTGTAGATGAGCTCATTCAGAACGCCCACCGCTTGCGTGAAGAGAACGCTTTTGACCTACGGACGGGCCTCGGAGCGCACTTGGGGACGGCGTGGAAGACACTCGCGAAGCATGGAAGCGGTGCGTTGGTGCCGTGTATTGTAAGTATCCACAAGCTCGGTTCCGAAGCCCATGCACCACATTGCTACCGCATCCGAGATGTCAGCGTGGAGCCCAAACGCCACGTCACCCCACCTAGTCAGACGCTGGTGTGATGAGGTCCTGAAGCAGTGATTCCATCTCTTGACGCGCGGCCTGCGTGTCGATGGTGTTCGTCCCATCCAGCCCTGACATCTCGGTGCGGCTCAAGCCGGTGGGAAGCCCGAAGGACGTGCGGTGGAAGGAGTCCACCGTGTACTGGGCACGTTCCCAATCCGTCCATTCCACGAACTCTTCGCCCTCGACCGCTGCTGGCTGACGGGGCTCAATGCCACAGGACAGCCGCAATCCACCAGGACTGGTCAGGCAGATTCGCAAGACATCTGATTGCGCGGTGATGCTCACCACGAACGCATTGCTCTCCGAGTTCAAGCGTGGCGACCGCCAAAGCATGTTTTCAGCGTACGTCGCCGCCTGCCCCCCACTGACCTGTGAGACGGTCGCCGGAAGGGTCAAGCCAAGTCGACGCATGACGCTCGGGTCGGCCTGCATCGCGTCAGTCATGAGCAACAACCTATCCGCCATGTCACCTTGCCTCCAAGCCGCATCTCCAGCGAGCGCCTGAACACGGGCGCGCAGCAGCACCTCTTCGCTTGGAAGGTCTCGTGCAGCCGCGTCTGCCAGTTCTCGTGCCCGAGTATATCGCCCACTCCACCACGCGACTTCAGCCTCAACGGCATCATAGAACGACGCCATTCCGGGACTCGGTTCGGCGGTCCGCGCACGGGCGAGCGCTTCGGAGACCACACCCGTACCCAACACAGGAATCAACTCACCGAGTAGCCAGGGCGGTGCCGACTGGAGACCTCCATCCAGGTACATGCGCAGAGTCTGGTCGAGCCGTTTGCCGTTGGACAACACCGCTACAACAGCCGCTCGATCTTCCCAGTCAAGGGTGTCCGGAACCAGTCGACCGATAGCCCCAGTGAAGCGCTTTCCGATGCCCTGGGTCGCAGCCTGTTCACGCTGACGTTCTCGAAGTGCCCGTCGCAACGCGATGCGCAGCAGAGCGTGACCGCCACGTGCTTGGTCTGACGATCCCGAGGTCAAGGCTCGACGGTCCGGAAAATCGATGGCGCGGGAGATAACGTCGTACCCAAGCTCTGGTTCACCAGCCGTAAGCAAGAATATCGCAAAGACAGCGTCCAACTCGGCCCGGTTCATGTCGCGTAGCTCAGGGTCCATGCGCGAGCGCCACCCTTGCATGCTTCGCACAGCCGCTACCGCATCCGTCCCGCGACCTTGTGCGACGTAAGCACCTGCTAGGACCGCCCACGGGTTTGCAGTGCTGACCGTCGACCCCGTGTTCGCTTCGAGAGCTAGCGCCTCACCTTGCTCATAGCGAAGGGACTGAAATGCCGACAGCGACGCATTGTAAGCGTCTACGGTTACGTCAGCTTCTGGGCTGAGCCGCTCTGCCTCCAACGCTGCCATACACGCCACATGAGCTTGCTCTCTCGACCCTGCCTCGGACTCCAACGCACACTGCGCATTGAGACCGACCGACTGCTGCCACTCATCGGGAAGCGCGACGGCATCGGCCGCAGCGGTACGGGCTTCGTCTAGTCGCCCCAGCTTCATTAATGGCCAGGCCCGCTCACCGGTCAGGTCCGGGTCGTAGCGCGCGTTGTAGAACTCGATGATGTCGAGCTGATAGTCGTACTCCTCAATCTCACCGGCCACGAGCTGAACCACGTAGATGAGGTTTTGGTGAAAGCGCCACTCGGTGTCGAGGGACGTGGCGTAGCGGGTTTCGTAGCTACGCCGACTCTCTCCAAGATGGTACATCGCTTGGGCTAGGTTGCCTTCACTGTCGCGCTGGACCATGCCGAGAACGTAGTGGGCCCGGTATTGCTCGGAGTCCAAAGCCAACGCATCTTCGGCCAGACCTCGCGCCCCGATGAGCTCGTCATTTGCGAGCTTCTCTTCTGCTTGTAGGGCAAGCTGGTCCGCACGAGGACCCGCCAACGCGAGCGTCGGCACCAGAGCGGACAGCAGAAGAAGTCGCCTCATCGTTTGAGACTCTGCCGAGCAAGCGATTCCAACGGACGACGGCAGATATCGGACACAACAGACTCGGACGTTCCGCTGCCAGGAGCCAGCTCCAAGCGATGTCCAAAGATGAAGTAGGCCAGGGACTGAACGTCGTCTGCATTAACGTAGGTGCGCTTCTTGGCGAGTGCCCGTGCCTGCAACGCCGGAATCATCAACACCAGCGAACGGGTGGAGGCACCTTGGAGAATCCGCTCATCATTCCGGCTCTCGTCCGCAATATCCACAAGAGCTTCCTTAATCTTGGGATGTACGTACACGAGCTCCTTGACCACTTTGCGCGCGTCTAGAATCTCTGTGCGCGTGACACGAGGAACATCGTCTCCAGCCCCCTTCAACACGCTGGCCAAGTTGTTCAGCAAGAACAGCTCATGGTCGCGGCTGATGTGGGTCATCTTGATCTTGAACAAGAAGCGGTCCAACTGCGCACTGGGTAGCGGGAACGTGCCAGACAAGTCGAGCGGGTTTTGCGTGGCAATGACGAAGAACAAATCATCGAGCTTGCGAGTGACGTTGTCGACGGTGGTCTGCTTCTCGGCCATCGACTCCAACAGCGCCGACTGCACCTTGGGCGACGTCCGATTGATTTCGTCTGCAAGCACGATGTGGGCGAAGATGGGTCCCGGCCGGAAGAAAAAGCGGTTGGTGTTCGGGTCGAAGATGGTCGTTCCCGTCACGTCTGCCGGGAGCAAATCCGGGGTGAACTGGATGCGCCGGATGGTGACGATATCGTCATCTGGCATGTCGTCGATGATGGCATCACCCAGAGCTTTCGCCAGGGTGGTCTTACCCGAACCGGGGAAGTCTTCGAGCAACACGTGGCCGTCTGCGAGCAACGCGATGATGACCAACTCGATGATGGCATCGCGCCCAATGACGCCCTTGGTCAGTCGGTCCATGAGTCGTTTCACCACGCCATGGGCACCCTCCATATCCGATATCGGAGGTGCTTTATCGTGAGTAACGTGCTTGCTTTGGGTGAACTCATTCTTCATCGTCGGTCCTGATTAGCGAGAGCGATAGAGGCTGGTGGGGTCGACAGCGCCAAGAAGGCGACGCCAGAACGACGTACGTTCGTCCAACTGCTCAGACAGAGCAGCGAGCGACCGGCGCCAGCGCAGAGCATTCGCGCGGAGGGTATCCGCATCGGGTTTTTCGGGGCGGGCGAAGGCGGCACCAACGTGCATGTCGGTAATCTCGCCAAACGCGGGAACAATTGGGGCCAAACGTCGAGCAAAAGCCTCGCGGGTCTCCCCCTCTTCACGGACCAAGCCTGCTTCGGCCAAGCGGTCGAGACAGGCGCGGTAGGCCACTCGTGGAACGGCTCCCGGGCGGGCCAGAACAGGACGCGCGCGGCGCCAGGCCTTGGTCAGGTAGTGACCGGAGAACACCAGGACGATGAGGCTGAACACACAGAGAATCAAGCCGCGACGAATGTACAGGCCGAAGGGCACGCGTTGGTTCGAGCCCTCCTTGAGGTCTTCGGCGTCTTGCACCATCTCGCCCAAGACTCGGGTAGCGTCGCTGTCAACCGGATCACCAGGCTCGTCCAGCATCTCGGCAGCCGAGATATCCATCGGAA
>JBLHSN010000238.1:0-9230 GCA_047626195.1 Myxococcota bacterium
CCAAGTCCGTCGTTGTCCAGGTCCTCTTGGCTGTTGTTGGCTACCTCAGGGCAGTTGTCGATGCCGTCGCCGGTGCTGCACGAGGTTCGGTCGGTGCCCGCATTGCCGTATCCGTCGTCGTCTGGATCTTCGCAGATGTCGCAGACTGGGCCGAGTCCGTCGTCGTCGATGTCGGTACACCGTTGACCACCGGTGGGCGTACAGCCGTCGTAGAAGCTGTCACAGTCGCAGTCGGGAGTGCCTGGAGCGGCCGGCTGACAGCGGTCGAGTAGGGCGTCCGCATCGCAGTCATCGTTGAGTCTGCACCGTGCGGTGATTGCCGCTAGAATTCCTTGGACGACTCGGGTGGAGTTGGTGGCGACCTCAGCCTGTCCTCCGGTTCCCAGTGCGACTTGAGCGGCACTGGCTTGAGTGGACGCGCTCGCAAAGACCACGGGGTGAACCGCAGCATTGACGGTGATGCTCGCGCTGATGACGAGGTCGAGTGCCGATTGAGTCAGGGTGGAGGAGGCGCCGCACACGGGTGGACCGTCGATAATCGGCACGACGACTCGTCGGCGCACCAGTCCTACGGACCACAGGCGGTTGGCGAGTGTAGCTGTTCCACGCCCCCAATCGCGGTTCACGTCACTGGGAGAGCAGGCGGCTAGGGTGCCGAGTGCGGGGTCAGCGCCTGCTGGAAGGTTGCTGCCAAAGGTCGCGCGAATGGATGTGGAGCATGACGCTTCGGAGTCGCCCACACTCCAGATGCTGATGCCCGCATCGAGTCCACGTGCATCGAGGGTAGATTGGATGCCCGGAAGTGCATCGCACACCGTCTCAGCGAGTGTGAGGTCGGCCGGGAGTAGAATGGCCACGTCCATATCTAGGCACACCGGACAGGCATCCAACAGGCCATCGTCGTCACAGTCGTTGGTGGGGTCCAGGACTACGCAGTCATCAAGAATGCCATCACCATCGCAATCGGAGCCTGGGTTCATCGCCATGTCGCAGGTGTCTGCGGTGCCGTTGTTGTCGCAGTCGAGTGCGCGATCCTCTGTGGAGCAGCGTCCGTACAGTTGGATTTCGCCGTCCACGGTCACCGCTAGGAGAAACCCGTCGTCGGACACATCCAGATTTGCGCGGTGTCTTGAATCATACGAACCCCCGAGCTCGAATTCTGTGGTGACCGGCCCGTTGGCGCTGTCGAAGGACAGGACCTCTCCGGACTCGGCTTCCGCGACGAGCCAGCACTCTGCGGTTGGGTCCCAGTCAATACCGGTCGGATCGGCAATGGGCGAGGGGGTCAGACGTTGAGCGAGCTGGCCGGCGTTGGTGATGCGATACAATCGTCCAGCGGATGACTCACGCGTGTCTACCAGCATTATCTCGCTATCAGATACGGCTATGTCGACGGCATCTCTCAGGATCTCGTTGTCCGGGAGAACGAGACGGGCGGGCTGGTCGCGTTCCACAGTCGAGAAGGCCCACAAGGCGTCGTCTCCGCCGGCCCCTCGGTCTACGACTATCCCTTCTCCGGCTTCGATCAGGGGACCGGTGTAGGACGCCGGGGCGATGGCCATTCCGACTGGATCATTGTCCGCTTCGGTGAACTCGGGCGTCCACAGGATCTGCTCGGCTGGGGGGACCGTGCGGACGATGATGCCGGGGCCATCCAATGATGCGAAAGCGGTCCCGTCAGATGCGACGACAACTGCGGTGACGCCCCGCACTTCTGCCAATGCGACTGGACCCCCTCCCACGGGAATCGTCACTAAGCCGCGGTCGGAGGCGGCGATCATGACCGTCCCCGTGGGGTCGAAGTGCGCGGACTCTGCCCCGGACAACGGAATTGACCGAAGCCACGTCCAGTTACTTGCCTGGCGGCGAGTGTCTGGAGTGTCAGTGGACGTCGAGGGTGAGCAACTCAGCGCAAGTAAGACTCCTAGCGACAAACCGCGCATGTACCGACCTCCGTGGAAAGGATACTCGCCTGACGTGCCGGCGGATGCTTGGCACGCGGTTTTAGGTACTTCGCCAGTCTTCGACCGACTTGGTGGCACCCGTTACCCACTTTTTCCCCTACACACCAGGAGCCCACCATGGCCTTCGAACTTCCCGCCCTACCCTACGCACAAGACGCCTTGTCTCCTCATATTTCGTCCGAGACCCTGTCGATTCACCACGGCAAGCATCACGCGGGCTACATCAAGAAGCTCAACGTCGCCGTCGAAGCCGACAGCAGTCTGCAGGGCAAGTCCCTCGAAGACATCATCACCTCGGTGAAGGGCGGAGTCTTCAACAACGCTGCCCAGGTTTGGAACCACACGTTCTACTGGAACAGCATGAGCCCCAATGGCGGCGGCGCTCCGACCGGTGCCATCGCAGCCAAGATCGACGCCACTTTCGGCTCATTCGAAGCCTTCAAGACCCAGTTTGCAGCGGCAGCTGGCGGCCAGTTCGGTAGCGGCTGGGCCTGGCTCGTCCAAACCAGCGATGGTGGACTCGAGATCACCACGACCGGAAATGCTGCAACGCCCCTGACCACGGCTCACACCGCTCTCTTGACCTGCGATGTGTGGGAGCACGCCTACTACGTGGACTACCGCAACGCGCGCCCGGCATACGTTCAGGCGTGGTTCAATCTGGTCAACTGGGAATTCGCGAACGCGAACCTCAAGTAGGCAGACGCCTTCTACTTAAGGAGCGGGTCTACTCTTCGGAGTGGCCCGCTCTTTTTTTGGTGCGGACTACGACTCGATGTCGATGATGGTCGGGCCGTTCCGAGCCGCCTCGGACCTACGTCGTGAAACGACCCACACGATGGCGGCGGCAAGCAGCAACAAAGGAATCCCACAGAGCAGTGTGGTTGCGGCGAGTGTGACGCCGCCACCCAACAGGATGCCTTCGCGAGTGGCTTCTCTGGCGCTCAAGTCGGGGTTGAAGGCCCAGATGACCACGGTGAATAGGGCCATCAGGGCGGCTGTGGACCCCAGACATCCCAGACATCCAAAGGGGTTTTGTGCAACACGCCTACGGCGCGGATGATTTTGGGCTTCAGGCAGATGGGGCATGGATCGAGTGTATCCGGGTGGGAAGCGGGGCTCAGCCTCACCTGTTGAAAAACAATACTCGCATTTCGAAAAATTTCTTGTGCAACGGTTGACCAGCCTCTATATTAGTATTGCACGGTGAAAAGCATCCACTGCCAAACCGGAGAATTGAGTAAATCGTGGCCAGTGCGACCATGGGTCTACGTCACATCGTCCGGCGCATGTGAGCGGGGGTCTTTTCCCTCCCCCCCAGAGCCTCGCTCATCTGCCGTACGCGCTTCATTCAGGCAGACCCATGGCCATGCGCCTGGGCAGACTGCAGCGACCGCCTTTCTTTGCGGCTACTCTGTACGTCCGCGGGGCTGGCTCCGGCTGGGAACTCAAAACGGCTCGGTATCTCTGGATGCCGAGCCGCTGTCGCGTTGTGGGGTAGACTGCTTGTATGCTCCGAGACGCCGTATCCCCAATTCGAGTTCGCCAAGGGGTTGTGCGCGTCTACGCTTCGGAGTTGGCGGTGTTGGTCGATGAAATGCATCGTCATCGGAACGTGGAGACCGGTGGGGACTTGTTCGGTCTGTGGAGCCATGGCGACGTTCCGACGATTTTCCTGGCGTCTCGTCCCGGCGAGCGCGCCACTCGCCGACGACTGAGCTTTCAACAAGATGTCCAGAGTCACCGCGCAACAGAACAGGCGGTTTGGCAAAAATTCGGCGTTCAGTGCGTTGGTATGTGGCATTCCCACCACAGCATTGGCCTTGAGGTGTTGTCTCGTGGCGACCTCGGCCGGACCATGCGCTACGCTCGGCGCAGCAATCGCGCTCGTTTTGTTGATTTGCTCGGGTTTCATCGAGACCATTGGCATCTACGCCCCTTCATCTATCAGGATGCGGGCCTCGGGCGGACGCGAGCGACACGGCTTGAGGTCCTTCCTGGCATTAGTCCTCTGCGCGCAGCGCTGGATGGGTCCATGGAAGCTTTAGAGAGTGCGCCCACTGGGCCCGCTCTACGCTTGACGGTGTTGCCCAGCGAGCCCCAGAGCCCACTGCTTGCCCCTCAAGAAGGCACCAGCGACATTGACCCGGCGTTGTTGAAGCCATTGGTGGGGTGTGGCCGCGGACCTTGGCGCGCAGTGCATGCCGTAGAACAAGTGATTGCGCAGGTGGTGCCCGAGTCATTGCGCGAGCGACTCCAGCTGGATGTCGTCGACGACACGACCCTTGCGCTTCGACTGACAAAGGGCCAAGGGCGTACGCTCATTGCCATGTTCTCGTTTGATGGCTCCTTGACCCTTGGCGCATGGCAAGTCGTGGGCGCTTCGCCGATCATCGGTCGTCCACAACCGGACGACGTGACATCGTCGCTTCAGCAGGCCATTGCTGCGTTGGAGAGTTCATGACGTGGAGTGCCCATCAGCAGTATCGCTTGGCTATCGAGCGGCGAATTTTGCGCGAGCACATGCCGGATTTTCACTTTCATGACCCGGCTGGGAACACAACGGTCGAAGGACTGTGGTCGAGTAGTCGCGGTCGAACGTACCGACTAGTCATCGCCATTCCAACCGGTTTTCCTGACGAGTGCCCATCTTGCTACATCGCGGACCCATGTCCGCTGATGGGGTTTCATCAAGAGGTCATGGAGTATGGCAACAGTCATGCGATGCACACTTGGATCAGCGACCGACCCCCTTGGGTGCGCTTGTGTACCTACCGACCGGAACGTTGGAGTGCGGCACACAGTATTGAGAAGGTGTTGCAGAAAGCCATGCTCTGGATCGAAGCCTATGAGGCGCATGTGGATAGCGGCCGACCGATTTCCGCTTTCCTATTGAACATGGATTAAAGTGCATCTTCCTAAAGGACGCCGCTACGGGCGGCATCCGATACACTGTGCGAAGAGGAGGCCCAATGGCCAAGAGCAGCGACCACAACGCGATTCGTGAGTTCATGGAGAAGGCTTCAGCCGGAAAGGACACGGGGGGCCGAAAGATGAAGTACGACCCCAAGCTCAAGCGTTTTGTTGTGGTGGATGACACGGACGCAGATGCAGATGACCTTCCGGCCGTGACGCCTGAGGACCTTCAGTCCTTCGGCCGCTGAGGTGCCTTGCGTCGTCATTCACGAGAGTGTGACAGCTACGCTATCGACAGACGCCGTGCTGCGGGCTGTAGTGCGTGACGAGGGCGATGTGTGGGTCGTAGGATTGGAAGGCTCGGAACCGGTAGATGTTGGTTCTTCCGGCCGTGCGCGCTTGTTCCTGCGCCATGGTGCGTCTGAACAAGGTCCGTCTTGCGTTCTGCGTGGGGTCCGTAGTGGAGTCCAGGCCTTTATCGATGGCGTGGAAGCCGAAGTCCAAGTTCTGGTTCGGGACATTGACTTGTTCCACCGAGTTCGCGGAGTGTTTGAGACCGATGTGTTGAGTACGCGTCGCGTTGCCATTGTGGGATGCGGCTCGGGCGGCAGCTTCATTGCTCGTGAGCTCGCCAAAGCCGGTGTTGGTGAGTTTCTACTCATCGACCATGACCGTATGGAGCCCGGCAATGTGTGCCGTCACGAATGTGGGTTGTCAGAGGTCGGTCGCAAGAAGGTGTTCGCCATCCGCGACCTCATCCTCGACCGGAACCCAACGGCGGTTGTCGAGACCTTAGCCGTCCATTTGGATGGCAGCACCGTTCAACAGATCCAAGATGCGATTGGTGGGGCTGACTTAGTGGTGGGCGCCACGGATAATCGTGAGAGCAGGTTGCTGCTGAATCGTGCGTGCATCGCCAATGACCAGCCCCTGTTGTTTGGAGCAGTGTTCCGGCGTGCATACGGCGGCCAGGTGCTGCGAGTGCTTCCGCGGATGACTCCGTGCTACCAGTGTTTCCTCAACGTATTGCCTCAAATGAGTAACGACCAAGAGGTAGCGAGTGCCGAGGATGCGGCGGCAATTGCCTATTCTGATCGCCCTGTTGCTATTGAACCAGGGCTATCTAGCGATGTGTTGCCGGTCGCCTTGATGATGGTGAAGATCGCCATTGTCTTGTTGCTGGAAGGCGAAAAAACAACACTTGCGCCACTTCGCGAAGATTTGGTCGCCCCGCTCTACCTCTGGCTCAATCGTCGGGAACCGGGCACGGACTACGCGAAGTTGCCACCTTTGGAACACAGAGTCGACGACATGACCATCCTGCGGTGGTACGGCGTGCTATTGCCCCGGGACCCCGATTGCGCTGCATGCGGTGCATTCGAGGACAGCCTACTTGAACGCTATGGCCTTGGTGGACAAGACCTCGACACTGATTTCTTCAGCACCACCAGTGCTGTGGAGGACCCTTCGTGACTGAGACCTTTATCGACTTTGAAGCCCGCACCGGCGGAAAGTACGACCCGCCCGAGTCTGTCACTAAGCTGGGACGTGTTTTTGAGTCTTGGGAAGCCTGTCCCACATTGTTCCGTTCCCCTGGTCCTGGTGCGATTCGCGCCTGGTTCGAAGGAACGCTGGAACACATGGCCCATCCAGAAGCAGAACTCATCTGGTTGTCCGACAACGAAAACAGCACCTCGCCCGCCGAGAGCGCCCAGTTCGGTTCGTTGGCCATCCTTCAGCCCTTGCATTTACAGGTTTGTAAGACTCGCGAACGCGGCTCTTTTCTCGGGTTGAACCATCCAATTCGCGTGCGGACTACGCCCCTCGGCCTCGGTCGGGATGGCCTCGTCTGGGTTCCACCGTCCGCATTGGGACGCGGTATCCGCTGGGCCCACGTGGGTACCAAACGCGATGCTGAGAGCTACTTTGGCCCTGACCTCGCGTCGGAACGTTCCCAGGTTCTTGACCGAATCGACGCTTACATCGCGGAAGTTGCGGCCTTGGAAACTGCGGGAGCCGAATTTGGCGATGTCCCATGGTACGCCATGAGTCCTGGCGAACGCCAAGAGATGCTTGAGACCCACAGTGTGCAATCCCGCTGGACCGCTCGCATCTAGGGCGCTTCAGTGGTCCGGTCGCTTCAGTGGTCCGGTCGCTTCAGTCGTCCGGTCGCTTCAGTCGTCCGAGTACCCCTTACGCCTTGGCGGTTCAGTCGCTCTATGCGTCGAGGTCTTCGCTTGGCGTTGACGTCTCTGGCTCCGGTGTACTGAATAGGCCACTCAGTAGGTCCGCAACATCGATGCGGACCTTCGGCTTACCCTCGTCGTTGGACGGCAGCGGGATGCTGAGGTCTTTCGGCATGATGGCGCCAGTGAGGGCGGTCACCAGTGACCCGACGAGGTTCGCTCCGTTCTCACGGATGAACTCGCTGTTGATCTGAACGTCGTCGGTCGTGCGCTCGCCGTCCAATTCAGACGACTGCATGAAGTCACGCATCACGTCGCCGATTCCGGTACTGAGACGTTCTTCGGCGCTCCTACTGTCAGCCCGTGCGGGTCGCTGGTCCGGGTCCAACAACGACTCAAACAGGTCGGTGAGCACTTGGCCCATTCGGCCACCGAGAGCGCTCTCCTCACCCATTTCTTCTGTCTGCTCGTTGTGAGCGGCGTTCAGGGCGTCTTTGAACATCCCCATCGCTTCGTCGGCGGTGTACTGGGGAGCGTCCCGTCCGCTGTCGCGTGGCGGCCATGGGAGATCAATGCCTTGGAGCACTTGCGCTGTGGAACCTGCGAAGCTTCGCCCAAGAATGCGGATGGGATTTGACGGTCCACCTTCGAGCAAAGCCCAGAGTGTTTGCGTCATGCCATCATCTTGCTCAAAGGCAACAGCGGCGGCGTAGCGGTGTGCGGAGGGGATGCCTACCGTGCGAATGAGGCGCATGCTCACGGCATTGGTGCGGAGATCTTCGAACAGGGTCAGGGCGCCTTGACCATCGGGTCCGGCGGTCAGCGTGCTGTTGCTCTCCAGTGCCTGAAACCAGGTAGTAGCCTGGGGACTTTCAGGAAGCTGGCGAAAGGGGGGGAGTCGTTCTGACCGTCCGTATGCGTACAGACCGGCAACATCCCATGTGCTGGCAAAACCATCCACTTTCCAGTCATCTCCCACCCGGGCGAGCAGGAACCAGATGGGTTGCCGTTGCTCGGTGCCAATCTCCGCAAGCACTGCGGCTCGGTCATCATGCTCGCGGACCGGACCTGCTTGGGCGATGTACATGTCCACACCCGCGCATTGTTCAAATACCCGACGGGCTGAGTCGCCACCCACGGACCACGACTTGTCCGTGCTGTGCGTTCGGGCGCCAACCTGGTCGCCCGTCTTACAAGCAGTAATGAATCGCTCAAAGGCGTTCGTAGAGGACACGTCAAGCTCCGTAAGAACAGGTTTTGGCTACAGCTTGTTAACGCCGCCGAAGAGATTGGCGAACGCGGTTGCCTCAGCGGTGCCCATCCGAGAGTACATGGCTTTCGCGGTGGAGTCTGCTTTCTTGATGACGCCGCGTTTGTCACTCGCGAACGTTACAATGGCGACTACGGATGCGGCCTCGGCTTCGCTTAGGTACCAAGCATTCAGCAGGGATTTGATTGCGGCAACCCGGGTCTCTTCCGGCAGCATCTTCTCTAATCCATGCGTCGGAATATCGACGGGGGACAAGCCATCCAAACTGGTGACACCCGAAAGGAATAGGAGAATATTGACAGTAGCCGTGTCGGACTTAGTGATGGCACGACGAATTGCTTTGACGCCGCCGGTTACGAGCTCGACCACTTCAGGCAGGTCCCCCATGACCTTGCTCTTGGCCACCACCGTCAAAATGTTTCCGTTCTTCTTTCCGCCGTCGATGAGGCGGTCGATGATGCCTGCGCGACGCTTACTTGGGGTGCCTTCAAGGTTGTCCACATCTGTAAGCTGCTCTTCCGCCAGCTTGCCGCCACTGTCCTCACCGACACCGAAGATGCGCGACAGGCCCTCGAGGTAGGGGACACCTGCGGACTTGAAAATGACCTTGATGCTGGCGGAGTTACCGCCGTCGAAGCAACCAATAATTGCGTCGGGCCCGCCGTTGACCGTCAGCATCACAATCTTCAAGTCACCTTGACCAGCACTGTACTTAAGAACCTCGAAGGCCATAGTTTCAGCTTCACCAGTGCAGAAGCCATTGATGAGAACATTGACCATGTCCGAGCGAACTTCTGGAGCGACTTCCCTGTGGGCGCCGCGAGCAACCTCGGCAATCATCTTACTCTTGTTGCCGAACAGAGCGTCCTTGATGGTGAGGTCACCGCCTAGGAT
>JBLHSN010000239.1:0-9229 GCA_047626195.1 Myxococcota bacterium
TCCATCTGCATAGAGGTGGTCGGCGCATTGGTAACCACGGAAGGTCAAGACACCGACGACGACGGTATTGGAGAGGGGGGGCCCGAGCTCCGCGCCACCCCAGGAGACCGACAGTTTGGACTAGTCCACCGGGAAGAGGGAGCCTGGATGCGCAGCCCCGGCATTTGGGAGAGTTGGGGCATGGGTGACACCCTGCTCGACGCGGACACCGCCACTCAGCCATACGCGAGTGATGTGCGCCTCTTCTCCACCGGCCTCCCACCGCGAAACAGCTGCTCCGAGCATCAGTCCATGGGGGCAGATACGTGTCAGCCGCGCAACGAAGACGGCACCCCAGCGATGCAGGCCGCATGGCTTCACGCGATGACCATCGCGCTGTAGGGCCTACGTTGGGGCGGGCCACAAAACTCTCCGCTTGGATCTGCCTGATCCGGGCTGTGGACCCGTCACCAAAACTCAGTGCGACACCGTGTTCGGACATTCCTTCGTCGTCACCATCGTCGAGGCACACTCCCCCTACTCATGGGACCCCAACGCCTTGACGAACGACGCCGCGCCGCCAGACCTCGCCGTGGACTTTGGCCGCAGCGATGCCGACCTCTGCCACGCGCCGGAGGCAGAGGACCTCTACTTAATCCTGCGCCAGGATGAGTCGGACACAACGCTGACCCTGCGCATGGAGCCCAATCGGTACCGACGGTCGAGGCTCAGATGGGAATTTGCCGCCCCTCCCATGGAGCTGCAATGCGCATTGCCATCGCCCAGACTGCACTCGTGCTCACCGCCTGCATGCCCGATGACCGGCTCGAGTGTGACTTCCTGCCCGACGCCACCGAAGTGGCCATGACCGTGGTCGAGCTGCACTCGGCCTCCTTCACGGTGCCCAAGTCCTTTCCCGAGGGGCCCGGCGAGGTGCATTCAATCACCTCGGGCTGGAACGAGCCCGTGGCGTGTTGGCGAACGGACGGCGGACTGAGCCCCGACTTCACCGCTCAGCTCGTGTTCATGTCGCTCTGGAATGGCGATGGCTACGAAGAGTCGGCGCAGTACGCGGCTTGGCAGGCGGAGGACAAACCTGCGGGTGGTCAACGTTCTCCCGGAGGACACCTGCGCGGACGGTCTGCCACAGCTCGGTCTCATCCTAGTCGACTACAGCGGCGCCACCGACATCACCTGGTGTGGTTAGCCACCGTGACATGACCACCGACACGGGCGGCTGGACCTTGGTGAGCCAAGCCGTGCCTACGACGAACACGAGCCTCACACTGTGCAATAGCGCTGTTGTGGAACGCTGGAACTCGACGCTTTACAGCGTTGCCCGAACAGGTTGACCTGCGGGATGCGTAGTTCAGGTGCGTGCATAGCGACCGGGTGCAACGTGATTATGTTGGGACATAGTGCGTTGCGCCGGGGAAGCTAGGTGCGTGCATGAGCGGCGCAGCCCGGGTCAACCTGGAGCGGCACCGCTGTAAGCGTCTCGGCGTTTGCCAAGCTCTCGGACGCAAACATCGAGGCGCTCTGGTCGACCGGGTCAGAAAGGAAGATCCTGTAAAAGGCGGACCTGGACAACATCACGCCGGGCTCAGCCACCTTCGAACCGTCGTATCCGATCAACGTCAACAACTCGGAGTCCTGGTATTCGGACAGCTCTTCGACGTTGGCGAAGCTGGAGAGCCCTTCCGCGACCTGCTTTCTCGGTGCGTTCGGCGACAATAGTGTGGACGCCCCCCCATTCAGTCCCGGCATCCGCTGCGGATACGCATACCTCATAGATGGCCACAACTTCTTCATGCACGCCGTCGACTCGTCCTACCAGGGCGGGACCTGCTCAACAGCTACCGCAGGGCGCAACTGGGGTGGCGTCGGCAACTACGGATGCAACATGGCCAAGACCTTCGTACGATAACTGCTAGGTGGGGGTGTTGAACCCTCGCGCTACTCCGATGGCCCCTACGATACGCCGCCGTCTCGCCAGCCATTGTCGATTAGACTTCACAAACAAAGCATAGGAAACATCCGGCACCTCCGAAGCCGATCTGTCAGCCCCGCGCAGCGCCCATCGCCACGGCCTGGCGCCCGCAGCGTCCTCGACTGAGTCCGTCGCGCCCCGCGCACACCGGTCGAAAATGACGGTTTAAGGTAGGCCTCGTCCTCAAAGACACACCTCTCCGAGTCCACAGCGCTCCCCCACAGCACGTCAGACTCAGGCCACATGCATCTCGCTGGCCGGCGGGCCGGCGGGCCTCGTGCCGACCGTTCGAGCGACGCCAGAACGCTCAGCGTCGCCGGTTTTCCGGACCGGGCGCCGAACTACCGCACGCAGTGCCATCACCCTTCCGCACGCCGGGCACGCCACGCCGTTGACGTCGAAGACCCGCCACAACAGCAGGCTCCACGGTGTCCAGCGGGAGCTCCCGATGCCGCCTTCGTCCGTCGCGGCCTGACCCCTGGGGGAGGCAGCTGGCCGCGTTGGCGGTCGTGGCCGCACCGTGCGATGCCACCGATGCCGCGCCGCCTTGAACGTTCGCCCACCCAGCCTCTGCACCCGCCGGGCCTTGCGTTGTCGGACAGCCGAGCGCCCAGCCACCGACGCGGACTGCAACACCGGAAGGGCGTCGTCAGGGTCGTCGGCGCGTGCGTCGGAACCGGGGCGTGCCGTCGGCTTGCGCGATGTACAGTCCGTCGAGCAGCAGGACGTGGAAGTGCAAATTGAGAGTTAGAGCGGCTACCCAGCGCTGCATTATGGTCTCGGTTCCGGGCTCGCCGCCAGCACCGCGATGCACGCCTTGCTGGAAGAAAATACCAACACGCTACACGCCCGTTTCAGAGCGCCTGTGCCCCAAGGTAGTCGGGTAGAGTGTGCGGTGTACGATGCAGAAGAAAAAGACGTTGAGTTCGACGTGATCTCGCTCCTACAGTCCGTGCAAGAATCCGATACATTCAACGTCACAGCCACAACAGATGTAGAACGACGAGAGTTTACAGCCTCGTATCAAGCAACAGATTCGAATAGCGACGACGGCTGTTTTTTCCATTTCAGGGCGCTGATGATAGACAATACCAGCAACGTCATTGATGACGCCGGCTACGGCAGCCCCACATGGCAAGAAGCCTGCCAGTAGTAAAACTACCGGAGCCGACTATGATTCAGAACCTAGCTATGGCGTTGGATAAGTTTCCGCGGAGACTATGTCCGGAGAAAGTATCCAACATACATTCAAACTGGATCAAGCTGCGCTATGGCAACATTCGCTATGTACGCACCGGCAATCCAAACGCCAAATATACTGTAGTTCTGTCTCCAGATCCTCCGAATAATATTGAGGACATGGGAGAGCTGTGCGCGCTGCTCGAAGCTGACTTTCAAATTGTCGCTTTCGATTCGCCGGGCTTTGGATACTCGACCGCCAGCTGGTCGCATCGGTTTTCGGTTGTTGATAACGCAAATGCACTCATCGAAGTCATCGACAAATTAACATTGAAAAATGTGATCCTAGGCATGACGTGTATTGCCTCATTATCGGCCGTGTATGCCGCACAGCAAAGGCCAGAACTGTTTTCTGGCTTGGTGCTGGGCCAAGCTCCATCCGTGGACGACGCAATAAAATGGGCCAAACGGGTGGATACCAAGGGTTTGATCGCTACCCCACTTGTCGGACAGGCGATGGTCAACGGTATGCGCAACAAAGTAGCGGCGGCATGGTTTAGGGCAGCGCTACCGCGAGGAACAGATCCGACCGCGTACACCGATCGGGCGCTGCTGGCTTTTAAGAACGGCGCCCGCTTTCCATTGGCATCAGTGTTTCAGTCCATGATGCGTGATGTGAGTGCGCTCGAAGGCCTGAAAACTAATCACGATGCTGTACTGCTATGGGGCAGTGCAGATCGCAGCCACAGACATTCTGATCCACGCGCGGCGATGGCAACTCTGCCAAATGCGTCGTTCCAAGAACTAACGCAGTGCGGTCACTTCCCGGACCTAGAGCAGCCAGATCAATATGCTGCGGCAATCCGCTCCTTAGCGCGCTAGCGCTGGACTTTTCATTTCCGGGGGCATGAAACGGCTCATAAAACGTCCAAATCCTGCACGCGAACCCTCGCGCATTTTAAAAGACCCCAGTGCAGACGCCGATGTCCGCACCTGCGATAGCAGCTCTTTCCATACCGTACTTGGTAAGCGAATGCGGTAATCCACATTCGTTGCTTTGAGCTCCGCCACGTCCTCACGAGACACGTCCACAATGCCATTGCGAGCGGTCAGCAAACAAGCCTCCGTCTCAAATTCTATCAATGCCCATGTAGGGGTCCCCGACGGGACATGTCCTGTATAGAATGAGGCCATCGAATCGATAAATAAAGACCTCGGGAAACCATGTACTGCCGCTAAACCTGGTTTGGCTTCGGCAGAAAACAAAGGTTTGTAACGCAATTCCAGAGCTTTGGACAGATAGTAGTTGCGCGGTAACCGTTCCGCTCATCCCCTCTGACAGGGTCGCGTGGCCGGGTGACAGTGATGCCGGAGGTCCTCCATGGCACGACACCACACCCCGAAAGAGCGCCGCGCCCTCGTTGATGCATGGCGACGCTCGGGTCAGACACAAGCCTCGTATGCCCATCATCTCGGTATTTCTCCGCAGCCGTTGTCTCGCTGGGCGACGCACGAACGCTGGCCACTTCCAGCGTTTGTAGAAGTCCCAATGGTGTGTGAGCGCGTTGCATCGGAAGCGCCAATATCCGTGTCGATGACCGTTGGGCAGTGCCAGGTCTCGTTCGACCGTCTTCCACCGGCCTCTTGGTTTGCCGCGGTGCTCACAGCAGTCGGCCAACCGTGAAGCACCGTCAGCGCATCTTCCTGTCCACGGAGGTCGTGGACATGCGAGGCGGCTTTGACCGCCTGGCTGGGCGCGTCCGTGGAGCCGGTCTCGACCTGTATGCAGGACACCTGTTCGTCTTCGTGTCCCGTCGCCGTACGCACGCCAAGGTGTTGACCTGGGACGGCACGGGCATGGTGGTCACGTACAAGCGGCTCGGCCGTGGTCGGTTTACACTGCCCGTTGCCAAAGACCCTTCGCGCACCGTGTGCTCAATGCACAGCAGCTTCATGCGCTACTTTCGGGTCCGGGGACTGTGCCGGTTGTTCGATCGAACTCGCGTATCACCGTTTTGGACGTACTCGACTCAGCCGGACGGATGCGACCCAGTGCCGCGAATGACCACTCCCGCCACCGTTACCATTGTCGCTCTCGATGAGTGGCTCACCACGCAACCACCGTGGGGCCGCGCCATGGCGCAGCCGATGGTCACGATGGTCAGTGAGGTGCTTGTGTCACAGCAAGCTCAGTTGGATACCTCTCTTCAACAAACACGGGATGCGTTGACCGCAAATCGGACGTTGGAACAGAAGCTCCACGCCGTCATCTCTCGCGTAGACGCACTCGAGAAAAAGCCGTTTACACCAACATCCGAGCGAACTCGCAAGTCCGAACGTACTCCGGATGCACGTCGTGAGGCGCGTAAACGCACCCGCAAAGAGATGAGCCCCGAGGAGCGCGCCGCACTGCGTGCAGAGGCTGCACGCAAGCGCCAAGCGAAGCTCGATGCCCTGCCAACGGTCACTGTCACCGTGGACCTACCCAGCACCTACCCAGCACCTACACAACACTGCTGACCGGGGAGCCACGGGTAGATGTGATCGATGAATGGCGAGCAGGCCAGCTGGTCCGCATCGAGAGTTAACGACAGACAGGGAAGCTTGCAGACGGCGTCTGGGTCACTGCACCTCGCCGCGACCTCGGTGCGGCCATCCCGGTCTCGAGCTTGTGCACGATGTTTCATCGAGCGGCCCGCCTTGTCAGCCCGCTGTACAAAGCGTTGCTCCTACACATTCGCAACGCGTCTCATGTCTATGCGGATGAGACACCGATGCCCGTACTCAATGAAGACCAGGGCCGCCGCGGTTGGATGCGAGTCTTCGCCACGGACGATGCTCTGCTGTTTACGTAGTCGCCATCGCGCGGCAAGAGCACGCCCGAGCGCGTGCTGGGACAGTCGATGGGCACCCTGATTGTCGATGGCTACACTGCCTACAACAGGGTCATCGGCGAGCTGGGGCGCGCACGTGGTGGCTGTTGGTCATACGCGCGACGCGGGCTGTATGAAGCACGTGCTCAAGACCCGAAGACAGCGCAGCGGTGGCTCGATGCTTTTGGCGAGCTATTCTACATCGAACACCTGGCTAAAGACGAGGGCATCCTCGCAAGTACCGCGCATTGCGAGCGTCGCGCTACCCAGAGCGCGCCCATCCTAAAGACGCTTTTCGCCGAGCTCGACGCGTGGTCCGAGGCTGCTGTGGACCACAGCAACGCGTTGTACAAGGCTGTCCAGTACGTGCGAAATCAGCGCGAACCACTGCAGCTCTTCGTGACCGAGCCGGCCATCCCCATCCACAACAACCTGAGCGAACGCGCTCTTCGCTCGGTCGCTTTGCTTCGCAAGAACTCCCTGTTCGCCGGACACGACGAAGCCGCCGACAACTACAGCATGTTGTTGTCCCTCCTCGCCACATGTCGAATGCACGGTGTCGACCCTTACGCATGGCTCGCCGATGTGTTTATTGTTGTTCAAGAATTCCGAAGCAAACGGACTGCCGAAGACCTGCTGCTATGGAACTGGAAACGGGACCGCGGCAGAATTGCGAAGCCGTTGTTCGATTTGGCGAGCTGAGATTGTCAAGTGGAGAGGGCTTAACGGTGACCCTGTGGCGGCGGCACGACCGCGGCCCGCCGCTCGGCGAGCTCCTCGGCGGACAGCTCAAGCGCCGTCGTCCCGTCCGATTATGTTCGCTTGAGGTGCAGGCGCACCCGGTCACCCGGCAAGACCTCGACCCGCCCCTGCGCGAGCGGCGGGAACTTGAACGTGCGCCCACCCAGCCTCTGCACCCGCCGGGCCTTGCGCTGTCGGACGGCCGAGGGCCCAGCCACCGACGCGGACTGCAAGCAGTGATAGGGGCCCAGAGTCGTTCAGCACGTTCGCTTCGAGCATCGAGCCGGAGTTGATAGAACCAGCGCTCACAGCGACGGGTACGGCTTGTATACGGCTCTGGAAACTCCCTGCTCAACAAGTGATTGGGTGATTCTAGGTATGCGTCTGTACTCGGACTGCTGTATCCGAGGTGGCTGCGACCACCTGCATTGGGTACTTCCCGCTGTGAAGACGGTGGCTGCGAGTACGCTGTCGAAAGCGGACTACACCCTGGGCGCAGAGCCATTGAAGTGGCTGTTTCACAGGTATGTAGAGCCGTACGCGGTGGACCCTGCACCCGGTCGATTCGCGGGTCTGATGGTGTTCGCAGCGGATGGAACGTGTGTTGTGGTGCCAGATACCGATGGGAATTTCGAGGCGTTCGACAAGTCGTCCGCACGCGGTGAGGACGACGACTCGGGCTATCCGCAAGTGCGTGCCGTCGCTCTAGTGAGCCTCGATAGTGGCGTTCGACGACAAATTCTTGTCCGACTTCTGAAACACCGTAGGTGTACCCCAGATACCGGCTTTCTGGATGGCTCACTGGGCGGCCACATTCCACGTCCTCGCAGCGCATACAAAGAGCTGTTGCGAAGCGCTTCGACGCGAGAAACCAGAAGGTGTCTATCAAGAACTGTTGGCCCTGTTCCTACTTCACAACCTAGTGCGGTATGAGATGCTTGGTGCCGCCGATGCCCACAACGTCCACCCCAACCGAATCAGCTGCTGGTCTTCCCTCTACGGGATTCGCCACTTCTGGATGGTGTCGGCAATGACCTGTTCGCCAGGCAACATCCCGAACCAGAGGGTCGAGTTTCACTCCACCTTTAATGTTTTGGTTCTCCCCAAGCGAAGGCCTGACCTGCGCTTCCTCATGCGGGTCAAAATCACGATGAGCCACTACCAGAGAAAGCGAAGTCCGCGCCCGTCAAACGTGATCGATGAACGGCAGCATGGAGCTTGAGTGACGGCCATTGCTGTTAGCAGCAGGGTTGGCAGTACAACGCGCCGGAACGACCGGTGCACCCGCCTGTAAACGTCTTGTGCTGCCAGTGCTGGGCGACGCCGTTTGCGACCGCCGCCGCTCTTTCCTGCCACCATCCCAACGCTGCCGTAATTGGCCCAGCCCCCGAAAATCCCTGGTTTTGCGCCTGCAGCTATCCAGATGTCCCGCTGGACCCATTTTGTGGACCCGGCCCCATCCAGGTTGTCACCCGACCCGTGCCCGAGTTGCTCCTCATCGGAGATCTACCCTCCGGCAGGGCAGCAGATCGGTGGCATACATCCTTGGAGATGTCGTTGATCGGCTACTTTTGGGTGGTTCCATTGGGATAGCGTTTGACAGCCGCGCAATCGATCGTGCTAAAAATAGTGATTGGCGGCACTCGACCGTCTTGGGGGGCTGCGTCTGATTCTTGCAGGAACGGGATGCCTCTTCACTTTTTAGGAGAGCATCGTTCATGCAGACTATTGATATTGTGCGGTCACGTCGGCTCCGCCGTCGTCTTGCCTGCCACTTCATGGCATTCATCATTTTGGCACCACTGTTACTGGTTTCCAGCAGCAGCTCCGCCGCGCCTACCTTTTCTGATTTCGAGTTCGGTTCCGGGGCGCCATTTACGGGTATTACCGAGCTTTCAGGCGTTTCCGTAACGCTGAGCTCAACCAGCACAACAGCGTATAGGACTACCCAGTTTGCGAATACAGGCGACCTGCATGCAACAGTAACGTTTACCTTTTCAACGTCAATCTCCGAGTTTCATCTCGATGTTGCTCGTGTTCGAGCAGATGAATTCATTACCGGGTTCAACATTGGCGACCCGACGTCTCTTTCGGGCGACCTGGTCAACAACTTGGGCCGGATCACGACGTCCGGAGCGGATGATTTTGGTTTGGGCCGATTGAGTTGGACCGGAATCAATACGACGACTGTCAGCCTGGAAATGGACATCCTGCCAGGTGGTGGCGCGATGACCGTAGACCGGTTCGGATTTGATGTCACTCCGGCGGTCTGTGGCAATAGCAACCTAGAGCCCGGCGAAGACTGCGACGACGGCCCCACGGGCTCGGACACCTGCACCCCGTCATGCACTACCATTATCTGCGGAGATGACGTGTGTACCGACAGCGTGGAGTCTGCGGCATCCTGCCCGGCGGACTGCGCGCCGGTGTGCGGTGACGGCGACATCACCCACTCGGAAGTCTGCGA
>JBLHSN010000240.1:0-9197 GCA_047626195.1 Myxococcota bacterium
AAGACATTCAGGGCATGACCGTCGCGCAGGGGGTGCTGACGTCTCGCGGTGGCCAGACCTCACATGCGGCCGTGGTCGCACGCGGCATGGGCAAGCCCTGTGTTGTGGGCTGTACGGACATCCAGGTTGATTACGGTCGCCAGCTGTTCTACGCCGGCGACACCGTGGTCCGAAAGGGAGATTGGATTACAATCGATGGCGGTACTGGCGACGTCATGGAGGGCAAGGTCGAGATGCTTGCCCCGGACACCGAGCAGGACGCCATGATTGAACTGCTCGGTTGGGCCGACCAACGAGCGCGCCTTGAAGTACGTGCAAACGCGGATAACGGCGCGGATGCTACCCGGGCTCGTGAGTTGGGTGCGGTGGGCATCGGCCTATGCCGGACCGAGCACATGTTCTTCCAGCCGGATGCTCTGCGTGCCATGCGCCGCATGATTCTGGCCGAAGACCCTCATGCTCGCCAACGGGCGTTGACGGACATCTTGCCGGTGCAACGTGCGATGTTCATCGAGATCTTTGAGGCCATGGCTGACCTTCCGGTCACCATCCGCTTGCTTGACCCGCCTCTGCACGAGTTCTTGCCGAGCCGCGACGACGACATTGCTGAGGTCGCTCTAGATCTAGGCGTTCGTACGGATGCTCTTCGCAACCGCATTGAGCAGCTGGAAGAGGCGAACCCGATGCTCGGACACCGCGGTGTTCGCGTGGGTATCACCTCTCCAGAGGTCTACCGTATGCAGGTCCGCGCTATCTTCGAGGCGGCCTGCGCCGTGAGTAAGCGCGGTGTTGTCGTGCTTCCTGAGGTCATGATTCCTCTTGTGGCGCTGCCCGCGGAGCTGGAGAGAACCCGTGAAGAAGCCACAGAAGTGGCGGAAGCGGTGTTGGCCGAGTTCGACGTGCGCTTGGCGTACACGATTGGCACCATGATTGAGATTCCACGTGCAGCGCTGCTCGCAGAGCAGATTTCCAAGCACGCGGATTTCTTCAGCTTCGGAACCAACGACTTGACCCAGTTGACCTATGGCTTCAGCCGGGACGACATGAACAAGTTCTTCCCGGACTACCAGCGCTTGGGCTTGCTCCCAGACAGCCCGCTCTCCGTCTTTGACATTGAAGGCGTGGGGCAGCTGGTGAAGATGGGAACGGAAGGCGGTAAGCGCGGCAATCCACGCTTGAAGGTCGGTATCTGTGGTGAGCATGGCGGAGACCCGACCGGCGTGCGTTTCTTCCACAAGACCGGCTTGGACTACGTCAGCTGCAGCCCGTACCGCGTCCCCGTGGCACGTCTCGCCGCTGCGCACGCCGCTCTGGGTCTGTAAGCGGACGGGTCGCTGGCGCCGCACTCTACGGCGCCTAGCGACCCAACCTCTTACAGAGCCGCTTCAATCTGTACTCGCAGGTCGTCGACCCAAGCATCGCTGAACCCAGCGTGCTGCATCAGGACGGTACCGTCGCGGCCTACGAGAATGCTGGTCGGCATTGCCATGACGTCGAACTGGCCCATGATGGTGCTCTCCGGGTCGTAGATGACCGGGTAGTTGGGCTCAACGGAGCGCAACAAGCGCTCGGCCCGTGCGGATTGGCGGTCCACGTTGATGGCGAGCACAGTAAATCCGCGGTCCGCGTAGTCGTCTTGGACAGCTTTGAGAGCCGGCATCTCGCGCTGACAAGGGGTACACCAGCTCGCCCAGAAGTTAATCAGGGTGACGTTGTCGTCGATGTCGCTGTTGGTGAAGGCACTGCCGTCGGCCCGCGCTCCGCTGAAGGCAGGAAGAGGAGAGCCGACATCGGTGCCGACGACGGTGGGCTCGGCATCGGCCACGCCACTGATGAGAACGTCGGATGCGACCGATTGATCTGAGCAGCAGCGGAATCCGGTGGCTCGGTTGCTGTAGCCGGCGCCAAAGTTGTCGTATGCCGCGCCACAGTTCGCTTTGTCGCCATAGAACCAAGCACCCCCTGCGAGTAGAGCGCGGTCGGACGAGCTGCCGACCCATTCCTGGAGGTTGCCGGCTTGGTCGAACACGCCGCTAGGGGTGCGACAGCCGGGCAAGGAGCCGGCCTCACGTGGGCCGCCGGCCTCTTGATTGCCCGCATCCCAGCACAGTCCTTCTTGGTGGTAGCGACCGTACGGGTACAAGCGGCCTTCGACAAAGTCCTTGAACACTGAGCCGTCGCCGTCGTCGTCTGTCGGGTCTTCCCCCTGGCAGGCGGCGAGCCACTCGGCTTGTGAACACATGCGCTTTCCAGATGCGCGACAAGCGGCGTCTGCATCGCTCCAGCTCACCGTGGTGGGTGTGGAGCCAGCGACCGATCGGGCGGCGCCTTGGGCGTCTACAGAGGCTTCCACAGCATCGATGTAGAAGGTCTCGTCACCGAGTTGTTGAGGAACCATGGCAATGGCCCCTGCGGGTGGGGGCTCATCGGTGACGACCGTGCGTTGCACGTCGACTTGTCCGCTGGCATCGAGCTCCGCTTCGCCGAGGGCCACGCGGATTGCGGCGTCCAAGATGGCTTCGCTGACCGCCCCGCGCATCTCACGTCCGGCAATGTAGATGCGTGGGGTGCCGCTGATCTCGAGGACCTTGGCTGACTCGATATCTGCGAGCAGCTCGCGTCGCTTGTCGCCGTTGGTGGTGCATGCCCGCCAACGGTCAAGGTCTAGCCCCAGACGGTCTGCGTAGAACTCTAGATCTTCGCCCTCCAGGCGTTTCTGATTGGCGAAAAGTAGGTCGTGGTATTCCCAGAACTGGCCCTGGTCTTCGGCGCAGTGGGCGGCCATGGCCGCTTCGCAGGCGTTCTGGTGGTGCGTTCGACTCACGCCATCGTTGCACTGCAGATCCATGGGGAAGTGGCGAAACACAAAGGCCACACGGTCTTTGTAGCGTTCCTTGATGGGGGCGAGGTTGAAGGACAGCTGCCGGCAGTAGCCACACTCGAAGTCGGCGTACTCAATGACCTGCACCTGGGCATCTCGCTGGCCGTATACGGGGTTGTGGGCAGCCATGGAGACGTTCTTGATGTCTCCGGTCAGGCGCGTGCGTCCGGAGGCCTGCAGTGCAGTGCCGACCTCTTGCTGTTCGGCGGTAGGAGCGGTGGCCGTAAACTCGGCAATGACGGCTTGGTCCAGAGACGCCGCCCACCACAAGCTGCCACCAATGGCCACTGCCGCGACCGAGACACCGATGCCGATGGTCGCACCCAGGTCTTGAGCAGATGGGAGTGCTGGCATGCGATGGCGTGGCACAAGAGCGAGCACCAAGGACACGGTGTGCAGGGCGTACATGGTCATGCAGAACTTGCACACGAAGCCTAGGTCAACCAAGCTGATGTAGCCCAGGAAGACGCTGACCAAGATGTTCCACACGGCTAGAATGACCAGGGCACCCTGGGCTTTTTCACCGCGAGCACTGGGACGCAGTGCGCGCCAGGCCAAGTACGCCATGACCGCGTACATAGGCAGGGCGTAGGCGCTGATTGGCGCACCAAAGAGCGATGACCAGTCGCTGGTGTTGACCGCGTCGCAGTTGGCTTTGCCGTCTGCGGCACACAGGCTCTCAAAGCCTGCAGCTCCGTGGGTTAGCCGTACATGGGCGTATGCCAAGTACGTGGCTGGCACGGATGCCAGTGCGAGGGTGATCCATTGGGCCTTAAGGGCCCAGCCGTTTTTGACGGTGTCCATCATGCGCTCCGTGATGACATCGGGTGTAAGAGACGCCGAATTATCACACTGTCGCCGATCTGTGTCACTCGGCGACGAGGAGGGACGAATGTCAGAGCTTCGAGTGGTAGCAGGAGTGGTTGTGCGCGACAAGAAGGTGCTCGTAGCGCGTCGTGGCCCCACGATGTCCAGCGCGGGGCGGTGGGAGTGCCCCGGCGGGAAAGTGGAAGCAGGTGAGACGGACGGGGCGGCATTGGCGCGTGAGCTTCACGAAGAACTCACGGTCACGGTCACCGTCGCCGAGCACTTGATGGACGTAGTGGTGCCACACAACCAGGGTACGCTGCGTTTGGTTTTCTACGTGTGTGCGCTGCCAACCGGCGAGCCGGTGCTGACCGAACACGACGCGGTTCGGTGGTGCACGGCAGACGATTTACTGACCCTGAAATGGCAAACGGCGGATGAACCCGCTGTGGAGTCCATCCGCCGTTTATTGTCCGAAGACTAGAGGTCGTTATTCGGGAGCTACGAGATCCTGAATTTCTTCGATGACGTCTTCAAGCTGCTCGGAGGTCTCGGCTTCCTGGATCTCTTCGACCGGCACCGTCTCAACGCCTTCGGGCACTTCGTCTTCGCGCATGACTTCGACCTGCTGGGTCTCTTCGAGAATCTTGAACTCGACCCGGCGGTTGTTCGCACGGCCCGAACGAGTGTCGTTGTCGTCCTTGGGCTGGCCTTCACCGTAGCCTACGGCGACAAGGCGTTCCGTCGCGACGTCGTGTGCGGCAAGGTAGAGAACGACGGCGCTTGCGCGATTCTGCGACAGCGTCTGGTTGCTGGCTTCTGCGCCCTGGCTGTCCGTGTGACCCTGGATCTCGACCTTGGTGATTCCTGGGTACGCGTTCAGCGTGGCGCCAACGTCATCGAGTAGGCCGTAGGAGCGACGCTGGATGGTGGCGCGGCCACTGTCGAAGAAGACCTTCTCGGTGATCACAATGCCGTCAATGGCAACGAAAACGCGGCTCGGGCAGCCATCACTACGCTTCGGATTGATGCCTTCATTGGCCTTCTCTTCGGGGCAGTCGTCGCGGTAGTCGGGGACGAGGTCCTCGTCACCGTCAGCACAGCCGAAGGAAGCTTCGGGACCGACGTCCTGCGGGCATTCGTCATCGGGATCGAGGACGCCGTCACCGTCGGAGTCGGGACAACCGTTGAACTCGGCCGGACCTGGGAGGGTCGGACAATCATCGGCGCTATCGCGGATGCCGTCTTCGTCGCCGTCGGGACAGCCCATTGCGCCGACGGTTCCTGCATCGACGGGACATTGGTCGTCGCCATCTAGGACGCCGTCTTCGTCATTATCGGGGTCGGGGCAGCCGTCTTCGTCTTCGAAGTCGTCGGCTTCGCCTTCGACATCGTCCGGACATTCGTCGGCCAAGTCGAGGATGCCGTCGCCGTCGTTGTCGTCGTCGACGCAGCCGTCTTCGTCTTGCCAGCCGTCGAGGTCTTCGGCAACGGCGGGACAGGAATCGCGGTTGTCGCTGATGCCGTCACCGTCAGTGTCTTTGCCGCCACCAATGAGGAAGTCGATACCGGCGGTCCATTCCCACTGGATGAGCGTGTCACCGTGGTTGTTGAAGCGTTCGCTACCGAAGTTCGCCACGATCTTGTAGTCGGTGCGAAGCATCATGTGATTGCCGACCGGCACCTGCACACCGGGACCGGCCTTGACGATGAAGTCAATGTCCGGGTTCGGAATGATGTAGGCCAGAGCATCTGGGTCGCTGACGTTCTTGTACAGAACTCCGACACCGACCGACAGGAATGGCTGGATTGGGCTGACTCGGGTGCCGGACTCAACGGGGTTGCCATTTTCGTCCATGACCCGCTTGCCGTTTTCGTCGCGCTGGTAGCGTGGCAGTTGGTCGATGAGAATGCCGCGGAAGCCCAACATTGGCGTGAGTGCCGTGTAGGGAACATCTTGAGTTCGGGTCTCACCCATGGAGATGGCGAGGTCGAACTCGGCGATTCCATTCTCAATGAATTCGTAGCCAACGCGAGGGTTCACTGTCCACGAGGTGGAAAGAGCCTCCAGTGGGTCGGTGATAAAGACGCCGGCACCTGCTCCGATAAGCAGGGCTCCCTCGTCAGCATTGGCGAGGGAAGGGGCGATAGCGAGGGAGAGCGTTGCGGCGGTGAGCAGCAGTCTCATGGGGGACCTCCGAAAAAGGCGGCTCTCTAACCCAAATGAGCGTTTAGGCCCGTTTCGCGGCTCGGCTAAGTGAAACACACGCTGTCGTAAGGGGCCGACGTCGCCTTTGGTGCGCCTGGCGGGTACATCAAAAGGCGCGATTGCTAAGCCTACGTGACATTCCGGTGAAAGGGTGCGATAGAGTCGGCAGCGGAGGCCTCTGGTGTACGAGCTTCATTTGCAAAAAAAGGGTGGTACTGTCTACATCCACCACGTCGGAGTCATGCCCGTCCAGATCGGCCGTGCACCGAACAACGACTTGGTGCTCTCCGATCCGATGGTGTCGCAGCAGCACGCCGTTGTGTGGGTGCAGGATGGCAAACTTCACGTTCGGGATCTGGCTAGCCGCAATGGGGTCTTCGTTGGAGACGACCGTGTTGTCGGTACGAGTGAAGTGGTGGACAACGCTTCGCTGAAGATCGGGCCCGATATCAGCATGCGAGCTGTACGAACCGGCCCAACGGGTACCGAACTTGGCATTGGCTTTGTCGTAGAGGATGAGACAACGGGCATTGTTGTTCCTGTTGCCTTTGATCGGTTCTACGTGGGCAGCGCCCAGGAGTCCGACCTTCTAATCGAAGAGTCCGCCGAGCGCGCGGCAACGCTCCTTGTGCACGACAACGGCGAAGTCTGGCTTGGAACCGATGATGAAGAGCGTCAGATCGCCGTGGATGAGAGCTTCAAGGTCGGAGAGCACATCCTGACTCTCCGCGCTGGTGATGCTCTGCAGGCACCAACGGCCCAACCCCGGAACGACCGCTATCCGTACTCCATTGTTGCCACGCTCTCTGGAGCGACCGGTCCCGAGGCCACGGTTCGCAACGTCGCGTCGGGTCATGAGTACAAGGTCGATGCCGAAAACCGAGCCATCTTGCTGTATCTGCTGGCTCGACAGGTTCAGCGTGACCGCGAAGAAGGCCTACCGCCGGGCGATATTGGCTGGGCCACAGACGACGACGTTCGCTTGGGCGTTTGGGGTCGTGGAGCTGGCGAGGACAATAAGCTGCATGTCTTGGTGTACCGACTGCGCAACGAACTGAAGAAAGCGGGTTTTGACCCGTGGTTCATCGAAAAACGCCGCAAGTACATCCGCGCGCGTATCGCTGGCGCCGAAATTGGCTAGCCTCAGTGGCTCGCGATGGTGCGCATTGATGAGGACCCGTTAGTCAACGCGTCTCTCGGAGTGTTCCATGCCGTATCTCGTGACGGACAACTGTCAGAAGTGTCGTTTTACCGATTGTGTTGAAGTCTGCCCGGTGGATTGCTTCTACGCCGACGACAAGATGCTCTACATTCATCCGGACGAGTGCATCGATTGTGGTGCCTGTGTGCCCGCGTGTCCGGTCGAAGCCATCTTCCCAGATGACGAGATCTCTGCCGAACAGGAGTTTTGGGTCGACATCAACCGCGACATGAGCGAGTCGGACAAGACCCACAACATCACTGAGACCGAGTCGCCGTTAGCGACCGCCGAAGCACGCAAGCTAGAACTCGGGCTCTAGCGCAAGAATGGGCGGACTTGCTTGATGATGAGTCGGCCGTCTTCGAGCACCTTCCACTCGGTGTCGAGCAAGACCGTGCGCCCTTCGGGAACCGACTCGTCGATTGGCCACTGCTGCTCAATGCGGTGAAGCGCTGAAGCAAGGTCTGTTAGCTGGCCGTTTGTCAGAACGATGCCGGAGCCGACTGTGCTCTGCCGGACGCGCTGAATGTCGGTCACTTCGCCGCGAATGGACACGGTGACGAAGGTCTTCTCGGGTGCCACGCCGGGCTCGGCGCTGACGACATCCCACTCTCCGAACTGGGCGTTGACCAGTGTGCGGTCGTCGTCTGCGGAGGGGTTGCCAGTGAAAGCGACGATGTTCGCTTGCTCATCTTTGCTGCGCGTGTTGACCAGAACGCCCATGGCCACGTTGTCATAGCCGATGCCGTACCAGTCGCGTTCTTCCCAGGCCTGCACGTTCCATGTTGACGCCCACACCTTCTTGAGTCCACGCTCGATGGTGCGTTCATTGTCTTGGTCGAGGTCACATAGACTCGGGCCGCTGCTGTCACTGTCGAGGCTGTCTGCGAGGCATACGCTCGTCGAGTCGTACAGGCCGGCACCGTTAAAGGTGAGGGCATCTTCGGCATTGCTGCTGCTGCGGAAGCGCACCATGACGTCGTCGGTGGTCCAGACATCGGTGATGGCGGTCGTTAGGACTTCGACCAACACCGGGTCCACGGGTGCGTCGCGCATGGCGTCGCGCAGGTCGTCTAGGCGGTCGCGTCGCACAGAGGCGTCGGTCAAGAATTGGCTGTCGGCGTGCCAGACGTCGAGCGTCTCTTGGAAGGTGTGCAGTGCGCGGCCGTCGCCCAAGTCCACCGTCCATGAAGTGGTCTCAACGAAGCGTATGTACCAGTAAAACGGGATGACGAAGCCGGTCAGCTGTAGGTCCGGATCTGTCAGCTGGTACAGGTTGGCGAGGTTTGTGCCCTTGGAGCCAAAGGTGGACACAGCGCCACGGCGGTCCGTTGCCGAGCGAACGGAGAGGTCCAAGAGCTCGACGGTGTCGGCGAAGGCGCGATTCGGTGTGGGGAGGGTGATGGGATCTGGGCGTAGGTCGGTCCAAAAAGTCTCGGCTTCATCGACCGATGCCGGGCGTACGGTGTAGCCACGTGGGCCACAGGTGAGAGCGACGAGCTGTCCCTCCCACTGTGAGAACGCGCTGATCGGTTCGCGGACGTAGCAATTGGGCGTGCCGCGTCCTGCTGAGCGAACGTTGAGGTGCGACAAGTCGCCTTGTCGCGTGCCGGTGACGGCTCCTGCGATGGGTCGCTCAACGTCGAAGGGCGCTTCATCCAGGATGAGCAAATCTTGGTAGCTGAACGCTGCGTCTTCGGTGGCCTGGGCGAACTGCTGGGCGTCGTACAGTCGGACAGTGCCGATGCCCGTGCCCTGGGTGTAGGCCTCGTACTGCAGGCTGTCGTCTACGGGGCGAATTGGAAAGCTTGTATCGCCCCAGGCGTCTGCCGCGGCTTGCTGAAGTCGGGAGTTGGGGACCCAGACGAGCGGGCGAATATCCATACGTGAGGCAATATCGTTGTACACGGACGCCACTTGGTCTTCGGACAGCACGGCGTCGACATCTGTGGGGTCGTCCCAGATGGTGAACCCAAAATAGCTGGCATCGCGTCCGGTGAATTCCACCAAGTCACCGCTAAAATACTCGCGGTTGTCAGGGTCGAGGACCATACGGGAGTACTCGACGTGGGTCAGGCCGGGAAAGGCATCTGGGAAGG
>JBLHSN010000241.1:0-9173 GCA_047626195.1 Myxococcota bacterium
TCCAACAACGATGGCTTTCCGAACAGCGACATCGCAGAGACCAACGGTACGGACTTTGTCATGCCGCCCAACGCCGCGTACGCATCGATGCGCTACGGTTCCTGCTACTCCCCAACCCTCGGTGCCACGTCCGACTTCGCTCTGCCGAATATGATTGCGGTAGAAACTCCGACTGTTGCCAACATCCAGATCGACACCATCACGCGCAACTTCAGCACGACCTGGGCTGGTGGACCCACTTTCTCGGTTATTCCTGGCTTTCGGGCTGGCTCAAGGGTGCGATTGACCTACCACGTGCCCATGCGCAACAACAGCGACTCATGGGGCGGTGGTTACATCGAACCCCAGATACGATTTAACGGTGGAACCTGGCAAAGCCTCGGTTCGAGCGGATACGATGGCGGTGTCATGAGTCTTCGAGCCGACACTATCGGCAGCTACAGCAACACCCTGCTCATCGATCCGGCACAAACAACTGATTTTAGTGTTCAAACACGGTTCTACTTCAGGTCCTACGACGCCACCGTCATTGTCAACGGCTCCCACGACATCAACACCGTCAGCGGAACCGCCTCGCTGATGCTTGGGGACAATGGGAACCAGCACTACACCAATGTCTTGGTACAAGAAGTCCGCTAGGCCGATTGCACTGGCGGGTTGCACCAACCCCTCCACAATTCGCGATATGCCTCCGCACCAAGGAGTGAATGTGGACTATACGACGCTGCGATTCTTGAAGTGGATTGCCATGTTCTTACTGGTCTCTGGTACGTTAGCGGCGTTCACCAGCAGCCGACTAGAGGACCGCCAACGAGCCGCGTACTGGATGGCCACGCCCGGCTTCGTGCTGACGTGGGTGATCGGCTACATCATGGCAGAGAAGCTGATGATTTCCTTGGGAAGTCCCTGGATTTCTGTGACAATGATGTCCTCTCTCGCCGCCTTAGCCATCACCGTGTGGTCGGTGGAGCGGAACCGCGCCATGCGGTGGATTCCGGCCATTATTGCGATTGGCGCCTTGACTGTCGGAACAGGCGCCATGACCTATAAGCTTGGTGGTACGGTCATAAAAACCGCGGGCGGAGAGTCCGAAATCGAGGTGAGACCATGACTCGCCAGTGGTTCACAGCGGTAGCGATTGCCGAAGGATTGTCCATGGTCACCTTGTTCGGTATCGCGATGCCGTTGAAGTACGGCATGGGTATGGAACACGCGACTAGCGTGGTTGGCTGGGTGCACGGAGTGCTCGTCTTTGTCTACATGATTGCTCTGTGGAGCACAGCGCGCGTTGATGGATGGTCCTGGGGGAAGTCCTTCCTTGGCTTCGTCGCCTCGCTAATTCCATTCGCCCCGTTCATCTTCGCCAAAAAGCTCCATGGCTGACGCCCATGAGCTCGCTGCGTTCTTGCACGGGCGCCGCGTTGCTGTATTGACAGGTGCCGGTTGTAGTACGGAGTCAGGAATTCCCGACTACCGCGGCCCAGAAACTCGGCGTCGGGCAAGAAACCCCATTCGGTTTCAGCAGTTTGTGGGCAATGCTGACTGGCGACAGCGGTATTGGGCGCGCAGCTTTGTGGGCTGGAACCGGGTTGCGGGTGCGAGTCCGAATGCAGCCCATCGGGTTCTCGCGGATCTCGAGCAACGGCATGTGGTCGCCGGATTGATCACCCAGAACGTGGATGGCTTGCACCGAGCAGCCGGTTCACACCGAGTCATAGAACTGCACGGGCGCCTTGCTGACGTCGTATGTCTAAGCTGTGGCCAACGTTCATCACGTAGGACGCTTCAAGCCAGACTCGCGGCGGCGAATCCCGACTGGCGAGGCACTGCCGCTGGACACGCGCCAGACGGAGACGCCGACATAGACAGCGCGTTCTACAGCACCTTTGTTCCACTAGATTGTGTAGAGTGTGGAGGTGCCCTTAAACCAGACGTTGTGTTTTTTGGAGAGAATGTGCCTAGAAGCCGTGTTGATGCTGGTCTCTCACTGATCCATGAATCTGAAGCGCTCTTAGTGGTGGGGAGTTCTTTGACTGTATTTAGCGGATATCGCTTCGTCCGGGCCGCTCACTCGGAAGCAAAACCCGTGGCGATCCTCAACATAGGATCCACCCGGGGAGACAGCATTGCATCGCTTCGTATTGATGGTTCTGCCGGCATAATCCTTCAAAATACCCGATCGCTTCTGCCAGAAATATAGGCTCGTCCCAGGCTTTCGACTCCAGACGAGACCATTCGGTCCGACAATAAGAACGGAGGTTTACCTCGCTACAGAAATGGCTACATCGCCTCGCGCCGGCGCAACTCAAAAACGACGAAGAGGCAGTTCGTAAACTGTACTTAGGACTTCGGTTTTGCGCGATTGTAGGGGCGCTCGCCATTCTCATGGGTACTTACGTCCTAGCGAGTAATGGCAGTATCATCGGCCTGCCGGTCATCCTCCTCGGCTTGGCGGTGGTCTTCGTTCTACCGATGCCGCTTTGGTTTGGCATGCCCATGCGCTGGTGGGCCATCCTGCTGGCTCCGGCGACCATGGCTGTTGTGTTCCCGATTACGCTTGCCCAAGCGTCGCCTTTGTCATCGCTGCCCTGGCTGGTTGTGCCATTGCTCATGGCCCGCAGCCTCGGCGACAGTCGAACCGGCATTGGCGCCACGTTCATCATGGGCACGGCCACCGTCCTGTACTTCCAGCTCGACATTGCAGGCTTTCTCCCCGAGCCGTGGATTCCGCCGGACTCCAAGGGCGAAACGCTCTTGAACATCGTCGGCCTGTTCCTCGCGACCTACGTCATTGGAGACGTCGCCACCAACGGCTACGAGAGCGCCGTCGACCGGTTGGAAGCGCGACAGGAGGAACTCACCCAAGAGATCACCAGTCACCAAACCACCCAACTGGAGCTACGAGACGCTCACGACCGAGTGGTCCAGACCGCACGAGTTGCGGGAATGGCCGAGATTGCCACAGGCGTCCTGCACAACGTCGGAAACGCTTTGAATACCGTCGGCGTCACTGCACAGGTGGTGCGAAGCAGCCTCGCGAACACCGAATCCATCGACCGCCTTCACCGGGTCGCCAATCTCGTCGAGAGCGGTCAAGCCGAGCCTGCGGCTGTCGCCAAGTTTCTCCGCGCCATGGCCAGAAAGGCAACCAAAGACGCCACGAGACTGACCGATGACATGGCTCGCTTAGCAGGTGCTGTGGAGCACGTAGCCAACGTGGTGAGCGCCCAGCAAGCCCACGCTCGAAGCCGTGGGGTCGTGGAAACCGTCAGTGTCCAGAGCATCCTCAACGATGTCCTGCCGCTCACGCGGCCCAGGCTCGATGCCTTCGGTGTCGAAGTCAAGATACTCGGAACCCCAGAAGCTACACTCACTACCGAACGCCACCAGGTTGTTCAGGTCCTCGAAAACCTGGTGCGCAATAGCGCCGAGGCCATGGTGTCCACAGCGGGTATCCGCGAGATTCACATTGAGACCCAGGTCACCGAAGACATGCTGTGCATTCGCGTGTCCGACACTGGGCCCGGTGTCAGCCCCGAAGACGCAGGCAAAGTCTTCCTGCATGGCTTCACCAAGAAGGCGACGGGTAGTGGTTTCGGCCTTCACGTCAGTTCCCTGGCCTGCAAGGGTCTTGGCGGCTCACTGGAGCTTGAACAGCGACGCGAGTCGGGGGCATGCTTCACCGTCTGGCTTCCCCACGTCATGCCCAAAGAGCAGCCCAAGCGTATCCAACCGACCGCGGACGATGTGACTGAGGCCATGGTGATTCCCACACAGCTTCGGCGTCAGTCCACCGTCAACAGCTAGACGGGATGACAAAGCTCTCCCAGAGCGACGCACTGCGGTTGAACAGGCGCCTCGTCGCTCGACGGGCGATGGCTCTTGCAGCCGTGGTATGTGCGGCGGTGGGGCCCGTCGGGGTAATGGCCGGAAACCCAGTCAGTTACCTCGTCTTTATGCTGCTAGCGAGCAGCTCTTGTCTGCTCCTGCGCCACCTGTTGACCACTCCAATTCGCTACGGAACGTGGTGCCTCATCGCGACCGCCACAACCGCAGGCGGCGCCATCCCCCTCGCGATGGCCGAGGACCAAGCCGGCCGAACGCTGATGTGGATGTTGATACCCATGCTCCTTGCCACCACGCTCTCTTCCCGAGCGATAGGTCGCTCAGCACTCGCCATCAGCGCAGTCAGCCTCATCGCATACTTCTTGCCTAAGCAGCTCGGATGGCTCGAAAGTCAGTCACTGATGACCGTTCCTGCCTGGCAGGGGTACATCAATGCCCTCGCATTGTTCGTCTTGGTGTACATGGCGGGTCGGCAGAGTGCGACGGCCTTCCAAAGTGCTCGCCATCGCATGAAACAAGCCAACCAAGAGTTGATGGTAGAAGCTTCCCTGCACAGGGAGACTCGAGAGCGGCTCGAAGCCGCCCACAATGAGGTGGTTCGTACAGCTCGGACCGCCGGTATGGCCGAGGTCGCAACCGGTGTTCTGCACAACGTTGGAAACGCGCTCAATACAGTGGTGGTGACGTCGTCTACGGTTCGAGACCACCTGGCAAATGACTCCGTTGAGTGGCGTCTGGAGCGACTAGCGACCCTGCTGGAAGGCAATGAGGCCGACCCCATGCTTCTCGTTCGTTATGTCCGAGCCATGGCTCGGCAAACCCACAGCCAGCGGATCATGGCCAGCGAAGGCATCGACCGTCTACGCGAGGCAGTCGCCCATGTCTCAACGGTGATTGCCGCGCAACAAGCGCACGCGCGATGCCGAGGTGTCGTTGCTCCAGTATCCACGGCAGACCTCGTCAACGACGTCACCCAGCTCACCTTTTCGCTCATGCAGCGACACAGGGTCACCCTGTGCATCGATGACGCCGCACAAGTCACACTCACCACAGAGCGTCACCAAGTCGTGCAGGTCTTGGAGAACGTGGTGCGCAATGCCGCAGAGGCGCTGCACAACCGTCCAGGAGAGCGGCGTATCCATCTGACTACGTCCATCGACGGCGAGCGCCTGCGCGTTCAGGTGGTCGACAACGGACCGGGTGTTCCCCTCCGACAACGCGACGCCGTCTTCCAGCACGGGTTTACGACCAAGGTGTCAGGCAGCGGCTTCGGACTGCACGTGAGTGCTCTGGCCTCGCGGAAGATCGGCGGCCAGCTCGCTCTCGACGAATCCTCCGCAGACAGTGGCGCCAGCTTCTCTCTGTGGCTTCCCCTGGACCCTGTCCATACCCAACGCATCAAATCTATCACCGAGGTACGCTCCGCACGTGCGTGACCCGGAGACACCGTGTTCCTGGCAATCTGGATGGCAGCGGGCCTAGCGACCGGGCAGACCTTCGGGGACTGGCTGGGCGACCAACCACGCCACGAATCCGAGCACGACACCATTCGGTCCTACCGCACCTCGGCTGAGGCCTTCTGGGAAATCGGTCGCGCCATGGATGCCCACCCCGACGTCGCTCGCGTCGAGGCTATCGGCGAGTCCATCCGCGGCGTACCCATCTGGGCTTTTCATGTAGGTCCACAGCCCGAAGACGCGGACCACAGCGTGCTTGTCTTCGCCAACCTTCACGCATTGGAATGGATAGGCACCGAAGTCGCCGTCGACCTGCTGCTGGAGCTGCTCGAAGCCCCCCCAGTGAACGTAGCGGTCACGGTCATCCCTGTGTCCAATCCCGATGGTCGGGCCAAGGTCGAGAACGATCTGCGTCTGGACCGAACGGTCTACCGACGAGGCAATGCGGTCGGCGTAGATCTAAACCGCGACTGGGCCATCAACCGGGACCCTCCGGCGGTGTGGAAGAAAATCATCCCGGCCTATTATGGCCACTCCGCGCAACCGCTGTCCCAGCCCGAGACCCAAGCGATCGACGCCTTAGTCGACCGAAATGGCTACACGCGTGCGGCCTCTCTACACAGCTTTGGCGGCTACCTGTACTACCCGTGGTCGGGTGCTTGGCAACGCCCCCCCGACCACGACGACTTCGTCACGCTGGGACGCGCAATGGAAGCGGCTCAAGGGCGGCGCGCGTACCGAACCCGTCAGCTGTCCCATTGGGGCTTCTTCTTCCGTGCCTGCGGCAGCGAAATCGACCACTTGTACGGCACCTATGGAACCCGAGCCTTCCTCGTCGAGCTGACCCGGAGCGGAATCCGCCCGCTGAGGTTGCGCCAAGACCTCAAGACGCACTTTCGCTGGTACAACCCCAGGCGCTCTGCCAAACATCGAGAGCGCGGTGTCATCGCCATGCGCACCCTCATTCGCCATCCCACGCTAGACGGTGAGTCCGATGGCGTAGAGCCACCGGAACTGCCCTTCGGTCAGACCTTGGAGTCCCCGTGAATCGCTTTGTTTCCGCCCTCGCTCTCGCATCCCTCATGGCCTGCTCAGGCAGCGATGACACCACCGTGGACGACACCGATATGGACACCGATACCGCCGTCCCAGTTCAGGTGCGCTTCGCGACGTTCAACGTGTCGCTCTTTGGCACCTCGGCAGGTCAGGTCGCAAGCACACTCAATCGCGAGAACTTTGCACCAGCCATCGCCCTGGCCGCCACCCTACAAGAAGTCCGACCAGACATCGTACTTCTCAATGAGCTTGACTACGACGCAGATGGAACCTCCGTTCAGCGCTTGATGGACAACTTCCTCTCGGTCTCCCAAGACGGTCGCGAGCCGCTGGACTACCCGCATGTCTACATCCCGACGGTCAATACGGGCGTGCCATCCGGTGCGGACCTGAACAACAGCGGAGACGTCGCGACCAGCGTGGGCACGAACGCTTACGCAGGAGACAGCCAAGGATTCGGCACCTATCCCGGTCAATATGGAATGGTCTTACTGTCGGTCTACCCTATCGACACCGCAAATATTCGCACCTTCCAAGAGGTGTTGTGGTCGGAGATGCCAGACGCTTTGCTGCCTAAAAACGAAGACGGAAGCGACTGGTACTCCGAAGAGGCCCTCGACGTCGCACGCGTGTCATCCAAGACCCACGCAGATGTCCCCGTACTCATCGAAGACACCGTGGTTCACGTACTCATCAGCCACCCCACCCCACCCAGTTTTGACGGTGACGAAGACCGCAACGGCCGGCGAAACCACGACGAGATTCGCTTGTGGACCGACTACCTCTCAGCCGACGAAGACGGCTGGATGGTAGATGACAACGGGGTCTCCGGCGGTCTTGGAGACGGCAGCTTTGTCATCATGGGGGACCTCAACAACGACCCCAACGACGGCGACAGCCTCGGCGAAGCCATCACCGACCTCATCGGACATGCCAGAGTGGCGGGCGACTCAGTTCCGGCTAGCGAAGGCGCGGCAGAACAGGCCGAGCTTCAAGGCGGCGTCAACGCAGACCACACCGGCCCTGCATCTGCCGACACAGCCGACTTCCGCGACTCAGACGTGGGCAACCTACGACTCGACTACGTGTTGCCCTCCAACGACATGGACATCCTCGACTCCCAAGTGTTCTGGCCGCTCAGCAGCGACCCGCTGTTCGAGCTTGTGGGGATCTTCCCGTTTGTCGTGTCCGACCACCGGTTGGTGTGGGTCGACGTCGAGATCTAGCACCGATCGCAGAACGACTGACACCTGGCGGGTTGACGTGGGCACACCATGGCTTACGACTGCCGCCCCACTCGTTTGTCGGAGCCTGCACACGTGATTACGGCAACCGGATTAACCAGATATTACGGTTCTTTTCCCGCGCTTCAAGATGTGTCCTTTACCGTGGAGCCCGGCCAGATTGTTGGCCTGCTCGGACGCAACGGCGCTGGAAAATCAACCGCCTTCAAGATTCTTGCTGGGTTGATGCCACCCAGCAGTGGCACCGTCACGATTGACGGTGTGGACATCACCACGGCAACGGACAGCTTCAAGGCAAGCATCGGCTACCTTCCCGAGCGACCGCCGCTGTATGACGACATGACCGTCACCCGCTTCCTCACCCATCTGGGCAGGCTCAAGGGAATGTCCAGTGCGGACATCATCCGTCGTCTTCCAGAGGTCATGGTTCTCGCCGCCCTTCAAGGGCGTGAACACCAGGTAATTGGAACGCTATCGCACGGTTTTCGTAAGCGCGTCGGCATTGCGCAAGCCGTGCTGCACGACCCAAAGCTGGTCATCTTGGACGAGCCCATCAGTGGCCTGGACCCCAAGCAAATTGCAGAGCTGCGGCCCGTCATTCGCTCGCTTGGTAAAGGCCGAGTGGTGTTTGTCAGCAGCCACATACTCACCGAAGTCAGCCAGGTCTGTGACCGCATCTTGGTCCTCAACGAGGGCAAGCTGGTGGCAGACGACAGCGAAGCGGCTCTGGCATCGCGTCTCAGCACCCACCGGGTAGCGGTGACTGTGCGCGGCGAAATATCGGAGCTAGACAGTTGGTTGTCGGAACGCATCGACGTACAAGAACACGACGTCAGCGCCACCAAAGAAGGCTTCGCCAAGGCGCGCATCACCCTGACCGGCGATGTGCGCGAGAACTTGGTCTCGGGAATGATCGCGGCTGGATTCGGCCTGCGACTGCTCGATGACCCGATGGACGAGCTGGAAGAAATCTTCCTCGGCCTCACGGAAGGTGAACAATGAAGGTGTTGTGGATTGCCAAGCGCGACTTGGCCGCCAACCTCAACGGAATCCAGGGTTGGGTGGTCATCTCAGCGGTGCTGGCGGTGTCCGGAATCCTGTTCAACCTGTTCGGCCTAAATGGCAGCGAACGGCTGAGTCACGAGGTCCTTCAGCAGTTCTACTTCACCACTGGCGGTGTGTTCAACTTCGCCGCCATCCTCTTTGCCATGCGCTCGTTCTCGGAAGAGAAGGCCAATGGCACGGACGTCCTGCTGGAGACCTCGCCCATCAGCGATGGCTCGATTGTCCTGGGTAAGTGGTTGGCTGTCATGGGCATGCTCACGCTGCTCGCCGTACTGTCGACCTACATGCCCGCTCTCATCTTCGTGAACGGCAAAGTCAGCATTGGCCACATCCTCACTGGCTACGTCGGCATGCTTGGCATGTCTGGTGCGGTTGCTGCTCTTGGAGTGTTCACCAGCTCACTCACGAAGAGTCAGGTCGCGGCCGCCCTGCTGGGTGCGGTCGTCGCCGGCATGTTCCTGCTCGGATTCAATCTAAGCAGCATGGTCGAGCCCCCATTCGTCGA
>JBLHSN010000242.1:0-9146 GCA_047626195.1 Myxococcota bacterium
ATCTGGCCAGCACCCTGAAGCGATGGTCAGATGCGGGTGACGAGGAAGCTCAGGCCTATTGGGGAGGTCGCGGTCATAAGCACCGCGCAACGGTGGTTGAAGCACTAATCTGGCGACGCTTCCACAACCGGATTCTGGGGCCTGATGCCTTGCCTGCTCTGCGGGAGATTTTGCAACTGCTCACCACACCAGACGACGGACTCACCAGCGAGTGAAGCAGGTCGGCCACACTCTAAACCTGTGGGAACTGCGTCGTCCTCTGGGCATGACCCTGCGTGGCCATAGAGGGGGGTCGTTGATCGGTGGCCCACCCCACAAGGTGCTAAACTCCTCCCCACGGAGAACTGATGCAACACCTTCTGGCCTTGGCCTTGGCCTTCGCCCCATTCGCTGCGGTCGCGGCCCCGTTTGATCTCTCCCATTCCGGCCGTCTAGTAGATGTGAGTGGAGCTCCGCTCAACGGGGACCACTCCGTCGTCATCACCGCGTACTACGGCGCAGGACAGTCCAACAGCTGGACCTTCAACCCGGTGTCCATTCAGGATGGCTACTACTCCGTCGTCTTGGATGGCGTGGATACCCGTTGGTTCGCTAGCGATGTCGAGGTTGGAGTTGCGATGGACGGCACCGCGGAGATGTCGCCCCGGTCGAGAGTCGGCAGTGTGCCGCGGGCCCATGTGGCACGGTCGGTCGAAGTGGACGCCACGGGCTCGGATGTGGTCTGCGCAGCCGAAGGTCAGCTCGTCTGGGACTCCTCAACGCGTAACCTCAAGGTCTGTGATGGCAGCAACTGGTTGCCTGTTGGCGGGGTCCGGACCGTCGTCGACTTCGGCTCGGTACGTCGGTGGTCGGACAACACCACCGCTTCCTCGTGCGATGCCTACCGCCATCCGAGCAACGGCGGTTTCTCGTATGCCGGTGACACGGGCAGCGGCGTGTACACGGTGGACCCAGATGGTGCCGGACCGATCAGCGCGTTGGACCTATACTGTGACATGACCACAGACGGCGGCGGCTGGACGGTGATCAGCAAAGTAGGCGCGGGTTCCTTTGGCATCACAGATGCCCAGTACATCAACATTATCGCGAATCCCACAGCCCATGTGAATCCGGCGCTGCTTCAGACACCGAACCAGCCGTCGTCAGCGCAGATGAGCTTCTTGGACCGTCCCTTTATGAACGCGCTTCACCTCGCATCGTCCGTTCGGGTGTTTCGCGTCGACTACGACCAGACGGCGCCCGAGAACGATGGCCGCTACTACCAGCGCCGGATCAACGCACCAGACGCCTTTGACGCCTGGCACGCCCTGCGGGACTCCCGCTTGTTCGGCGACGGCACGATTATTAGCACGTCTTACGTCGGTGGTTCCGGCGTGACATTCAAGGTTGCCCAAGGCTCGGTATGGAATGAATCCACCTTGGATTTCCCGAATGCCGCAGACGGCACCTTTGGATTCTGGGACGATGCAAGCCTGGTCCTCAACACGGGAGAGACGCTGTCGGTGTCTCGACACATGGGACTGATGTGCGATGCAATCGGGTCACGGGGCAGCCAGTGGCTCGCTACTCTGACCATTGGGGACAGCCGGTTCAAGAACGATGTGGCTGATAGCTTCGCGGTGGTCTGGTACCGCTAGAAAGTGTCCCGGTAGGACCCGACACTGTGGACGGGTGGGGCCCGCATGAATCGCACCACCGGTCCATCCCGCCGAACACTCCGTTGCCCTGCCGCATCCACATCCCCAGGCTAGTTCTTCACACTAGGAGAACGCCATGTCCTCACCCGTGCTTACTGTCGCCCCCGTCTCGTTCCAGTGGCAGACCCTCGATCCATTCCTGTTCTGCGTCTACCACGACGACAAATACCCAGATGGGAACGAGCAACTCGGCCCGAATGCGTCGCTCGCTGGCCGCCACATTGGCCAGGACTTCACACCGAAAGACGGCTGGCGGATGTACCACGGAGACGTTGTCCCGGGCTTTCCAAAGCATCCGCATCGCGGCTTTGAGACCATTACCCTCGTGCGTCGGGGACGCATTGACCACAGCGACTCTTTGGGTGCGACGGCTCGCTTTGGCGACGGTGACGTTCAATGGATGACCGCTGGAAGCGGGATTGAGCACTGCGAGATGTTCCCGCTGCTCAACCGCGACGACGACAACCCGTTGGAGGTGTTCCAGATCTGGCTCAACCTGCCCGCCAGCGACAAGCGCGTCGACCCGTACTTCACCATGTTGTGGAACCAGCAGATTCCACGCCACACGGTCACCGATAGCCAGGGTATTGGAACCGAGGTCGTCACCGTTGTTGGCGCTATTGACGGCATAGAAGGACCGCCGCCGCCGCCGAACTCGTGGGCGTCGCGGCCTGAGAGCGGGATGGCCATCTGGACGATTCGCATCCCACCGGGCGGTCACTACACCCTGCCAGCGGGACCAGCGGGCACCCATCGCGTGGCGTACCTGTTCAAGGGGGCGTCACTGAAGGTTGCCGACCGCGATGTGTCGCCTGAGGTCGCCATTCAGCTGCGTCCCAACGAAGCGATTGCCCTGGTCAACGGAGACACAGAAGCCGAGCTGCTGCTGCTCCAGGCACGTCCCATTGGTGAGCCGGTTGCTCGGCACGGTCCCTTCGTCATGAACACCGAAGAAGAGATTCGCCAAGCGTTCACCGACTACCACGCCGGTCACTTTGGTCGCTGGCCATGGCCGGACACGGGACCGGTGCACCCACGGGACAAAGAGCGGTTCGCCCTTCACGCTGACGGTCGACTAGAGACGCCGTCGTAAGGGGTGATCCCTCGCTTGACACGTCCGGGGAGACACCCTAGTAGCCGGGCAGATGGTGCACGCGCTCCCCACAGGGGAGCCCATTGATCGTGTTTGAAGGCCGCAGAGTTGGCCTCCTTACTCGAATAATGCTCAGGTGTCCTATGGCGTTTCGTCTTCTTCCATTGGTTCTTTTTGCGGCATGTGGTCTCTCCGAGAGCGCTCAAGATGGTCGCAATGATCGGGCGCTCGACGCCAATGCGCTCGCCAAGATCGGCGACTGCCAAGCCCGTGAAACGCTGGCTCTGGTCAATGACCCGGCATCCACGGCAGAGGCTCTGAAGGCTCTGGGTGTGCACAGCCGCGCCGCTACGAACATTGTCTCCGCCCGAGTCGGCGAAGATGGTGCTGCGGGTACCTCCGATGACGTGAGCTTCCTCGTTCTCAAAGACGTAGACGACGTCTCCTACGTCGGTCCAGTGGCAATGGCCCAGCTGCTGACGGCCGGCGAAGACCGCTGCGATGGTGTGTCCGAGCCTGTTCCGTACACTTGTCCTACGGACGAACTGCTGACCTTCGTCAACGCCCCGAGCACGGATGTCGATGCGCTGTTGGCCATTGACCTTCACAGCCGTGCTGCCCGCGAGCTCGTCGCCCATCGTGACGGCGCAGATGCCACGCCCGGCACCGCCGATGACGCGGTATTCGCGTCCCTCGAAGACGTCGACGCTGTCCGTCAGGTCGGTCCGGCTGCCATGGCCACGCTCACCCAGTGGGGCCTCGACCAGTGCGGCACCGCCGAGACCCTCTTCTCCCCACAGGAGTACAACGACTCGCACCTGACCCGCGTCGTCGAGCTCATTGACGCTACTGAGAACGCCATTGACGTGGCCATGTACAGCTTCCGCGACACCCGCGTATTGAACGCTCTGGACCGCGCGCAGAGCCGCGGCGTCAGCCTTCGCTTCCTGTTCAACAGTGCCTCGGAGGACCGGCGTGACCCAGCAGGAACGCGCTCCGCAGCGCTCGAAGACATGGGCATTGAAGTACGCTGGGTCAACAAGGTCCAGCACCACAAGTTCGCCATCTTCGACGGCGCCCGCCTTGACCTAGATCACGCCGCTACGGGCATTCTTGCGAACGGAAGCGGCAACTGGTCGTACGGAGCCGCCACTCGCTTTGACGAGAACATGGTCGTCGCTCAAGGCGATGCGCGCCTGCTCCTCCAGTTTCAGAAAGAGTTCAATCTGCTGTGGGAGAACGGCCGCTTGGTCGTATGGAATGAAGCGATCGCCGAGGTCGCGTGCATCGACATTACCGATGAAATGATTGCCGCCGCCACCGGCTCCGACGCCATCTTCACGTCATCGAACTTCCGCACCTACGACTCCAGTCGCTACGGTCCGACCTTCAGCAGCCAGGTCGGTGTTCACCACGTTCGCGATGCTCTGGTCGAGCTCATTGAGAGCGCTGACGAGTCGGTGTGGGTGGCTTCCGGCCATCTGCGGTCGCGTCAAATCGCCGAAGCGCTGATTGCCAAGGCCAATGAAGGCGTGGCGGTTCGGGTGTACCTAGACGGCCAAGAATACGTCAGTGCTGGATACTTCGGCAGTGAAGTCGTCGACTTCGAAGAGTGCTTGGCAACGGCGACCACAGACGGTCAGACCGCGGGCTGCTACGACGACGGTCAGCACTTTGGCTACGCCCTGCACCAAGCTGGCGTGGACGTCCGCTTCAAGCACTACGCCTACCGCTGGGACTACCACTACGCGGACCAAATGCACCATAAGTACTTGGTTATCGACGAAGATGTGGTAGCCACGGGCAGCTACAATCTGTCCAACAATGCCGAGTTCAACACCTTCGAGAACGTGGCCTTCCTCGAAGCCTACCGGTACCCCGAGCTCGTCTCCGACTTCACCCAGAACTTCGAGACCCTGTGGGTCACCGGCGAGACCACCTTTGCCGCTCATCTCGACATCGTACGCAACGGTCCCGGCGCCATCCCCTTAGTGTACGACGCCATGGCATTGGACTGGGACCAAGTCACCGAGCTGAAGTCGGCCATCCGTCAGGCTTGTCCGGCGGTGGACTCCGACGCGTTCCGTCAGGACCCTGTCGGTCACCAGTGGTGTGCACGCTAAGCGTCGCTCACCCCTACACGACGCGCTATGTGAGCACCTTTTAGGAGTTCCTATGTGGTTCGCGTTGATGCTGTTGGCCTGTACCGATGACCCCGTCAGCGGCGATAGCGACTTGAGCTCGGGCTCAGATACTGAAGACGTCTCCGAGACGGACCCTGACCCGTCAGGAATCGCCATCGCAGGCAGCTGGATCGACAACTACGGGTATGATCACGTCATCACTGACAGCGCGTGGGAATCGTACGACAGCAGCGCTCCGGTAGCGTTGACTCAGTACGACAACGCTGAGGCTTGGACGGTTGGCCAAAACCACCCAGATGATTTTTTCCCGAACCAATGGAGCCGATTCGATTGGTTTGAGGAGACGAGTGGTCAGCTGTGGTACTGCCAGATTGCGTTCGACGAAGACAGCGAAGACGCAGCGTTGGCCGTGGTCGCTGCGGATTCCTCGGATGTTGCGATGGCCGGCTGTGGCGGATCTCCTTGGTCGCAGCTCAATGCCGCACGCTAGGCGCCGCTACTCGCGGTGAAAAGCGCCGAGCGCATCCACTGTTGTGGGGGCGGTGTGGCCAAATGCGACGGTGGACACTTGTGGCGGGAGGCGGGCAGTGAGCCCGATCAACTGGGCCCTGTTCAGGTCGAGGTCTTCCGAAAAAATGCCCGTCGCACCATGAACGCTTCCGTCCTTGTGCGCGTTGGCGCTGTCGCCAATGAAGACAGTGTCGCCCACTACAATGGCCGCACTTCCTGGAGTGTGTCCGGGGACCGCCAGTAGCTCGACATCCACGCCGTCAACGGTCACTTTGGTTCCGTCTTCAACGGGAAAGGTCACCTCGATACCGGTGGGCTCGGCACCCATTATGCCCCCGATGAAGCTATCGGATGCTGTAGTTCCAGCTACGATTCCCGCTTCTGCGGACAACGCGTAGACCGGTGCGTTGAGAAGCGGAATAGCGGCGATGTGATCGCCATGACCATGGGTGAGGAAGACGGCGAGAACGTCATCCAAGGTGTAGCCCTGCGCGGCTAGAGCTGTCTGTAGGGCTTTGCCTTCTGGGTCCATTCCCGCATCTATCAGCAACACGCCGGAAGTCGTGGGCACGCTGTAGATCGCGGTGAATCCGTCGACAATAGTGGTTGCGGGGCCGACGACAAGGCCATCCTGGAGCGGAGCATGTGCGCCGAAGATACTGCTGTAGAGGTAGATACCAGTCCCTACGATGGCCAGGCCACCGATAGCCAACAGTCCAAGAGCGCCAAGAATGAATCGCTTCATGAGTTCTCCGGTAGGGAGGTGTATTGGACCGGTCATGTGCGGGGTGCAGGTCCAGACGGGTCGGTACACATGACAGCCTGAACCGGGATGCGCGCCGAGCAGGCTACAGGTCTGGCAGGTCCACCCCTAATCGGCGTGCTGCCATCCAAACCTTGGCCTTGTCTGCTGTATCTAGGGTGGTCAGTGCCTCAAGAAGGGCCTGTTTCGGCTCGCCGCCCCGTTTGAGTCCAGCTGCAATCGACTCGGCGGTGTCCGCAGGAAGTCCCTCTAGCAGAACACTCGGTAACGATTGGGCAATTTCCTTTGCCGTTCCGTGCCGCGCCACGAGCCGTATCTCGTCGCCACCTTGACCGGTGTTTCTCAAGCGCTGGAGAACGTCGGCACGGTGATCAGCATGGTCGGCTGCCAAGGCTGCGGCAGCGCCGAGCAACAGGTCCTCCACGCTGGTGTTGTTGCCGGCAGTCTGCAGAAGGGTACCCATGTCGAGGGCGGTATGAGCTAAGAGCAGGAGACCGCAGAGGGCAGGGTCATTCAAGCGTTTGGCCAGTCTTGCGCCGACGGCCACGGTGATGGGGCGCCCGGTTTGAATCAAAGCTGCGCACAGGCCCACAGCCTCATCTCTCGACAACACACCGGCGTGTGCGGCCTGGGCCAAGAGGTGGTCCGTGTCTGGCTGGTGCTGTGCTCGGTGCATCACCGCAGCAGCAAGCTCTTGTGGGGTGGCGAAGGTCTTGTCGTCGATGGTGGCTGGAAATGGCATGGGTGAAGACTACCGCGTGGGACACAGGGTTGGGAACCGCACTCCCCCCGCGGTGTCTTGTGCGATAGTGTGCGCTGGGGAGGGCCTGTATGGACTCGAGTCGAAACGTGGTCATTGGTGCTATTTTTGTGGTTGTTGCCGCACTTTTGGGTGGGTTGGTGTTGTGGATGACGAGTCCCGACACCTCCGTCGATGTTGACCTAGATGTCGCGCCGATTGCCGGCGTGGAGGCTGGAAATGGGGCTGAACCTGGCGGTCTCATTCGGGGCGTTGGTGAAGGCACCGGCGCTGACGGGCAGCCCGTGGTGCGCTTGGGCCCGGACGGTCAGCCGATCGATACGGCCGAGGAGCAAGCCAATAGTGGTGACGACACTGGATTGACCCGCGAGGGGATGATCGATGAAATGATCGACGACGTGGCCAAGGACACAGGCCTTGACGAAGAGGGGCGTCGTCGAATGGAAGAAGCGTTGCTAAGGGCCCGCGATGGGGCTCCTGCGCCGGCGCCTGCTCCTTAGAGGCGGATTACTTAGCGGCTTTCTCGTGGATCCACGGGCGCATTGTTTCCAGATCCATCTCGGTGAATGCACGCTTGTAATCTGCGAATCGACCGCCAGCATTCACGGCGTTGAGTACGGCGAGTCCCGACTCGGGACCGCCTTGGGCGAGCTGGTACTCGGCCCATGCCCAGCGTGCGGACGCACTGCGCAGTTCGGCGCGCGAGCCGCGCAGGCCGTTCTTGATGTATTTGAGTGCCTTGTCGACGGGCTTGATGCCGGCGAAGGGCGTGCCGTCTAGGGGTGTGTGCCGCTTGGCTACGAACGGAGCTACCCCCAGCGCCACTTTGATGTGCTTGGACAGGCCGCGGGTGAACTCGATGAGCTCATCGTAGTCGTCTTGTCGTTCGTCTGGCAGGCCGACCATCATGTACACTTTGAGGGTCTCAAAGCCGACGCTTCCGGCAATCCTGGCGCACTCGATGAGTTGCTTTTCGGTTGTGCCTTTGCTGATGGTTCGGCGCAGGCGTTGGCTTGCGGCGTCACTGGCAACGGTCAATGTTCGGGCGCCGCTCTTGCGCAACAGCTCTGCGATCTGCGGACGGCGGGCTACACGGTCGGCTCGAAGGCTACTGACGCCAATGCCTCGGCCGCTGTCTACAAGGGTCTCGAGAAGGTCCACCAGCTTGGGATGGTCGGAGATGGCTGCGCCTACCAGGCCCACCTTCTTGGCTTCTTCCGGGATGAACGACAGCACCCGTTCGGGCGTCACCAAGCGCATGCCGCCGTTGGTCGAGCGGCGCATGACACAGAAACTGCACTGCCGGTGACAGCCTCGCTCGCCTTCCAGCATGAACATGTTCGCCAGTTCGGTGTCTGGCGACAAAATGCCGCTGCGTGCAGGCAGCAGGGAGTCGCTCGCCTTGGCAACCGCTGGCAGTACCGTCCCATGGCGGTCGGGAATGAATGCTCCGGGGAGCTTCTCGACGGCGTCTAGCCACGACTGACGACTGTCGGTGTCGAACAATGCGCGAATGGCCGGCATGCAGGTCTCGTCGGCTTCACCGAGGAGCATGGCGTCTACGAAGGGAGCTGCGGGCAGGGGATTACTGAATGTGAGTGGCCCCCCCAGCAAGATCACGGGGTCTTGAGGGCCGCGATCTTTGGCCAGGACCGGAATGCCGGCAAGCTGGAGCAATTCGATGAGACCGCCGAGCTCCATCTCGTAGGCCAGGGAGACCGCCAAAATGGGGAAGTGCGATAGCGGCGTTTCGGTCTCGAGCGAACGCGGGACCTGGCGCATTCGGCGTTCGTTGGCGACGTCGTCCGGTAGGATCACACGTTCGGCGGCGAGGCCCTCATTGCGGAGCTGAATGAGCAGCCACTGATAGCCGAGTGAGCTCATGGCCACGCGGTAGGGCGATGGATACACCATGGCCACGCGGGGGCCACCCATGCGGAATGGAGCGTCGACGACAATCTCACGGGAGACGCGTTGACGATTGATTTCTGTCTGGGAGGGGGAAGTAGCCATGGGCGCCCCTATCGCGCTGCAAGGGAATCCGGCGAGGCATCTCGGGTTCGATGCGGTGGATGCGAAGCAACGGACCCGCTAAACTGCTCTCCCCCTGGAGCCTTCCCCATGATGCTGCTCGCCTTCCTGGCCTCCCTGGCCGTCGCAGATACCACCGACTCGTACA
>JBLHSN010000243.1:0-9141 GCA_047626195.1 Myxococcota bacterium
CACGCTTCATCGGGCTGCTCGAACAACATGACCGTGGTGCTGTGGTCGCGCTGGGTGTCTTCGGTGAGGAAGCTCGACCGCACCACCTCGCCACCCCCGATGGAGGCTGCGCCAACGGACGTGAGTGCGGCGCCACCTGCGCGGTCACAGATCGCTTTGGTGTGCTCGTACAGGGCGCCCGTGGTCTCAATGACCATCACCGCTCCAACTCGCCGTCCGTCAGCGTCCATGTAGTCCCACGCCCGAACCTCGTCCGCGTTGGTGTACAGCGCGAGTCCCGTGGGACTTGTCTCGACCGGGACCGAACCCAGCGGACCGGTATCGGGTACCAGCGACTGCCACATGGACTCGCTCACAAGGCCCAGCTGCCGGCGAACTCCCCGTGTGCCGCGCATGGCACGATGGGCGAGCGCACTCTGAAGCCGGCCGTTGGATTCCAAGCCCCCCTCTCCGCCAGAGGACACGCCTGGCGAGCACACATCGGCATCTGAGCCACCGCCACCAAGCGAGTTCGTGTTGTTCGGATCTGTACCGCACCAGCAACGTTCTTCGTAGTCCGACACACCGTCCGAGTCGCTGTCCACCAGGCCATCTGCCGAGTGAAAAGTCATCGTGGCGCCGGTTGTCGAGCCTAGCCAAGTGTAGGTGTCCAAGTACGCTTCGTTACCCTTGCCGCCACTGTTGAACGCTCCCCAAGAGCGCGCGTCCACGTTGGCCACAGCCGTGGAGCCGTAGGCGCCAGGAACCACGCCGGACTCGCCCGAGCTTACCCGCCCGACTGCTCCAGAGAGCATAGTCTGGGCGTTGCTCTGAATGGCGCTGTCGTCCCAGTACATCGGCAACGGCGCACGCTGTCCAAGGCCGTCCACCTCGTACAAGCGTAAGCCTTGGTATGCTGTCTCAATGTCATAGCCAACGTAGTGGAACTCCCCTACATTGATGGACAGTTGGCACTCGTAGTCACCTTCGGAAATGACGCTGCCATCCGGTGCGTAGCCCGACCAAGGCACGGTGTTCCAGCCAGATTCAGTGGACCCGACCAAGAACACATCGTCGCCGCTGGTTCGCTCGAAGCCGTCGCCATCGAGGTCACACAGGATGTGGTAGGTCCCCTCAACATCGGTCTCAAAGTAGAACGCCAAGCCGCTGTGACCCGACCAGATGTCATTACACTCGGTCAGCTCGCCGCTAAGCACGTTCTGCTGTCCGCCCCCGTTGAGCCAGAAGCCTTCCGCCGCCGGTGCGCTGCGTGTGTACGACGCATTCGTTGGTGGGTACAAGTAAATCGGGTAGTCCGGAAGGGTACTGTTGCCCGCTGCCGACACCGACCTACCGCCCTGTTCTCCCTGAACGCCTTCGCCGTTGGCGTTCAAGTCGTACACGTAGCCAGACAGACCATCGACCTGAAGCTCAATCACCGAGGTCTCGCCGCCGCTCCCTGCTGGAACGACCGCATAGAAACTTGCAAAGGTCGAGCGACTGGCCGCGAAGGATCCGGCATTGAAGCGCCAGTTGGTCGACCAGATCCGTCCGCCTGGAAGTATTGCGTTGGCCACGCTCACGTCCCAAGCTGTGGTGAAGTTCTGTGACGACAGGACCTCGATTACATAGGCACCGGGCTGCCCAGCCAGCGACGTCACTGTTGAGCCACTCGGGTAAACACCCATGTCGGAGCCATCCGGCGCGGTGAGCCGCACATCGCCTGTACCAGCCCAAACAATAGCTTCAACACCGGCAGCGAAGATATCAGCATGGAGTATCGTATTGGCCCGCAGCGCTTGGTACGGACCCAACTCACTGGTGCCTTCGGCGAGGGCCAGTGGAGCAAGGGAAAGGGTGAGAGTAGTCAACAAGGTCAGACGGTGCATTCGGCCTCCAGCCACCCACCTCGCAAGGACAGTGCCAACCCAGTCCATTACCATTGAACGTATATTATGGATTGCATGCATCACAACAGTGTGCCAATCCGACGCACTGACCTGTGCCAGGTGTGCCACCGAACCGGACGCCTCGAACCACAATGAGGTAAGGTAGCTGCCTGCCCAGTCGGTCGTTTGACCTGTGCAGTGGCTGGAGTCTTGATGCGCGTATTGCTGCCCTTTCTTGTCCTGTTCACCGCGTGCAAGTCGGACCCCCTGGACACCACGGATGACGGCCTAGGCACCGAGGTCGCAGACGAAGACACCGACACCGAGACAGACGCCGACACCTTGGGCGACCCCAACCCAGACGACCTCGTCACATCAGACTCCCCGCGAGACTGGCAGTGGCTAGGCGTAAACACCGCGATGGTGGGGATTAGGACCGATATTTCTTGGCCCGATGCCGGGCTCGGTGCTTTCCTGTTGTCGACCGGTAGTGGCGAAGCAAGCCTAGGCGGAGACTGGCCCGCATGGTCGGGAGCAGGCGGCAAAGCATTCCTTGGAATCAATCGCCTCAACGGTTTGAACGTATCCGATGTCGAGGCCATGAGCTTCAGCACGTATGTCGACGACGACGAGAGCCTATTGCCCTACATCAACGTATTCATCGACGTTGACGGTGACGGCCTGTTCTCGGCCAGTACCGATGAGATCTGGGCCTTCGACCCCGCCTACATCTCCTCACCCGCTATCGGTGGAAATTGGCAGCAGTGGGACGCGATGACCGACGACTACTGGCGCTGTGTGTTCGGCCGTAGCCTGGTAGAGGACGGGACATGTGCCGAGACCGCCAGTCTGACGTGGAGTGAGCTCGTCCGATACAACCCCGACGCGGTCTTCGTCGCAACTCCCTGCGGTGAGGCGCCCTTCCCAGATGCTGGCGATTGCTCCGACCCCGACCTCAACGCACCGAGTGTGCTGTTCGTTGGCGGTCAAAAAAGCGGTGGACCGTGGGCCGAGTGGATGGGGTGGGTAGACGGCATTGAGCTTGAGCCTGGCGGTCCAGGTATCCCGATGAACTTCGAGCCATAGTCGGCAGTTAGCTCTTGTCCTAGACCGTTCCAAACCGGGTCAGAAGTTCTCATCCGGTGCGATGGCACAGACGCTCGCATCGCAGGTTGGGGGACGGTTCGGCGCACAGTCGTAGGCACACCCACCTCCATTGCGCTGATAAGCGTCAAAAAGGCTCTGCGCCCGCACTGTCGCCTGCTGTTCTACGTCGGCCGCAACGGCCGTGAAGTATCCGAGCGGACGTCCTGCGTACACCCGAGCTCGGCCACAAAGAAGCGTGTCAGGCTCCGGCAACACTCACAAGTCGAACCAGCGGCCCTTCGGGGTTTGTGTCTTCTGACAGATCAACAACGCCGTCGATACTCCACTGCTCGCCAGCGTCGTCGTCCTCATTACCGGTCTCGTCATCCACGATGACCTGGGAAACGGTCCACCGATGAGGTCCGTCCTCCTGGATGATGGTGGTCCACCCCTGCTTGATTCGGCCGTCGAACGGAACCGGTCCGCGCTCATCCATGTACGGCCGGATGGCAGTGCGCATGTCGTCTTTCGACCATGACTCATCACTGGCATGTAGCGAAGCCACAGCCTCGTCCCAGTCTTGGTGATGCAGAGCGCGAACCACGCTGTACAGCTCTTGGCGAATGCGGGCGCGGAAGGACTTGGCATCTGCTGAGATATCGATGGGACCTGCGTCTTCGTCGCTTGGGTCGTCCGATGCGAGCATGCCTTCCCAGGTCTTGATGAGGCTGTCATCTACGCGTGCGATGAGGGCGCGAAGGTAGGCAATGACGTCATCTACCGCCGGGGTTCGTGCGGCTTCAGGCACGTTGTGGGCGAGTGTGGTGTAGACCTGCGACAGGTAGCGCAAGACCACACCTTCGCTGCGTTCTAGACCTAGTTCCTTGACCATGGCGGCGAAGGTGCTCTGAGTCTCGGCAAGCTCACGCGCAATGGCTTTGGGGCGAATGGGCTCGGTGGCAAGCCACGGATTGGTCTCGGCAAAGGCATTGTACACACCATAAATCCACTCGCCGCGTGGCTTTGGATAGGTGACCTCTTCAAGCGCTTCCATGCGTTCATCGTAGGGAACGCCGTCAGCCTTCATCCGCGCGACTGCCTCTCCCTTGGCCCGGCGAACCTGAGCGAAAAGGATGGTCTTCGGGTGCTCCAAGATGGCTTCAACGAGCGACAACAGGTCCATGGCGTAGTCGGGACTCTCCTTGTCCAGAAGGTCCAAGCAGTGCAGTAGAAACAGGCTCAAGCTGTGGTACAAGCTGAAGTCTTGCTGCAGGTCCGCCTGGACCGCGTATTGGGGCACACTGTCGGGCCCATGGTCGACCACAACGCCCGCGGAGATGAGTTCACCGAGTCGGGCATCTGCTTCTTCGAGCAAGAGTGCCGTCTTTCGCTGACCGGTGTGCGACCGCTCAATGAGCTCGCGAAGCTCAGCCATGGCGTCGCCGAGGGTTTCTTCGGCCTTCTGGAGCAGCTGTAAAACGAGCCCATGGTCAACAACAAACGTGCCTTCTAGAGCTTCTGGACGCCCTCTCACCAAGTTGTTGAAGACGTTTTCGTCCCAGTGTCGGTAGCCCTTAGTGGGAGCGCTCTTCTTCTTGACCTTGCCGCGCTTCTTCAAACCGGACTCAACCAGCTCTTGCAGCTTGTTGTTCTCAATCACCCAATCCGGCGCCTGAACAATGACCGAACCTTCGGTGTCATAGCCCTTTCGACCCGCACGACCGGCGACCTGAAGGAAGTCGCGAACCGCCAAGATATCCACACTGGCGCCGTCGAACTTGCACAGCTTAGTGAACAGCACGCTGCGGATGGGAACGTTGATGCCCACGCCAAGGGTGTCTGTGCCGCAGATGACGGTGAACAGCCCTTCCTGGGCTAAGCGTTCGACCAAGATGCGGTACTTCGGCAGCAGTCCGGCGTGGTGCAGACCCACGCCATGCAGCACGTACCGGCGAAGGGTCTGGCCGAACGGAGAGTCAAAGCGAAAGCCCTTGATAGCGGCGGCAATCTCGGCCTTCTTCTCGGCGCCCGTGAAGGTCCGACTCATCAACGCCTGGGCAAGCTCCGTGGCTTCGCGCTGTGAAAAGTGAACCGCGTAGACCGGGGCCCTTCCGCCGTAAACCAGCCTGCCCAGCATTTCATCAACATGGACTTCGCTGTACTCAAAGGTGAGCGGAACCGGACGTTCCGCTTGGTCCACACAGGCAACCTCGCGCCCGGTGCGTTCCTTGAGGTCCGCTTCAATGTGCGAGGTATCCCCGAGCGTAGCCGACAACAGCAAGAACTGGGCATGCGGCATGGTCAGCAACGGGAGCTGCCACGCCATGCCACGGTCTCGGTCACCATAGTAGTGAAACTCGTCGGCTATTACGCAGGTATATGGGGTCTCTTCACCATGGCGCAAAGCGATTTTTGCCAGGATTTCAGCCGTGCAGCACAGAATGGGGGCGTCTCTGTTGACCGAGCCGTCACCAGTCATCAGGCCTACGTTCTCAGCTCCAAAAATAGTCGCCAACGATCGGAACTTCTCCGACACCAAGGCCTTAATAGGGGCCGTGTAGACCGACTTTTCCCCGCGGCTCATCGCGTACAGGTGCAGTGCCGTCGCCACGAGTGACTTGCCAGAGCCCGTAGGCGTCTTGAGCAGGACATGGTTGCCCTCAAACAGCTCTAGAATCGCCTCTTCCTGGGCGTCATACAGCTCAATGCCGCGTTCGCTCACCCAGGTGAGGAACAGGTCGAGGGGGCTATCGGTGGCGGCGAGGCGCTCGGTCAGTGTGGACATGCACCGGGGTTAGCGCGTGCATCGCGCCACGTCGCACGGTTCAGTTGTGCCGACCCCGCTGTTCCACCCACTGCCCGATATCTGCAGCGAGTGCATCCGCGGCGGCGGCAGCGTCACCGGCAACACCAATGCCGAACCGCTGGATGAAGGCGATACCCCCAACGCCAACAACAGCGCCTAATAACAGACCCACAAAGGCATCAACAACCGCATAGGACTGACCGCAGCCATACCCAACGGCGCCTCCCAAACAGGCAGCGCCCAAGAACACCAGAATCAGCAAGTGGGTCTGGACGGTCGAGGTTGGAATCACCGTCACACCCACGCCGGCTCGCCGTGTCGACCGACTGGTGATGGACACGCTCAATCCGCTCAGCCGCCCACGACGGATATGCAGTCCCCCATAAAACATTTGGTCCTTTTGACCGCCGAAAATCCCGCCACGCGTCACCACGTCATCCGTCGCGGCTCCTGCTGTCATCAGGACCTCCAGCTCATTCATGGCCCACGTCACCCGAGCCTCGGGGCCTTCTTCAATGGGGGTCTCTACCTGAAACTGTCGCCTTCCCATTACGGTCACCCTCACAGCCCGGGTCCTATTAGGAGACCCAACGGAGACGCAAACATGGCGGATGCCCCTTTCAAAGACAGCATCAATGCAGCCACCGTCGCTGAACAAGCAACCGCCATGTTGGCCGTTTATCCGGCATTCGACGCGAGCAGCTTCACAGCCCAAGCCACCGCAGGTCTTGAGGCGTTGGAGCTCAAGGACCGCGTCAAACAGGTGGCTTCAGCACTTCGCGCCCACCTTCCATCCGACTGGTCACAGACCACCCGAATCCTGGTGGCGGCCATGCCACCGGCTCTGCCAACCGCGGAGAAGGTCGCCTCTGCTCTTTCGTGGTGGCCCTTCGTGCAAGTCGTCGAAGACTACGGCGTAGACGAGCCCGAGCTGTCGCTGAATACGCTTCACGCATTGACCCAGACCTTCTCAGGTGAGTTCGCGGTTCGCCCGATCATCGAACACCATCCGGACATCGCATTTCCGGTCCTGAAGCGGTGGTCAACAGACGAGAACATCCACGTCCGTCGCCTAGTCAGCGAAGGCTCACGACCGCGCTTGCCTTGGGGAATCCGACTCAAGGCGTTGGTCGTGGACCCGTCGCCCACCCTGCCCTTCCTCGAGTCTCTGAAGGACGACGACGAAGAATACGTCCGCCGTAGCGTTGCCAATCACCTCAATGACATCAGCAAGGACCATCCTGACCTGGTGTTGGACATCGCTGAGCGCTGGTCTGTAGACGCCAAACCGAACCTCAAGCGCCTCATCAAACACGCGCTGCGTGGGCTCATCAAGGCTGGCGATGCGCGGGCACTCGCGGTCATTGGGTTCACCACGCCAATGGTCTCTGAGGTTCAGGTAGACGTCTCACCGACCACCATTGCACTAGGAGACGCCGTCACGGTCTCCGTCACGTTGACTGCAGGTGCGACTCAAGGACTGATGATGGACATGGCGTTGGTCCGTCCCACCAAAATGAGCAGCTCGACCAAAGTCTTCAAGGGCGTGAGCAAGTCGGTGAAGGCCGGCGATAGCGTGCAGCTCCAGAAGAAGCTGTCCATCAAGAAAGTCACCACGCGGGTCTACTACCCAGGTGAGCATCGGGTCGATGTGGTGGTGAATGGCGTGGTTGTGGGGAGTGGGCGGTTCGAGTTGACTACCGCGGGCTAGCTTCCGCCAAGCACACACGTCCAATGCTAGTATCTGCTTCAGTAGGAACCCTCGGAGATGTGATGCGCCCCATCATTTTGAGCCTGTCCTTATTCAAGTTGGGTGCTTTCAGGATGCGATTGATGACGCCCGAGACCGCGACGGCGATGGTTTTGAGTCGTCCGCGATTGGCGGCGCAGACTGTGATGACAACAACCCAGAGGTCAACCCATCTGCTCAGGAGATTTGCGGCGACTCAGCAGACAACAACTGTGACGGCCGCTCCGATGACTCTGGTGTTGGAAATCTGACTGGGTTCCTTGATGCCGACGCCGATGGATACCCCGACGCCACGTCCAGCAGTGGCTGTACTCGGCCAACAGGCGCCTTCACCAACCTCGACGCTGATGTCGATTGCGACGGCAACAATGCGGAGGTTCGGCCCGGTCGTGCCGAAGTTCGTGGTGATGAAGTCGACAACAACTGCGACGGTATCATTGATGATGATGGCATCGGCTCCGTCAGTGGGTACGCCGACGATGATGCCGATGGGTTTACCGCGGATTCGACCGACTGCGAATGTTCGGCTCCTCATGGCGCAACGGCGACCCAAAGCGAATTTATTGATTGCAACGACGAAGACGCAGATCTCTCACCTGGGATGCCAGAAATATGCGGCAACTTCGTAGACGAAGACTGTGTGGACGACGATTCGGTGTGTCGCTGGGCGAGCACGGCGGCGCTTAGCGTCGTGGCTGGAACCAGCCCTCGCGGATACCGATGCGAACGTGCAGCTCCTTTCGACACCCGCACGAATGACGATGGCCGATGTCACGAACGACTCGCTGGATGACTTAGCGCTAGTCAACGGTAACATCCGTGTCTTGGCTATCGAATCCCCACTTCCGCTCGGCATAGTTCCAGCTACCACCGCTGCGCACTCGATACTCACAGGCGGCGATATCCGTCGTGGCTTGGTCACCATGGCGACCACACCCCTGACAGTGGATGGTCAAATCGTACGGATGTATGCGCCCTTGGATGCCGGCGACCTTTATTATCTACGTCTCCCGCTACCCGTTTCCGGTGAGCTGAACGATGTGCGACAAATCCTAGCGCGAGGGTCTAGCGAGACGCAGTTCGGTCGAGCTGTGGTCAACGGATACGGCCTGGGAACCATCGCCGGCAACGGAGTTGCGTACTTACAAGGTTTCAAACACTCCACAATTCCATTCAACGGATATCCAGAGGGAATACACATTTGGCCGAACGGGCGCCCTTCCCACACCTTGCCCGAGTCACGCCGGCCCGTCTTTCTCCCTGCCGCTGGGGCCGACCTACTCGACATGCTCGTCGTCGATCAGAACAACGATGGACTCGACGATCTGGTTTTGATTGGGACAAGTGAAAGCGGAGAAACCACGGTCTGGCTCAACAGGGCGCCTATTGTGGACGAAGAGGCGCTTGGCCATCCAGCATCAATACGAGCACCGTCCTCCGACTTTGTTCGCCCCCGTATGGCTGTTCGAACCATCGAAAACCCAGCCGGCGGTAGAACCCCGGTGGTTGCAGCCAGCAACGGGGCACGCATTGTCGGCTTTCCGCAGTGTGGGAGCACGGATACGGATTCAGGTCCACTGTTACAAGCGAGCCTAACGTCCGAGACGACCGCCGTCTTGGCTGCCGAGGAC
>JBLHSN010000244.1:0-9135 GCA_047626195.1 Myxococcota bacterium
TGCAGGCGCAGGTCAGCGACTAGTTCGTTGGCCGTTGCCAAGCGCTGGGTCATGGCACTGACGGCCGTGCGCAGTCTGCGTGATGCGCGTTGTCGCCGTCGCCGCCGGGTTCCGACGAACAAGCCTACCGCACCAAAGGAGCCAAATCCAATGAAGACAACGCCGGCTACGGTCACCCCTAGGCGCAGGGTGTCGCGCTGGCCCTCGAGCTGGATAGCCAGGCGCGTTTGGTCCTCCCGTCGTTCTTGTTCGAGCTGAGCCATGCGCGCTTCACGGGCGCGACGGTCGCCCTCTTCGACGCGAAGGCGGTCTTCCGAACCTGCCTCCCAGGCGATTCGACGACTGATTTCCTGGTCCAGTGCGGCTACTGTGCGCTGGGTAGCGACGTCAAGGTTTCCTGCACGTGCTTGCGGAACGAAGTGGCGCTTGGTCAGCTCGCTTAGGGCGGCGCCGGTGAGGCCCAAGTCCGCGTCCCAGGTGGAGCCTGTGAGGATCCGAATTTCCCGGTCGTCCATGCCAATGAGCACGACACTTGTGATGTCGGCCTGGAAGTCGGCCTCTTGAGACCACAATGCCCAGGTGTCTTCGATGGCATCTTCCGTGTCGCTCGACCACTCGGCTCCGCGCTCATTATCGACGACGTTGTTGGCGAACACCACCACCACCGGGTGCTCGGCCTCGGCCGCCGCGGCTAGCGTGTGGGTGGTGACAACGCTGGTGTCGTCAGGCACGAGGTAGACCCGCTGTCCGTCCACGAACGCCGGTGGTGTATACGCCACCGCAGAGAAAGGAATGAGGGCCAACATTAAAAATACACAGCGCATGGTCTAGAGTCTACGCCGGGGGGCGCCTCGCGTCACCGCATGAGTGTACTCAGAACAGAGTGCCGAGAGAAATGTGAGCACGGAGAAGCGGTTCACGCCATTGTTCGCGCAGAAGAATGCGGCGTTCACCGGTCGCCACCATGGCCTCGGGGTTGGTCGCGAGGTCTACTTGAAGTGGGCCGACGGGTGTGGCGACACGGATACCAGCTCCGATAGAATACCGTACAATAGGGTCGAAGATATTACGGATAGCGGGCGCTTCACTCGTTGAGTCAACATCTGGGGTCAGCAGCCAGACATTGCCGACGTCTGCGAAGAGAGCTGCAGCGTACCCATCCCAGGCGCGCAGTCCGAGTGCTGGAAGCGGTGCGATGAGCTCAATGCTGGCAAGGACACGGGCGTCCCCACCGGTCGGCGTCCAGCGGTCGGGATCCACGCGGCCGGCTTGCTCGATGATCGGGCCTAGGCGGTCCGACCAACCGAGGTCTGGGTTGGTGATGCGGTTGCGCGGGCCGAGGGTGTCTCGTCGGAACCCACGCAGATTTCCAGTTCCACCCAGTCGATAGCGGTCCTCCAAGCCCAAGATGCCGTCGTCCAACATTGCGATGGCACCGATATCACCGCTTGTACGAAGGACGAGCCCGCCAAGGGGGATGTACCCGGTCGCTCGAATCTCAGACTTGGCAAAGCGAACCGGTCGTTTGGCGCCTCGTCCAGCGGGCAGGCCCGGAGCAATCTCACCGTGAATCGACAACGAGAATCCGCGCGAAGGAGCGAACTGGCTGTCACGACGGTCGTGAAAGAGCAGAGCGGTCAGGGAATCTTGGAATCGAAAGGTGGAGGGGAGTTGAGGGTTCGCGATGTCCAGCAGGTCTGTCCAGGGTTCCCCGTCGAGTAGGGCGCCGACGTCGACTTCCTGGAGTGTCCGTGTCTCCATGCGGATGCCGGTGCGCAGCGTGGTCTTGTTGTCCAGAGTGGTGTCGATAGCGATGCCCAGCCCACTTCTCGCCATCTGCCAGGTGCGTTCCTGCACGCGCTCGCGCATCAGCAAATCAACGAGGACGTGCTGATTGAGGAACGGAAAGTGAGGGGCGTCGTAGGTGACGGCAGCGCGCCACTCGGGGTCGCGTATGTCCGGTGTCCAGTCGCTGAGCGAGTCGGAGCGCCAGTCGATACCGAGCAGGCCGTACAGGCTGACTCGATGAGCACGTCCCCACAGGTTGCGACGCGTGGCCCGGCCGAAACTGCGCAAGCCCTGGTCGGTCGACACACCTCCGCCTAGCTCAAAAGCCCATCGTTTCTGCTCTTCCACCGAGACTACCAAGTCGCGTAGCGGGCCATCTCCGAGCAGCTCGGTGGTGGCAGTCCGGAAGACGCCGAGGTCGTACAGATCTCGTCGGACACGCTCTAGATCCCCGGTCGTGACCGGTTCACCGAGGGGCAGGTCGACTTCACGGCGGATGGTATTGGGGCGGGTTCTTGCGGCGCCGCGGAGCACAACGGAGCGCAAGAGTACCCGAGGTCCGGGTCGAATGGACAGAGTCGCTGTACGCCCATTAACAAGGTCGTCTGCGGTGATGCGCGCGTCGGCTTCGAGGTAGCCCTGCTCTCGATGTCGCTCTACGACGGCCTGTGCGACGCCTGCAAGTGCTTGTGGACTGTACGGGCCGCCAACGAGCTCACTGGCGCGCTCGCGTTCATCGTTGAGGTCAACCTCTTCAGCACTGCCATCGATCATGATGCCGGCGAGGGTACTGAGCGGACCTTCATCAATCTCGACGGTCACGGTGACGTGTTGGTTGGGCTCGGGTTTCAAGAACGAAAAGAGGCCACCGCTAGGCTCGATAGACAGTGGGTCGCGAGTGACGGAAGCCTCTTGGTAGCCACGGGACCGGTAGAGCTCAAGCAGTGTCGGTAAGGCGTCGTCGACCGCCTCCGGGGTTACTTTTCGCAGCCGCAAGATGTCCGGGCTCTGCTGGTCCATCACGGCTCGAAGGGTCGAGCCTTCTACAGCGTCATTGCCGACAAAGTTCACGTCGGTCAGGCTGTGTCGTGGGCCGCGGCTGATGTCGACGACCAGGGTCTGCACGGTGTCCCGACTCTCATCGAGCGCAACGGTGACGGACGTCGCCAAATAGCCTGAGTCCTGGAAGCGTGTCTCGATACGTTCTGGCGCTGCGGCAACGAATCCCCGTGTGAGTCGGGTCCGTTCATCGATGCCAAGTGCATCGATGACCTTGGCGTTGGCACGCAGGCTCAGGCCATTGGCTGCGACGCGCAGTTGCTTACCGGGGTCTAAGGTGAACGCGACTTGGGCGGTGCCGTCGTCTTGTAGGACGAGGGCTGGCGTCACCCGTGCTTCCACCCAGCCACCGCTCTGCACGGGGAAGGTGCGCAAGCGAGCCAGCTGGCGACGGATGTGGAACTGGGCGTCGCTGACGGCTTCTGCAGAGACGGGCTGGTTGCGTCGGACCCCGCTCTGCCGGGCCCAGCGCCGCAAGCGAGCTTGTGAGACGGGCAAAACGCCGGCGAAGACAACGTCCGTGGCGGTTCGTGGTTGCCCGGGTTCGACGTCGATAAATACGGTGAGATGGTTGTCTTGTTCCACCTCTACAAGGGTCGCCTCGGCGTCGGGGTAGCCCTGTCGGGCGTACAGCCCCTCGATACGTGTGGCACCGGGTGTGGCATCCAGCTCGGCGTAGTAGGGTTGACCCACGGAGATACGGGCCGCGTCCAGTACTTTACTGCGGGACACGCCGCCGCTCGGACCGAGGACCACGCTGTGGACCCGTGGGGCCGGGAAGACGCTGAAGGTCAGCACCACACCTTCGACGACGTTGCCCGCTTCGGTTTCGTATGGGTAGGGGACAGCGTCCACTTCCACAGCTCGAAACTCACCAACACGAAACAGCGTGGAGACGTCTCGCCGTACGGTACCGGGGCTGGCCAGGGTGTCCTGACGCGACAGCAGCAACGGCTGCAGGTTGTCGTCTGTTTCGGCGCCTTCCGGCCACACTAGTGACACCTGTGCAATGGGTCGTGTTGACCAATTGGGCGGCTCTGAGGCCTGGGCTGAGGCCAGCAAAAAGGCGAGCGGTAGGGTGAGCCAACCGAGCATCAGTCGACCTCCCATCGCGCACGCAAGTCCACTCCGTACGCGCCACCAATGGACAGCACTCGGTCGCGTTGTTGCGAGGCATACCACGTCGACAGCGACCACTGGTCCGACAGTCGCAGAGCGGCGCGAACCAGCTGATTGTCGATCTGAACGGGGTTAAGTTCGGCGGTCACGGTGATATCGACGTCATCTGTGTAGCGCTTCTCGACGAGGAGTCGCGGGTCTGGGTTGTACTCGCCGCGGCTGTCCACACCAGTGACCAACTCCACGCGGTCAAAGACACGAATCTCCTCGGTAACACCTCTACCTTGGGTGATGAAGAGGTCGGTGAGGATGAAGTCGGCGACACCTTGGGCGAGGGCTTGTGGCAGCTCGCCTATTTCTTCGAGTTCATCGGTGGTGGCACCAAACCACAGCAGGGCATTGATGTCTGCTTGGGCTAGCGGTGGGTCACTGCGAGTCTCGGTTCGCCAGTTGGAAAACGGACCTCTGACCAAGTAGTTGACGCGGTAGCGGGTGTCGCGACTGCGGATATCTGTCGCCAAATCGAAGTCGATTTGGGGGTCCCATGTCCACGGGTCGCCCCAGGTCAGCAAGCCGCGCTCCACGGCGAACTCACGGTCTTGCAGGAAGAACACGCCATCTGTCACTTGAACGCGTCCCTGCATGCCCGGGCGAGCGGTACTACCGATGAACTGCAGCTCCGCCGAAGCCCGTCCTTCCGCAACGTTATTGCGCAAGGTGACTGTGTCATCGGCGATGACGCTCACGTCTAGGTCGAACCATCCATCGTCTTCCAGGCTGACGTAGTCGACGGCCACCCACTCGCCGAACTCCACCACCCAGTCCTCCCAGTCGATGCGGTCGGTGAAGCCCATTTCGTTGATCTGTACGTTGCCCCTCAGCAAGAGCGCGTCCGCGGGGCCGTCAAAGGACAGCTGGGCATCGACAATGGCTGGGGGCAACTCGTCAATCCACTGAAGCTGGACATCTCGCCCTTCTGTGGTCAAGTCCCACCGGTCGGGTGTCCACTGATTGGCTCGAATGCGTCCGGCTGCTGTGACGCGTCCGCCGCCTAAGTTGGCTTCGATATCGGTCAGTGTGTAGCCGTCCCGGGTGGCCTGTAGTGTGCCGTGAATATCCTCGAAGGAACCTGGGAAGCTCTCGTGTCGGAACAACTCGGCCGCGATGTCTACGTCTACAATGGTGTCCACGTTGTTGCCGCGGCCGGTCGCATTGATGTTGACCCGGGCGGTGCCGTCGGCGCGCTGTAGTCCCGGAGTAAACAATCGAAGTAGGTCTAGGTCGACGTCTCCTTCGCCGCGAAGCTCCAGCCCGTTGGCGTCGCCGCGGCCGTCCGTCAGAGTGAAGCGGGTGTCACCGCCGACGAGGCCGATACCGGTGAGCTCGAAGGCGCCACCGGTCTGCTGGTAGTGCCAGGGACCGGTCTGATTGAGGACATGAGTGCTCCAGGCAATGCGCACTTGGGAGACGTCTGCCGAGAGGCTTACCGGGCTGGGCGTGGTACCGAAGCTACCGTCCAAGTTGACGATACCGGTGAGTTCCGCACTGACATCAGAACCATCGGCACCGCGGGGATAGAGCCAGCCGGCGGAGAAGCGTTGGAGACCGGCGGACATGGAGTAGGGCTGTTCCCCCCATAATCCCAAGGTTCCGACGGCACGCACGGTACCGCCGAATAGGCGTCCGGTGTAGCGCAACACGCCGTAATCGGTCTCAAAGCTGACGCTGGAGTCGTCGATGCGTTCGCCGTCGTAGCGTGCTGAGCGGATGAACAGCTGCCCTTGTGGAGCCGGGTCGAACAACGTGTTGTCGATGCGAGCGGCGATGCTTGCTGTGCCGGTCAGGGGAAGGTCGGCGCTTTGTAGATTGCCAAGATGCTCGAGAGCGAAGCCGTCCCCTACCACCTCCATGTCCAGCGCCCACTCCCGGTCTACACCGCCTCTGAGGATGATACCTTCGGCGCCGTTGCGGCGAGACAGTCGCAAGTCATCTAGGGTGAACAGGCCGGTGTCCATGTAGCCGTGGCCTTCACCGACATCAAAATGCTCGCCGTACAGCTCGGCGTCTGCGACGACCAAGTGGGCCTCGCCGTCCAGGTCGAACAGCGGACCTTCGAGGTCGAGGGTTCCAGAGACGTCTCCGGTGATGCCGTCGAGGTCCAAGAAGAGGTGGACCAAGTCTTCAATGCGTCCTCCTGGAATTTCGATATCCATGTCCATCCACATGGGGGTGTCAAAGCCCAGGATGAACGAGCCGGTATACGGCGTTTGACCTATTCGAGCAGTGGCGTCGAGCACTTCAATACGCTTCATATCGGGGGAGCGAATTCGGGCCTGCAGCTGGTCGGCCCAGTCAATTCCGATGACGGTGAAGTCGGCGATGTCTCCATTTCCATCAAACTGGATTTTGTTGAACGGGCCCCACAATCGTCCGGTCAGAGTTCCGGTACCGCCAAGCTTCGAGTCGCCAAGGGGCCGAAAGTCGGACAGATCGGCCCGGGTCAGAACGGCGTTGAGGTCGAGAGGACCCTTCGGACCGAAGCCCAGGTACATATTGGCGCGACCGACGCTGCTTGGACCGCGGACAATCGGCGCGTCCAGCGTCAGGTGGTCCTTGTGGATGGCCAGGTTGCCTTTGGCCGATGCACGAGACAGCACAAGGCTCTCGCTCACGCCGGGTCGGTCGACGGGGCCGCCGGTTGTTCGCCAATCGGCAACAGCTAGGTCGAACGGACCTTCGAGAAAGAGCGGATTGAGAGTGCCTTCAAGGCTGATCTCCGCGTCTCCGCTGAAGTCGGTCCACGGGTTGGGTGCGGCGTCCATGGACCGGAGGATGTGGGCTAAGGACAGACCTTCTGCGGTGACGTGACCATCGGTAAGCGCTAGATCTTTGGTGATGAAGGCGGTGGCGGCAATGCGGTCCGGGTTGTCTGGGTTGTGGCACCGCTCAAGTCCACGAAAACAGATCAGCGCTTCTAAGACATCAATGCCCTCTTTGGTGACCAAGGCCGTCGCACTGACATCTCCGAACCGGTAGTGGATGATGGGCACTTGGGCGCCGGGAACCGCTAGACCCGCGCCGAGGACGAGGGCCGTAACCTCGGCGACCGGGTCCGAAGGATGGCCCGTCAACCACACGTCAACGTCTGCTGAGCCGCTGAGAGAGCGTGGGTGACCGAGTAGGGCGTCGAAGGCTGGCAGTTCGCTATGGACGGACAGCGCAGCATCGAGTGTGCCGTCTAGGTTGATGGACGCGCGACCGCGGGTCTGGAGGCTGTTGAGCGCAAGAGAGACATCGGGAATGACGATGTCTGTCGGCCCCAGCTGAACGTCTTGCCAGTGTATGGCGGTGCTGTCTTGGAAATCGCGGAACTGGACGGCCAGTTCCGCGTCGATATCGGCGAGAGTGCCTGCGGGAGTGACGGAGAGGTCGGTGAGCTGGACCTGACCCTGCGGGAAAAGCAGGGTGAGGGAGGTGTCGGTGATGTCCAGACTCTGCCACGGCAGTCTTCGCAGGGGATTTCCACCGCGTTTCATCCCACGAAACTCGCGCAACCCCGTCCCTTTGTCGATGTGCAGCGTGCCGCGAACGCCATCGAGGCGCAGTGTGCCGAGACCCGGGCCGCCAGATGTAAGAACAAGTGGCGCGCGTACCTCCCGTGCGCTGACAATGACGTCGCCGGTCTCGGGATGAACGAGTGCGGCGTCTTCGAGCCGGATTGCCGGGGGCCACACTGAGACCACCATGCGGTCGACGTCAAACTGTTCACCGGTCTGTTCGGTCATCGCAGAGGTGACCAGCGGGACGACCCGGCGTTGAAAATCGTCTGTCTGTAAGTAGACGAGACCGCTGATAGTACCGGCAATTGTCAGCCCGATGAGGGTCAACGCGACCACACCCAAACCCCGACGTAGGCGACGGGTTCGCGGGTTAGGAGACGGCACCGGGGTGGACATGGGCATTTCTACCCTGTTGAACCCGTGAAGCGTGCCTCTTCAGCCGCGAAAGCGTCCGGCGGGGTGTAGGGTAGGCCGACCGGAGGACGACTTATGCCTGCTGACTGGACACGGCGACGGACCCTGATGACGCTTGCAGCCGCTGGATTAGCAGCGTGTGTAGCCGATGATGACGCTGGATTGGAGCCGGATACCGGTGATGGCACGGACGCTGGAACCGACTCGGATACCAGCGGTGGTGAGGGCGTGTGCACAGACCGCACGGGACCTCAGGTCGAAGGTCCTTTCTACCCCGGCGAACCTACCCTTCGGATGGATATTCGCGGGGGCGTGGACGGTGTCGTCATCGACTTGGATCTACAGGTGGTTGAGCAGGGGACCTGTGCACCGATACAAGGCGTGGAAGTTGACGTATGGGGAGCAGACGCGGTGGGTGACTACAGCGGGTATGCGCAGTTCGATACGGAAGGCGAAGACTTCATGCGCGGTCAGCAACTCACGGACTCGGATGGCATTGCCCGATTTACTGCGATTGTGCCGGGCTCCTACCCGGGCCGTGCTGTGCACTTGCATGTGAAGGTTCGCGCGCCTGGGGTACCTGAGCTGACCACCCAGGTGTACTTACCGGATGGCCTGGTTGGTGAGATCTTGGCGGATGAGCGGTACAGCGATGGAGCCGAACAGACGCGCAACCGCGATGACAACTTCTATGCGCCAGATACGTTGTTGGTGGCGAGTGGAAGTGTGGCTGATGGGGTGACGGCCGAGGGCGTCCTCGTCGTCTAGGGTAGGCGCTCTCCGCCGCCACCGCCGCCCGAACGCTGGGCGGCTGCACGGTCCGCGAGGTCTGCGGGCCAATTACTTGTTCCCTCCAAACCACGCTTAGGTCGGATGTCTAGTAGTGCGGTTCTACGCTGGGCCAGTCAGATGAAGGAAGGTTTAGGGGCCTCATCGAACAGCCCGAAAACAACAAAACCCGCACTCGGAAGAGTACGGGTCTGTTGTTTGTGGTTGCGGGAGACGGATTTGAACCGCCGACCTCCGGCTTATGAGACCGGCGAGCTACCTGACTGCTCCATCCCACGTTCGCCACGTAACACACTCACACAACGCTGGCATGCAACCCTAAAAATCAGTGCCTTGCACGGTGTCCGGCAAGCTCTGTGTGGAAGGCCAAGGCCCCACTATCGGGTGCGACCACCCGCAGGTATTG
>JBLHSN010000245.1:0-9133 GCA_047626195.1 Myxococcota bacterium
AAACCGCGAAGTAGCTCCTGGAGTTACTTACTTGCCACCCCAGACCTTGCTTCCGCAAGAGCCCGCCAAATGGCTGCCTGTGCTGTGGGTGGGGCTGGCTGCCGTGGCGGTGATGGCGCTGCTGACCGTGGTTGTCGGGGCTGGTGCGGCCTGGATGGTGCTTCGGCCGGCAGCTGACGAAGCGCTGGCCTCCGCTGAGCTCGGCATTCGGTCGGGTGCACCCGTCGAAGTTGTCATCCCGGAACCCACAGAGGACAGCGGTCTGGCTGTTCCCGTTGAGGGGCCGCCACCGGTTGTTGAGACACCGGTGTCCCCAAATCCAGCGCCTATCGTTATTGTCTCAACCCCTCGACCGGCTGCCCAACCGCCGGTGGCTGTCGTTTCAGAGCTAACCATCGCCGACGACGCACCGCGTATTTCCCGCGCTCTCGTGGTGATGTCGGACGCATCAGCGATTGATGTCACCTGTGGCGACCGCCGGGCCTCTGGCACCAGCAGTGCGCGCATCGTTGATTTCCCCATGGGCCGCTGTACCGTTCGTGCCAACTATTTGGGTACCTCCCTGACCGGGAGCGTCGACATCTCCCGCGCCGCTACCATCACCTGTACTCCGACTGATCAAGGGCTTTCATGCTCCGCTTCCTAGCTTTTTCTCTCATATATGTGGCCACCGCGACTATCAGCCGGGCATCGGAAGTAGTGTGGTCGGGCGAGCCGACACCGGCCGAGTGGGCCGCTGTTGCTGCAGCAGCGGGTTCACAACAGGGGCCTTTGTCGCTGTCTGACCTGACAACCGCCGCCACGCGAATCACGCCGGCTGATTCGCAAGCGATGGACGCACTCGGCGCTGTTATCGAAGATGTTCGTGCCTACGAAACCCGTCTAGATGGTGAGTTGGTCATCATGCGAGACCTGCAGCGCCCGATTGACGGCATCCAAATTTTGCGAGACGAAACCGACCGCGATCAACTGTTCAAGGCACTGAGCTACCAAGGGTTCGCGGTGGACCGGTTCTTCATGGACGGGCTTGCTACCAAAGACGCCGCCGGTCCGTTCCGCGAGACCGTCTCTGGCTTGTCCGTCGAGCGGCCATGGGTAGATGCCGTAGCCCTGGAGCCTGAGCGGGATATCTCGCCGTACGACATCGCAGAGGCGCCGCAGCGGGTGGCGTACACGGCCGTGCGTGACGAGATCTCAAGAGCCTTGCCGTCGACCCTCGTGCCGCTCGACTTTCCACCTGAGGCTGTGTTGATGGTTGATGGCCGAACGGTGACGCTACGGCCCACCGGCGGCGTGCGCGTTCCAATGGGACGTCATCTGGTACACGCTCTTATCGACGGTGTCGTAGTGCAGCGGTGGGACATTCGCGCTGTGGCCGGAGACGAGCAGACTCTTTCCTTGGACCTGCCCACGGCAGACGCACAAGCGTGGATGGCAGCGTTGTGGCAAGGGGAAGACGCTGCGGTGCCGGAGAGTCTTATTCCCCATCTGGACGCACTTGGCGGTGACGTGTGGCTCGCTCGTCGGGGGCGTCGAGGTGTAGACGTGATTCGGGTCGCTCCAAACGGTGTGGAGCGTATGCACGTCGACACGAACGTTGTAGCGGACGATAGCCAAGACCCCGCGTTTACGGTGTTTGGCGCCCTAAACGCCGGTTGGCTCTCGAACGGTAACTTTGCCCTGGATGCTCCCAATGGTGCCTTCACCTTTGGCGAGGTCAACGCGGCGAACCTCGGGCTGACGGTTGGCGGGTCGTACTCTCGCGGTCTAATTCGTGTGGGCGTTGGCTTTCAGCTCGCGTACACGCCCGGCGAGTCCCATGTGGCTCGCTACGGAGACTCTAAGACTCCGTTTCGGACGTATCCTTACTTGTCCGCCGGAATCAAGCCACTTCAGGCGACCTTCGGCTATGCATTTCCGCACCATCCAACGGCTGGATTACGCAGTGAGATTCCGCTCGTAAAGGGTATCGAGCTGCAGGGAACGGCATGGTACGGCTTGGGGACTACGCGAGCCCGTGGGGCTGAGGACTACCAATCGCTGCCGCTGTACGCCGCAACCATGGGTCTTGGCTACCGCTTGTGACTGTAGTCCTTAGCTGGGCTCGGTCTTGGTCCGATGCGTGCGATTAGATGCCACCAACTCCCCTCAGCACCGCCGTTCGCATTCGCACCTTAGTGGTCGCCGTTGCTGCTATGGAGGCGTGCTTGTGGCTAGCTCCCACGTCCAACGTTCATCTGGGGGCTCTTCCAGCGCTGTGTGTGGCAGTCGTGTTGTGTGCATCCTGGATCTTGGCTACACGCCTTCCGTCCATTGCATCTGGCATGTTGGTTGCAGCGTCAGCGACGGTCTGCTTACTCGTCCTGTTGCAGGCCGGCTCGGCGGGGGTGCTGTGGTCTCCGGTGATTTTTGTCCCGATTCTGATCGCCCGATTCACCGCCGGTCAGCGTATGGCGCTGTGGTCGTCAGTGGGCGTAGCATCCATGTTCTTCATTGGACTCTACCTGTCCAGCGAGCCGTATGAAGCACTCCGCGTAGGGACGGCTGGCGGCCTCTGGCTCGCACTGAACGTTCTATCTACGGCACCCGGAGATGCAGGCACGATTGCCTTGCCATCGACACCGTCTCCTGTGGCGGCCTCCGTCGAGCCGGTGTCCGTAAACGCCACTGGCGATGGCACGACCAACGATGTCGCCGTGCAGCATGTGGCGCTGACGCGAGGAACTCTGCAGCAAGCGGCTCGGTCCATCCATCAACTGGTGGGAAGTATCCTGACCAGCGTGGACCTCATCAGCGATGAGGTGGCTGAATACGGAGATGTTGGGCAGGACCTAAACGAACTTCGCCGATCTGCGCACCGGGCCAGTGAGCTGGCAGTCCGTCTGATGGTTGTGGCACGCAACCAGTCACCCGATCCTGAAGAAGTGGACTTGGCTACTCATTTGCAGGCGCTACTGCCCGAAATTTCCGGAGCGCTCGGGCCTCATGTAAAGCTTGAACTAAGTGTCCTTCCTGGAATTCCACCCTTGTATATGGACGAAGGACAGCTCACGGATGCCCTCCGTGAGATCGTACGAAACGCATCCGAAGCAATGGGCCCACAGGGGCGAGTGCGACTCGGCGCGTTTATCGACGAAACGGTTCCTGCGGGATGCGTTCGACTCGTCGTGGAAGATACCGGGCCTGGCATGATCAGTGAGATTCAGGAACAGGTGTTTCATCCATTCTTCAGCACACGCGGTCGTGGTGAATCGTCTGGGCTGGGGCTCACCGTAGTACACGCCATCGTTACGCAGGCAGGGGGCCGGGTAATGGTGGAGTCCGAGCTAGGAGTCGGCACCCGTGTCATCATGGACCTGCCGAGCGTGGCAGCACATAATCTGGACGGCATCGGTGTTGCGGGGGGCGGCATTGTTGTCGGTGGTGACAACAGCGAAGCGGCGATTGTGGCCCAGCTTCTGCGGGACCGGGGGCAGTTCGTGCGTTTCGCCAATGACGCCCCTGGCGGCCTCCAAGCTCTCTCTGTTGCCGACGGGCTGGCAGAGTTTGTGATTGTTGAGGCCTCACCCGAGAACCTCCGATTTGTACGCTTGATCACCCGCGACTGGTCACATCTCGACGTGGTTTGGTTGGGTAGCCCTGACCCACGTCTTCCCCCCGCCGTCACCGTCCTGGAGAATGTTCCGGTGTACTGCGTCGTCTATGAACTGGGTCAGCTCGCCGCAGCGTGACGGACCTTGACAGGTTTCACACCGGTCGAGGTGAAGCGAATGGACCTCGTCGGCGTCCTACCCATGATCGGATGTTCCGGTCAGCAGGCGCGCTCCACGCCGTGCCAAGTTGTTGGGGCGCGCCTGTATCCTTTGGACCGGCAACTAGTAGCTAGCGCCACCGGTAATGTCGGCACCGCTGCTCATCCATACGGTCTTAATTTCCGCGAGTTTCTGCAGTTCATGTGGCGTTGCAGGCTTGGTTGCCGGGCCTCGCCACCAGATTCGACGGAGCACGCTGGCGGCTTGTGTCTCGACAGCCAGGGCGTCTTCCTTGCTGAGCAGGCCTGCGGCACAGACAATGGCATCGAGGTCCTCCATGATGTTGGCGACACCTACGAGAGCGGCGACATCACCCGTAAGGATGTTGACCACACCGCCAGGAACGTCGCTGGTGTGAAGCGCTTCTGCGAGTGCAAGGCCCAGCTCTGCACGCTCGACGGGAACAACCAGGATGAGACTGTTCCCCATCACTAGGGCGTTGCACACCGCATCCACCATGCCTAGCAGTCCGTCCTTGGGGTCCGGGGCATAGAAAACGATGCCTAGGGGCCGGACCATCGAGTAGTTCACGAAGGCCTGCTGAACGGGGTTGACCGTGCTTAGCAGTGCCGAGACTTTGTCACACCAGCCTGCGTGGTACAGGGCGCGGTCAATGGACCCAATCATATCGTCTTCAGAGGTCGGGAACCCGCTGATGCGGTCATCCAGCATTTCGGCGAGACGGTAGAGAATCTGTCCGCGGTTGAATCCGCTGCGAGCTCCCCACGAGCCAGCGGCAGTACGCGCAATGCGCACGGTGTTTCTCAGGTCCTTGCGGCTGCCTTGGCACACGTGCATGGCCTCTCCACGAGATGAGGTGGCGGGGAGGGTGCGACCGCTCTCGGAACGCACGAACTTACCGCCGATGTACTGCTTGATGGTCTTTTGGATACGAAGGCGGCTCATGGCAGACCCCCCATGTAGGCCCACAGCCCATGCAATCCGCCCTCGCGGCCAAAGCCACTGTGGCGAACCCCTCCAAAGGGGCTGGCCGGGTCGAATAAGTTGTAGCCGTTAGCCCACACAATACCGGCGTTGAGCCGATGGGCGACATCGAACAAACGGCTAGTCTTCTCGGTCCACACGCCAGCCGCGAGGCCGTACTCGCTATCGTTGGCCTTCTTCACCGCTTCGTCGGGGGTGCGGAAGGTGACGACCGACAGCACAGGTCCAAAGATCTCTTCACGAACCACGGTGTCGGTCTGCTGAACGCCGGTGAGAATGGTCGGGGGTACCCAAAAACCACCGTTCTTAGGGGCCGGACAGGCGCCGCCTTGCCAGATGTTTGCGCCGTCTTCGTGAGCAATCTTCAGGTACTTGTTGACGATCTGCAGCTGCTCTTTGCTGTTGATAGCGCCAACATCGGTGTTCTTGTCCATTGGATCGCCGATGACCAGTGCGTCGACGCGGCGCTTGATGCGTTCGACGAATTCGTCGGCAATCGACTCTTCGACGAGCAGACGGGAGCCCGCACAGCACACATGGCCCTGGTTGAAGAAGATGCCGTTGATGACGCCCTCGACGGCTTGGTCCAGCGCGGCGTCGGCGAACACAATGTGCGCACCCTTACCGCCGAGCTCCATGGTCGCTTTCTTGCCGCTTCCAGCAATGCTGCGCAGGATGGTCTGGCCAATATGGGTGGAGCCGGTGAAGGCAACCTTGTCGATGCCCTGGTGGCCGACAAGCGCAGCACCCGTTTGGCCCGCACCATTGACGACGTTGACTGTTCCGGGTGGCAACCCAACCTCTTCGAGAATCTCCGTCAGCAGCATCACCGACAGCGGGGTCTGTTCGGCCGGCTTGAGTACCGTCGTGCAGCCTGTTGCGAGTGCGGGAGCTAGCTTCCATGCAGCCATGAGCAGCGGGAAGTTCCACGGAATGACTTGGGCACACACTCCGATAGGCTTCGGACTGCCGCCCGGCACGGCGTACTCCAATTTGTCGGCCCAACCGGCGTAGTACATGAAGTGGGCGGCAGCGAGGGGCACGTCGATGTCGCGGGACTCGCGAATCGGCTTGCCGTTGTCGCGGGTCTCGAGGACGGCGAACTCACGGGCGCGCTCCTGCATCCGCCTAGCGATGCGGTACAGGTATTTGCCGCGCTCCTTCCCGGGAAGCTTGCCCCAGGTTTTGTCATGCGCCTTGCGCGCGGCCTTGACTGCGTTGTCGACGTCTTGGTCCGAGCCTGTCGCAATGCTAGCCAATTTCTCGCCAGTGGCGGGATTGATAGTGGTGAACTCGGTTCCGCTGTCACCGGCTACGTGCTTGCCGCCAATGTAGTGACCGTAGCGCTCGTTGATCGTGACGCTGTAGCTCTCGGGAGCGGGCGATAGTTCAATTGCCCCCTTGATCTTGAGCGTGGGCTTGTCCGTTGATGTGGGATTCATCCGGTACTCCTAGTCGACGCTGAAGCGGCGAGGGGACGGGTAGGTGCCGGTCTCGCGACGCGTCAGTTGATGGAGGATGTCATTGACCACTGAGCTGGCGCCGAAGCGGAACCAGTGTGGGTCGAGCCAGTCACTTCCCAGGGTCTCTGCGACCAGCACCAAGTAGTGAATGGCAAGCTTGGCCGATCGGATGCCACCGGCGGGTTTCATGCCGATCTGCACACCAGTTGCCAGGTAGTGCTCACGGATGGCCTCTAGCATTACCAAGGTCACGTCTAGGGTGGCGGCGGGCTTGATCTTACCGGTGGACGTCTTGATGAAGTCAGCGCCGGCGGCAATGGCCAAGCGCGAGGCAGCGGCCACATTGTCGAGCGTTCCGAGCTCGCCAGTCTCTAGAATCACCTTGAGGCGAGCGGCGCCACAGGCAGCTTTCACCGCGATGATTTCGTTGTAGACCTTCTCATCGTCGCCAGCCAAAAACGCGCCACGGTCTATGACCATGTCAATCTCGTCGGCGCCGAACGCTACGGCTTGTTCGACCTCCTTGAGCTTGAGCGGCAGCGGAATCAGACCACTCGGAAAGCCGGTCGCAACCGAGGCAATCTTCACCGAGCTGTTCGGTCCTAAGGCTTCGCGGGCGACGGAGACCATGTTTGGGTACACGCAGACCGCTGCGGTGTGTGGCAAGTCCGGTTGCTCGACCATGGGACGACGCGCTTTGCGACACAGCGCCCGCACCTTTTCGGGGGTGTCCTGGCCTTCCAACGTGGTGAGGTCAACCATGGACAACGCCAGCTTGAGCAGGCGAAACTTGGTGTCGGTCTTGATGCTGCGTTTGGTGATGCGAGATGTGCGCGCAGCGACCATGGCGTTGTCGACCCGCACATGACGCCATTGGCGCGACAGAGCGGGGGTGTACGGTTGCGGCACAGAGCCTCCAGATTCAGGGGTGCGACGGTATCACGGGACAGGCTTCGTCGCGGTCTCGTGGAATATCGCAGCGGTGATTGGCTTGATTTGGGGAGATTTCAGGGGGCGGGAAGTCAGCTATCAGCCATCAGCCACTAGAGCAGGTCAGCAAACTGGCCAGAGTTTTGGACTGTTCCAATGGGATGAGGACCACGGTACTGTCTAAGGATTGTGTAGTTGCAGCCCCAGCAAGACATCTGTTCTGAAGGCTGAAAACTGAAGGCTCCCCCCCGAACGACGGCAATCGGACGGACCGGATAGACCCGCCCGCTATGGCCTCCACCAAATTCACCAACCTCGGCGAAGAACAACGCGCGCTGCACGAATCGTGGGACGATATTGCGCGCGTAGTTCTTCTGGTAGCCGCTCTCTCCATCGCGGTGTGGGCGGCGTGCGCCTCCCTTCGCTATGCCGCACATGAAGTGTCCGAGGTGCTGTTCCATACGTCTACTCACAACGGCACAGCAGGGTTTATCGCCCTATTCGCAGCCCTCGTTGGTGGCGGCATGCTGCGCAGCTGGCTTATCGCGCGGCCAGGGTGGAAAGACGCCGCTGGTGACGGCATGAGTGTGGCCCTGTCCAACTACCATATCACCTACGACGACGACCGCGACGACCCTACGCCACGCTACATCCGCCCGGCCTTCGGCCTTGCAGCGCGAAAGTGGTTGACCACATTTATCACCCTTGCGAGTGGTGGCTCGGGAGGCCTGGAAGCGCCCGTCGTTACGATTAGCGAAGCGATGGGAGCAGGATGGGCGCGGGTCATGCGGTCGGTATCGGAGCATGAGCTTCGTACGTACCAACTGGCCGGAATTGCGGCAGGTGTCAGCACCTTGTTGGGCGCACCGTTTACTGCAGCTCTGTTCGCGACGGAAATCGCCTACAATGACCGCATCGTCTACCGGAAGTTCGTCTATGCGCTGTTCGCCGCCGTCATTACCTACGTGCTGAACAACCGTGTCTTTGGCTTTCAGCCATTGTTTGTGGCTGCCCCCCATGCCGAGATCTACTCGCTCACCGAATACGCAGTCACCGCAGTGACCGCCGTCCTTGTCAGCGCTCCTGTGGCCCTCGGCTTTGGCTTGGTCATGGCGCAGAGCAAAGCGCTCGTCGAACGCGTCCAGCCGGTGTGGCACGGAGCAGCTGGTGGACTTGGCGTCGCTCTGGTGGTTGCTGCACTCTGGTTTGGTCTCGGCATCAGTCCGGTGCACGTCCTCGGAATGGGTGAGCACACCATCGCTGAGCTGCTGGCTGGAGACGAACACATCACCGTGTGGTGGGTTTTGCTCGCCATCCTCGCCGGAAAGATGCTCACCACAGGCTTGACCATTCAGAGTGGTGGTAGTGCCGGCATCCTAGTGCCCTCCATGGTCTTTGGCGGCGTCTCCGGGGGATTGGTTGCTACGCTGCTGAACATGACCGGGGTGCTCGGCCAACTCGACACTTCGGTGTTCGTCGTCGCTGGCATCGCATCCGCACTCGTCGCCGTCATTGGCGTCCCACTCGCTGCCATTGCACTTGTGCTCGAGGTCTTTGGCTCGCCCTATGGACCGCCAGCTATCCTCGCTTGCGGGGTGACCTATGTGCTCACCCTGCGCATGACCGTATACCGCGAAAACCAGACGGACTGACCTATGCATATTGACGATATTCTGCTTTCTATGCGCGACGGCGAGCGACAGTCTGATCAGGCTATCCGAGCCTTCGTCGATGGCGTGGTCGATGGGTCTGTCAGCCGTCCACAAGCCGCTGCCTGGCTTGCCTTCGCCTACGTACACACCCTGTCTGACGCTGAGACGACTGCGCTCACTCGAGCCATGACCCATAGCGGTGATGTTCTGCACTGGGGAGATGGCCCACTGTTGACGGACAAACACTCCACGGGTGGTGTAGGCGATAAAGTGTCGCTGATCTTGGCCCCACTCTGGGCAGAGCTTGGCTTCCGCGTGCCCATGATCAGTG
>JBLHSN010000246.1:0-9114 GCA_047626195.1 Myxococcota bacterium
AGTCTGTTGGCCTGATACTGCGTGGCATTGAAGGTCAACGTTTTGGACTGGGTTCCCCCCATGTCTTGATTGACCAGAGCTCGTGCGGATGACCCATATTGAATGTACGCCAGTCTCCAGGACGACGAAATTCCGGCAAGGGGAAGTTGGTAGCCGTCGATCGATATCGTGCACACGTCCACGCCGGCGACGTACACGCGCTGGTCATTTCCAGAGTGCGCGATGTCGAAGGCTGCGGCGGAACAGAGGCCATTGGCGCAATGGAACCGCTCTGGAACGAATGGAGAGGTCGTGTCGGCGCCGGATGCGAGCCGTGGGGAGTACATCGTTTCATAGCGAACGGCGCCAAAGTGTGGGTCGCCGTTGGTGTTTCGGAAGAAGTCCTCTGCGAACTCCGATGTCGCCAAACACGATGTCACCACGTTGGGATTGGTGAACACGTTGATGGTCCGGTCCGGTCCGGGTGTGTTGGGTGTGTTGTAGAGGACGCACAGATTGACGCGGGTGCCGTCCACGAGGTTGGCGTACGCAATCCAGTCGCCACCGCCTGAACACGTGAAGGTATAGTCGATGGTCACATCTACGGTCTCGGAACCCGTATTTCCAGCGCCATCGGTCGCCTCAATCCCCAGCGTGGCACCCGTATCAAAATCGCTCGCCCCGACGGTCGTCAGCACAAGCAGTCCGGTATTGGAAATTTCGAAGTACGGCGTAGCGCCACCAGGGTCGCCCGATACAATCGCGTAGTGAACGATGTCGTCGTTATTGTCGGTGGCGACGACTTGTCCCACCGTCGCTCCGCTGTCCGCGGCGAGGCTGATGCCGAAGCTCTGACCTCCGGAGATGGTGGGTGGGACGATGTCCAAGGGGTTGCCGTCGATCACGGTGCCGCGGAGAATCCATGTGTCATCCTGCACAATCCCTCTGGCACCCACACGCACATGCGCGCCAAGGCGGGAATTGGCCCCGATGGACGCGTCATCATCGAGGGTGCTGCCGCGTCCAATGGCGGACTGTTCATCGACCGTAACTCCGCTGCCAAAGACCGCTTGCTTGCGGACCCGCACTTGCGTGGCAAGCGTGAGGTCGGGCCCGGCTGTAGTGTTTGGTCCGATAACGACGCCCTGTGCCAAGTTCGCGCGCTCGCCAAGCGTTGTAGACCGTGCCACCACTGTGCCCGCGCCTATGCGGCAGTCTGAACCCAGGGTCACCAGGTTTCCGAGGGTGACGAAGCTCCCATCAATGACGCACCGGTCGCCGAGGGAGGCGCCATAGCCGAGCGTGAGGTCGCCGAGCAATGCTGCGACGTCGCTACCCACCGAAGCCGACCGGCCAATCACACTGTCCGGCCCGATGACGGTCCCGCTTCCAACCTGCGCATTGCGGCCGATGACTGCCGCTGTGCCAAGTTCACTCCCCGAGCCGACCTGTGCACCAGCCGCCAGGTATGCCATCGCGCCTAGCGTTGAATCGGCGCCAAGATGGGCGCGGGTATCGATGACCGCTCCGTCGCCAATGACCACGCCAGCATCGTAGGTTCCCAGAACGGTGGCAGTGGGGTGGACGCAGGTCTTGGCACCCTCTGGATGCGGCAGACCGATGTCGTCGAAGCCGACGGGGCAAGTCTCCAGCGTTGCCTCCAGCCGTAGAGCGCCGGTGTCGCTGGCACGGGCGAAGGAGGCGTCAGGGCCTTCTTCACCCGCGCCTGGGGCCTGCCAGCCGGCCTCACACCCTACCAACGACGCATAGACCACCAACAGACCTCTCATGGACCCTCCCCGGTCCCGAACCTAGTGGCGCTGCTCCATATTTACTAGCCACAATGGCGTTGGCACACAAACCACACACAGTGTGCGTGGTGAGCCGGGATGCCGTGTACGAAACCAGTGAATTACAGCGAGTCCATGGCACCGGAGGAGCTGTGACGCTTACGCCACATGACCTGCAGATTCATGCGGACCCCGACTTGTGGTGGCGTGCGCCTCGAACGGTCGTAGGGCAGGGGGTGCTGCAGGTGTTGCTGTCCGAACGTGAGGCCGCCATCCTGGGTGCCTTGGTGATGGCGGGTGGCAGTCCGGTGCCGCGCGAAGTCCTGGCTTCTCTGATCGATCCGGACAACCCGCGGGCCGTTGACTACGTGGTGCGGCGGATCCGGGCCAAGGTTGAGCCCAACCCGCTGGACCCGGTGGTTGTTCAATCGGTTCAGGGTATTGGCTACCGAATCGCTACGGTGGGTGGTTCTGACCTTGTTCGACACAGGACACCCCATGTTGGCGTGGCCAAAGTCCCTGGAAATCTGAGCCGACTCACACACTCGGACCCAGAGCTTGCGGGGACGTCTGGTTCGCTAGGTCACCTCTGGGTCTGTCGCCTGACGGTGTTCCTCGAGCATCCATACCGTTGGGCGAGCCTCTTCCACGTCTGATGCCGCGACGTGTACGGGGCCCCGTACAATGCGTGCACGGACTCGAGGATGATGAGGCAGTGGTTTCCTGGCCGCGCGGCATCGGCTCCGCACTACAGACGACCCGCAGTGAGCGCACTGGATACCGATCCGATGGGCCTGCGTGAGGTCAGCAAAGCACCGGTGACTCAGGCGCCCGCGCCGAGAGCGTTGCTGTCGACGTCATTCAGCAACACGACAAAGTAGCCATCGACAACGGGGACGCTGCCGGGATCCCTGTGTGCCAGGTAGTGCCGGTCTGCGCTGCCGAGCACAGCTCCATCCCCTGCTGGTTGCCGTGCTCCGGGGTGCCCAGCATGTCGAGCGCGCGGTACGAGTCCTTCACAGGAGCTGCGCTTATCGCACTCACGTACAAGAGAGCCACACACAACAAGAGTCGCGTCAGTGCCCCACTGAGGGCTAGCCGAATACCGTGTGTGGCGCTAAATTTGCCGTTGCCCGGAACCGCTACGATGTGCCGTTCACGACCGCCCTGCACCCCCGAGAGGAATCCTTTGGCCTAGACGCGCCACTGATAGACAGCCCGGCGGGCTTGGCCCGGCGAAGCACGCTGCCCGAGTTCCCGCTCACAGGCCGTGGACAGGACAACACAGGCCCGGCAATGCAGAAAGGTGTCAACGGGGGAAGACCAAAGCCGCCGAGTTTGTAACAATGCACAACCCCATCGAAACCGGAGGCCGAGTGGCCCACTGTTCTCACTGGCTGGTCGTGGTCTTCGGGCTGTGGCTCACGGTGCTCTGCCCGAGCGCTCATGCCCAAGATAATCTGGACCCGGTCGCTCAAGCGGCTGCCGAGCTCCCCACTCGAATGGTGGTCAGTACCAAGCCATTCAAACCCTTTGTGTTCGAGAGTAATGGAGAGTGGACTGGCTTTTCATTGGAGCTGTGGAGTGAAGTCGCTAACCGCCTGGATGTCGAGTACGAGCTGCTGCACACCACATCCGTCGGCGACTTACTCGACACGGTTCGCGACGAATCGGCTGACATTGCTGTGGCCGGGCTGAGCATCACTTCTGCACGGGAACAAAGCGTAGACTTTACCCATGCTTTCTACGAATCTGGGCTCCAAATTTTAGTCAAAAATGATGGATCAAGCGGGGTGTTTGGCGCACTCAGCTCGCTGCTTCCCGCCGTCGGCAAAGCATTTGGCCTATTGGCCATCCTCATCTTTTGCGTCGGAAACCTCGTATGGTTTCTGGAGAGAAAGACCAACCCGGACATGTTTTCCCCACGGTACTTTTCAGGCATTTGGGATGGCTTTTGGTGGGCCGCCGTCACGCTGACAACAGTCGGCTACGGCGACCACATTCCAAAGAGCCGAGGCGGACGCGTCGTCGCCTTGTTCTGGATGTTCTCTGGAATTCTGGTCATTTCATACTTCACAGCCACCGTCACCAGCACAATGACCATCCAACACTTCGAGTCGTCTATCAGCAGCACCGATGACTTGGCTGGACGGCTCGTCGGAACCACCCAGGGCAGTACCACTGCGGACTGGCTCGTCACGATCGCAGCGCGCGTTGTCCCGTTTGACACCATTGAAGAAGCGTACATTGCACTCGATGAGGGCACTATCGAAGCGGTCGTGTACGACTCACCGGTGCTGATGTACTACTCGAGCCACGAAGGAGCCGGTAGCACCCACGTGGTCGGCCCCGTATTTCAACGCCAGCCGTACGGGTTTGCCTTGCAAGAGGGCTCCGAGCTACGCGAGGGCATCAATCAGGCGCTGCTTTCAATCCGCGAAGACGGTACCTACCAAACCCTCTACACGCGATGGTTTGGCGGGTAGTCGAACGGCGGACGAGTCGCAGCCCAACTCGTCCGCTGTGCAGTTCGACGGAGCGGCTTACACGATCGCCAGATGGATTAGTCGTGGTTCTATGAAGAACGCACATGCACGGAACCGCTCTGCACACCGGTTACCTGCTGACCAACGTCTATCAACGGCATTCGCTCCACGTATCAATAGGCTATGAACTGTTGAATCCCGGCCATCACGCCGCACTGCGAGGTCCAAATGCCCACCATGACGATTGCACAGCAGGCGGCCACGAAGGCTCGAAGCAAGGGACTTGGGGCCGAGGACGGACCCAGCGATTCGCTCCGCGACCCGCTGATGTCGGACGGCGGTGGGGTCACCCCGCTAGTGGGCGTACGTCAAAAAGAGCGTTCACTGGATGGCCTCCGGTCCGCGGCGCGAGCAACCGAGGGCCACTTTATGGACGTGGTCATGAACATCGCCGCGTCCACGGGCGGAAAGACGTCGTTCCCAGGCTTGAAGAAGCTGAAGCGCACTGCGGAGAAGATTGGAGAAGATTACGCCGGTGAATCCGGTAGAATCACCGACCTCGTGCGCGGCAGCATCACTTACAAGTCCATCGAAGGAGCCGAGTCAGGCCTCAGCCGGATTGAAGCCCTCGAGGCAGATGAAGCCTTCAAGTCAATCTCGAAAGTTGAAGATAAAAAGCAGCGATTCCTTGAGCCCGGCGGAGGCTATAAGGACATCAACGTGAAGATCCGTATGGGCAACGGGATGGTTGTTGAACTCCAGCTCGCCGTCACCGCGATCGATCAAGCCAAGCACGAAGGCGGACACGCTGTGTACGATGTCATCCGTACAATGGAGCCCAAGCTTAGCGACTACTCCGTCGAAGAACAGGCCGACTACGCCGAGTTTATCGCCTTTCAGGACGAGATCTACGCTACGGCAACCGACCTCGCGAAGGCCGGGGGCGAGGTCAGCGCAGACCAAGCGTCAATCTGGAAATCCGACCCACGCATGACCAAAGTGGAAGCCTACAAGACCAAGCTTGGCGTCTGACAGGTCCGTCGCTTGCCAGCTCCGGCGATGTGTCGGGCTCCCCCATCGGAGCCAGACCGCACAGACGACGAGACCGAGCAGACAGGTCACCCGGGTAGCCGAACGAGGGTGAGCGTCTGCTCATAGTGCCCGGGTCCAAGGTGGTGGATGATGTCCTGCGCATACCAGGAGCCGTCGTCCTCTCCGAAGCCCTGCAGTGTGTGCACACCGCGGAGAACGCCACGAAGCGCCGTGCTCGCGTGCAGGCGCAGCTCGGCTACTCTGACGCCGGGCACAGGGGTGAATCGGCGCTCTTGCAGGCAGGCGCCAGGAGTGATTGGGGGCATCGCGGTCCGCTCCATGGCAAGCGGTCCCACGCGAACGATGTTCGACAGAGCCATCGGACCCGCCTTGCGGCTTACTACCAGCCCGTGTGCCGCGGCTGCGCGAGTGAGCCACGCGCCGTCCGACTCGCCGGGCAGGCATGCCACGGAGCCAATCTCAGATGGCACCAGAGAATCCGCCTTCACACCCGGCAGGTCCCAAGCGTGCAGGACCATGCGAACCTGAGCATCGAGCGGGCCCACCATTTGCGTGTGGCGCTCGTCCAGATCCGCCAGCAGATCCGTGCCCTCGATGCACCAGTCCGGGCCACTCAACCCCACGCTCGTCACCCGACCGTCCACCAACGAGTGGGGTACGATTCCAAACACAACACCCAGCACCATTCGCGACCCGACCTGCAGGCTCTCATGATCCGACACCGGCTCGCCGTCGAGAAGTCCGGTCGGATCCAGCGTAATCCGAAACGACGCGCGACCCGCATCGGGCGTGTGCACGCGGACCTCGCGAACCGCTGAGACCTCCGCGCGTTCCGGGATGGGCGCCCCGACCAACCACAGCAACTCCACGCTCGCTTCCGCCATACGTCCTCCAGTCCGCAACCCTACCGCAAGACGCGGCCGGGCCACGCGGGCCTAGACCGAGGGCTCCCCGCTGTCAGTCCTGTGCACCCGCCGGGTTCCACAGCACGAGCTCGGGGAACGCGACCTCGGGTCGGCCAAATCCGAGCCGGCCGTCATCGTTGGCGCCCCAGGCCCACAGGGTACCGTCGTCCCGAATGGCGAAGCTGGTCTCGTCGGCGGTACTGATGTGGGTGACGCCATCTAGAGGTCGTGCACAGACCCACGTCAGGCTGTTCCACTCGGCGCACACGGGTGTCGGGCTTCCGGCGTCCTCAAAGTCACCGGTGCCGAGCGCGCCTTCATCGTCGAGACCAAAGGCGTAGACGGTCCCGTCCTCGCGAAGCGCAAGGGTGTGCTCCGGACCTGCATCTACCGCCAGCCAGTCGTCGAGAGCCGCGGCGCCATTGGGCCCACTGACCGGGACGGGTGTGGAGACGTCCTCCCAGAAATCGCAGGTATCGGAGAGAAGGCAGTTGTTGCCGAGCTCTCCATTGCTGCCGTCACCCCAGGCCCACAACCGGCCCAAGCGAACACCGACTGCGTGGTTGGTGCCAGCGGTGAACGCCGTCCAGTCGGTCGGAGAGGGAGAGCCTTCGGGTCCGAGGGTCAGAGCTGGCTGGAGTAGGTCTTCCGTCCCACCGCTCGCGAGCTGCCCGGAGCCACCATCTCCCCACGTCCACAGGGTGCCGTCGGTCTTCTGCGCCACTACGAAGTCATCACCGACAACGAAGTCGACCCAGTCGGTGTCTGGGGTTGCCGCGCCGGTCGAGGTGACCTGGACAGGAAAACGGCTATCGGCATCCAAACCGTCGCCGAGCTGTCCTTGACCGCCGTCTCCCCATGCCCAAAGCATGCCATCCGTGGCGAGCGCGACGGTGAACTGGTCCCCCGCATCCACGCTCGCCCACTCAGACTCCGTCATGCGCGATGGAAGGCCGAGCGGAAGGTCTGTGGCGGTCGCCAGCGCGCCGTCGTCGGCGTTGCCGTAGGCCCACACCGAGCCATCGGTCTTGACCGCGCCTTGGTGCTCGTCACCGGCAAAGACGGAGGTCCAGTCCTCGCTGAACGTGGTGCCGTCGCCGTCCGACAGTCGGGTGGGCCGAAAGGTCTCGCCACACTCATCCAGGTCGTCCGGGTCGGTCCCCAAGTCACAGTTGCCCACGCCGTAGTCGTTCGTGTTTGCGAGACTCCACAGCGACCCGTCGGTCTTCAGCGCGAGTGCCGCATCGTTGCCTGCCTCGATGGTGAGCCAGTCGGTCGCGGCGTCGACCTGACGCGCGAACGGAGCCCCCTCGGGGATGTTGCCCATCATCGGATCCGAGTTGTAGCCCCAGCCGAGAAGACGGCCGTCTGTGGTCAGCGCGTAGCTGTTCTCGCCGCCCGCGCGCACGGCAGCGATGCCGGTCAACGGGTCGCACGGCAGGCCCGTCCCTGGTGCGCATACCGGCTCGACGGTGGACACCGAGTCGCGGCAGTTCAGCTCACCGTCGCAGCCGTTGCCCAGCTCGCCCTCGGAGTTGCCACCGACGCTGTACACAGCGCCAGTCGCGGTGAGAAGCAAGGTCTGCTCCTCCCCTGCAGCGACGTCTACGATGTTGGTCAGCGGGTCGCACGGTGCGGTCGCGCCGGGCGCACAGATGGCGACGGGGATGGACATGTCAATATCACAGCTTTCATCGTCTAGATCGCAGCCCTGGCCGAGCGCGCCGTCGTTATTGCTTCCCCAGGCGACCGCGGTTCCGTCATCGAGCAGAGCCACGCCGTGTACGCCGCCAAGGACAGTCTGACGTACACCGGTGAGGGGCACACAGGCATCTGTCACCGGGTCTAGGCTTGCGCAGACCGGCTGAGCTAGCGGTTGGCTAGTGCAGGTGTCGGTCTCAATGCAGCCATTGCCGAGCACACCATCGCGGGACGAGCCCCAGGACCATAGGCGACCTTGGTCATCGAGGGCGATGGCGCTGTTCTCGTCATCGCGGCTAGCGGAGATGGCCACGATACCGTCGAGTTCGTCTGTACAGAGACCCCCATTGAAGGCACGGCACACCTTGCCGGCTTCCGAGACGCTGACTTCACCGCCCACCAGGCCATTGCCAACCTGGCCCTCATCATTGAGGCCCCACGCCCAGACCGTGCCGTCCTCGTCGAGCGCAAGGTAGTGGTTGTCGCCGGCGGAGATGGCAGTGATGTCGTCGAGGAGACCTACACGACCGGGGACGTCGGTATCCGAGCGTCCGAGAGCATCGTAGTCGTTGGAGCCCCAGCCCCAGATGGTGCCATCGCGCTTGAGGACAAGCACGAGGTTCTGCGATGCAGCGGTAGCGGAGACGTCATCCAGGGGCTGCGGACAAGGCACGCTGCCACTGACGAGGCAAATCGGCGACGGGTGCCCAAAGTAGCCCTGGATCGGGCCAAGGTAGATATCGTCATTGCCCCAGCCCCAGACCATGCCCCGGGCATCTACGGCGATGACATGCTGGAGCCCCGAAGCGACGTCCATCACGTTGAGGTCGACGGTGAAGTCCTGCTCCTCCGTGCCATCGCTCACAGTGACATCGAAGGTGTAGGCGCCCGCAGCCCGCGCAACGAATGACGGTGCGTTGGTGTCGGACAGGTCGAGGGTGGGACCACCGGACTGCGACCAATCGACCGTGACGTCATCACCATCCACATCGGTCACGTCGGCCTCGAGGACCACGGTCTGACCGACCATCCGCCACACGCTGCTCACCGAGGCCACGGGGGCGTCGTTCACCGGCGTAACGGTGATGTTTACCGTGCCAGGCTCGCTCGTCCCCTCGAGGTCCGTCACGGTGAAGGTGAAGCTATCATCGCCATTGTAGTCGGCGTTCGGAGTGTACTCGACACGGCGTCCGTCCAGGA
>JBLHSN010000247.1:0-9066 GCA_047626195.1 Myxococcota bacterium
TCGTGCCCTTTTCTGTATCGAGGGCTGGTGTTGTTGGCTGGCTTCACAGCGAAGCGGCCAGCCGACAACACCTGCCCGGTGGGCTCGACTATCAAATCACGTGGCACCGTTTTCGGGGTGCAGGCCAAGTGTCTGATGCGCCTGGTTTCTGCCACACTTGCTGTCTCCTCCCTCATGGTCTCGCACGCTGCGTTTGCCGTTCCCCTAAACCTACAGCAACAGGGCCGGGTGCTAGACGCCACAGGAACTCCGGTTAGAGGCAGCCACGAGATTACTTTTGCGATTTACGACGCTCCGGGGGCCGAGACGCCTACTTGGAGTAAGACGTTCACTGTGGACTTCGATGACGGCTATTACTCGGTAGCCTTGGGTGACGGAAGCCCGGCCCTTACCAGCGAACTGTTCGCAACTGATGACCTGTGGCTTGGCGTGCAGATCGACTCCTCTCCCGAGTTAGCCAACCGCTCGCCGTTGCGCAGCGTCCCGTTTGCAATCCATGCCGACACCGCTGTAAACGTGACGGGCGGTATCGTGGATGCGACCGTGATACTTGGCAATCCAGGCGACACCTGTACGTCGAGTGAAGAAGGTACGGTCCGCTACGTCAACGATACGTTTGAGGGATGTACAAGCACGGGCTGGATCGTTTTTGGGATGCTAGGTGGGCCCGACCCCTTTTCGTTTGCGGACCAAATAAACGTCGGCCGCTCAACGCTCACCTTGTCGAATATTGTGCAAATAACTGGGTTGAGTTCATCGGTTGCTGTTGCGCTCAGTGGCGATGGAGGCCCAAGCGCTCGGTCGTGTAGTGACGCGACGTGTGACTCGGTTGTACGGAACTGGACCTCTGATTTGTCGGTCTCCGACGGCGAATACCTACAGGTCCGTCAGACGAGCTCTGCTAATCTGTCTATAATGCGTTCCGCAACGGTCACTATCGGACGTTCCAGCGATGTCTGGAGCATAACGACTGTCACGTCCGAGACCGAGCCAAGCCAGCAGGCCTACACCACACCTGGCACCTACTCATGGACGGCGCCTGCTGACGTCACAAGCGTTTCGGTTGTCGCCGTTGGTGGCGGCGGCGGTGGAGGGCGCAACAGTGATACGGGGCAGACGCCAGGCGGGGATTCGTACTTCCTTTCCCCATCCACCGTCCGAGGCGGCGGTGGCGGACACGGCGTCAATGCGTTCGGAACGTTCACGGGGGATGGCGGCGGCAATGGCGGCTACTCGAACACGACCGGCAACCCATTCTCAGGGGGTGGCGGCGCTGGTGGGTACGCTGGCAATGGCGGCTATGGCGGGATTGGCGATGGCAGCGGAAGCACCCAAGTAGCGGGTGGCGCCGGAAGTGGCGGCGGCGGCGGCGGTGGCGGTTGGGCGTCCGGTGGCGGTGTGGGCATTCTGGGGCAAGGGCCAAGTGGCGCCGGCTCATCTGCCGGTGCGGCCATGGGAGGTGGCGGCGGTTCCGGAGGTGTGAACGGAAAGACCTACATCGATGGCAGTAGCAGCAATCCTCTCATCCAACGCGGTGGCGCCTACGGTGGGGGTGGTGGTTCGACCTACTACTATGGCGGTTCGGGCGGCGGCCTTGGCTGGACGAACGACATCCCGGTTGTACCTGGGAATGTGTATACGGTAGTCGTTGGCGATGGCGGCCTGCCGGATACTCAGTGGAGTTATGCCGGCCAGGGCGGCGGCGGCGCCGTTCGCATCATCTGGGGCAGCGACCGCGCGTTTCCATCAACGGGTACGACAGACCAGTAGCTTGGGTGGCTGGCGCTAGGGATTAGACGCCAGGTCTGCAGCATGTTGTTGTTGCTGCCCCTGACCACCGTTGTGGCCGCGGCCTTCTACTGGGCGTCTTGGTGGGGCTGCGTCTTGTCACGGTGATGGTGTGAATCATTCAACACGAACCGCCTACTAGCGGATGGTCTGCATCGGCTCTGACCCATAAGCGCGCGATCCTGCACAGACCATAGGCGTGTCTTGTGGGTTTGTTTCCGACACGGTTTACTCACCGGTTCTTCGCAAACATGCTCTTATATGAGGCTTTTCATCGGGACTACTGGGCCTTCGGAACATGCGATGCTCCACTTCCTTGTGCGGTTTTGTAAACGTGGCCCTGGGTTTTTTGAAATAGTCTTGTCCGATGATTGACCGGGTTAAAACCATAAATTTTCAGAAATATGACGGGAAGCTAGCGCGGAGGGGTCCAAGAAAATTTGTCTTTTTTGCCTCACCTAATGGAAACATGGGGCACAAATTAATCCGCTGCACTGCCGTAGTGGACATCGGAGGCTCTATGCGCACTGGACTGTGGATAGCTGTGCTCGGCCTAATGGCGGGCGGATGCAAGTTCCTAGGTGAGACTCGCTTTGTCTCCGTCAACCCCGACTACGCCTACACGGATGGCTGTACCCAAGTGACGCTCTCCGGTTCTGAGCTCGGTGTGTCTGGCGTTGCCACTATTGGCGGCAATGACATTGAACAGTTCGCGGCGGCGGTAGAAAATCCCGACGTTCCCGAGCATGCGCAGGATGTCGGCTTTGTGTACACGGGAGTTTCCCCAGCGGCGAGTAGCCCCGAGGGAGGATTTGTCGACGTGGTGTTCACGCTCGATGGCGAGACTCACACGTTGGACCGTGGTTTCTACTATATCGCGTGTCCGGACACCTTTGCGGTGGACGGCACCGGAGAAGGCGAGACGAACGCACCGGGCGCTGTGATTCCGGTCGCAGGCTGTGGCCTCGACAACGACGCGACGGAAGCGGTTTTCTATAGCCAAGATGACGGCAGTGAGCTTGGTGCAGCCCCGATTGTGGCGGATTGCCGAGGAGCCGAGGTGAGCTTCACCGTTCCGGACCTTCCGGATGGCGACTACTTCTTCCAGATTCGCGACAGCAACGGCACGACCTACGGGGATGTTTGCGTCGACACGGACCCGGACACGGACACAGGGGACCCAGACACAGACACCGCAGCCGACCCGTGCGCTGAGCTCGAACTGATTCCCTTCACGATTGCTGCCGGAGGTGCACGATGAGAGCGTTTTCCACACTACTGACCGTCGCTTTGGCAACTGTCTTAGTCCCCATTGCCCAAGCCGCCGAGACCGGTGACATTCGCGGACTTATTGAGGACGCATCCGAGGTTGCAATCCCTGGCGTTGAGGTTGTCATCTCCGGGCCGGGTATCGCTGGCGAGCGGCGCACCGAGACATCCGCGACGGGTGTCTTCAACCTGCCGGCCCTTCCTCCCGGTCAGTATGAGTTGATTGCCTACTGGCAGGGTACGCCCATGGCTCAAGCGGCCGTGACTGTTAGCTACAACCGCACCACCCGCGTACCCATTGTTATTGACTTGTCCGCTGTGGACACCGTCATTCAGATCGTGGACATTGCCCCGGCCATCGACATGGCCTCCTCCGCGCTGTCCATGACGATTGATGAAACCACCATGCAGAACATGCCGGTTGGCCGAAACTTCAGCGACGTCGTCAAGACTTTGCCGGGTGTCTCTGGCCGCGTGGACACGCAAAGCGGCGGTGCTGGTGGGTCAAATCCATCGGTTCGCGGCGAAGGCCAGTACGGCAATAACTACGCTATTGACGGCATCAGCGTGCGTGACCCAGCCACGAATACCGTGGGCAATGACGTCAACTTTGACGCCATTCAAGAAATTCAGGTCTACACCGACGGCGCTCCCGCTGAGTTCGGCCAGTTCACCGGAATGATGGTCAACGTGGTCTCGAAGGACGGTGGCGACGAGCACCATGGCTCGGTAGCTGCGTTCTATAGCCAGCACGCATGGTTTGACCGAGAGTACAACATCCTGGACGTGGACTCGGGCACCGAAGTCCCGACCACCAAGCGTCGGTTCCGGTCTCCGAGCTTGGCGATGACCGCCGGTGGACCCATCATCAAGGAGAAGCTCTGGTACTTCACCGCATGGACCCTGAACTACAACTGGGCCATTCCTGAGGGCTTCGACGAGAGTGCCGCTCAGTCGGTGTCTGGCGGCCAGGGCATGGGTAAGTTGACGTGGTTTGCGACGCCGGACATCACCGTTCGGTACAACTTCACCGCGAGCCCCTCGTGGCGTAGCAACTCAAATAACAACCCGCTCACCCAGCCAGAAGCACAGCAAGACCGACGAGATCTGGCCATGACCCACATGGTTCGGATGAACTACACGCCGAACGAGAATACCGCTATTGAGGTGTTTGGTGGCTTGACCCGCAACACCATCAATGTGGTTCCCGTCTCGGGAGACTTAGTCGCTGCGCCCTACACCGACTCAAGTGGTGCCTTGCGCGGCAACGCCATCAACTATGACTACAACACCCGCCAGCGGATTGGTGGTGGTGTGCGTTTGACCCAGTTCCTTGAGGGGCTTGGTCAGCACAAATTCAAGGTCGGCGCTGACTTCTGGGCACTTTCTTTCAACCGAGAGATCGTGAATACCGGTGAGACGACCATCAACTGGATCGACGGAGATGGCGTCGATACCGGAGTTCCAACCTTGGTAGGCACCCGCTACTCAGCCGACCCGGACAATGGTTACGATTGTACTGCGGCCGACGGCTCGGACTGCGGTTTTAGGGAGCACTGGGTCAACGTGGGCCCGCTCGGCAATAACATTCGGACGTACTCGTTCTTCGCTCAAGACGACTGGACCATTGCTAATCAGCTGTCGATCAATGTTGGTGCTCGCGTCGACATTGAAGATGGCTTTAACGACAGCGGTGAGCGCCCGGCCGCTCAGAGCATCGAGGAGTACTTGCTGCCACCGGAAGAGCGCACCCTTAGCACCCTGTCCCCTCGTGTGATGCCAGCTCCGCGGCTCGGCGTTTCCTGGGATGTCCTCGGCAAGGGAACCACCAAGGTCTTTGGTAACTATGGCCGGTACTACGACATTGCTGGCGGCGACTTCTGGGAGTGGAGCAACGCGCGAAACTCTGCTGGGTTCGTTCGTATGCGCCGTGACCCGACAACTGGCGAGTTCGTCCACAGCAACACGCAGGACCCCTCGGCATCTCCGCTGATCTACGCCGCAGACCTCCAGCCGGCCCACATGGACAAGATCATTCTCGGTGTCGAACAGGCACTCTGGGACAACGTGGTCGTGAGCTTGCGCGGCATCTTGTCGCAGACCACCAACATTCCCGAAGACGTAGACGTCAATCTCGATGACTGGTACATCGCGAATACGCCCCTCAAAGAGCGTAACTACCGCGGCATTGAGCTGGCGATTCAGCGCCAACACACCGACAACTGGGGCTTCTACGGAAGCTGGACGATGTCGGAGTCTTGGGGCCATACGCCGGGTCAGTTTGAGCTCGCGAGTAACGCGACCTCGGGATCCAACGGCAACAATGTCGGCGTGTACCTCGACGACATCGGAGAGCAAGGCGACCGCGAGTTTTTCTACAACAACGACTATGGCTGGTTGCTCGAAGGTCTGAAGGGCTTGGGTCGCTACAGCGTGTCGGACCCAACGTATAATGATGACGCGGGCTTCTTTGGCTACCTTCCGTACCAGTCGTTCCACGCTGTCAAGTTGAACGGCTCGTACACACTGCCGTTTGGAAGCACACTGGGTCTCATCTATGAGTTCGACTCCGGCCATGCTTGGCAGAAGCGCACTCTGGTGCCCTTCTACGGCTATGACTCCTTTAACGAGGGTCGTGGAACACGGTTCATGCCGGCAACGCACTACATCGACTTGCGTATCGCGCACATGCTGACCTTTGGCGAGCACCAGTCGCTCGAGGCATCCCTCGACGTGTTCAACGTGCCCGGTGCCCAGACGCCCATCACCTACTTTGAGAACGACACGACGGGCTTTGGTTCCACGTTGTTCCGCCAGAGTCCTCGCGGCATTCGTGCCGGCGTCAAGTACCGCTGGTAGCTGCGCGGCGTCTCTGCACGGCGGCCTCGGTCTCTGTGCAGAAGCGCTGCAGCGAGGCTGTGTAAGGCGGTTGGGTAGCCGAACCACGTAGGCACTTGAATACACAAAAAGTCGCTCTTGCCGCCGGCAACCGCCCCACCATCTGAAACGGTTGGGGCGCTTGCCGGCGGCTCTACGACACACATCGACCTGCTATCCGAAGTGGCCTGCCGCGATGCCGACCATCGACGCTAGCTTCACTGTGGATGGCCCCCCAAGGGGGGAGCTCTGCGCACCGTCATAGGCGCGGACACGTCTCGGAGGAGGTGCCGCTGGGCGCCTTGCAGCGGTACCCAGACTGAGCACCATGGCCTCTGTAGTCCAGTAGCCACCCTTCTTACGGAGTGGAAGGGGGTATCGCTCGGTCCTTCCGTACCCCTCGGCGTGCGAACCACAAGGCCCCACAACCCAACGCCATAGCGACGGCCAGAGTCACCGCAAGGTGAACGGGCTCCTCGAATGCCTGCCAGAACACCATGCACGTCCCGGCAGCCGCTAGAGAGACGATGGCCATGAATGCTACCGGGACACTCGTTGTGGTTTGCTTTCGCATTCGGAAGTTCGCGATAGCCACCAACAACGACACGTAGATGAACGTCAGGCTGCCGAACTCGATGGTCAGCTCCAGTCGGCTTGAGAGCACAAGAAGCCATGCGGCAACCGCAAGTGCGATGATGACGTTGGATGGGACTCTATCCTGGTTTTGTTTTGCTTGAGAGTCCACAAAGAAACAGTGTCAAGGCTCGGGCAAACTCCCCACCGTTCAGCTCGGGCAAAGTCCTCACAATTGACAGCGTCAATCTGCGGCGATTTCGATGCACGGAGCCAGACGGCGTGAGAGTCGGAACGAGACCAGCGACACCGCGTCGCCAGCTCGGGCAAAGTCCCCTAGATGTATGAGTTCCAGGCAGTCCTCTCCAACGGAGGGAATGGCTTGCCATTTCCTCCTGAATGCCACGAGGGCGTAGTGGAGCCGCGGTCCAGCCTCTTGTTGCCACCGGGAGGCGCTTGCGCCGGACGGTGGAGGCCCGAAGGGCTGTCCAGAAGCAGCTTGACGGCGGTGAAGCGGAGACCACGCCTCCGCTCCGCTGCAGTCTGTCGGGGAGGCCATCCCTACGCGTCGGCAGCACCTCCGTCGCGGCGGTACGAGCGCCCTGTCAGGTGCAACCTGGCCGTTCAGCGGAACGGAGGCACCCTTTGCGGTCAGCGCATAGCCCGCATCATGCCGCGAGCGACGCCACCTGTTTTAAACGTCCAGGGCACCCAGCTTCCACGAACACCGCAGGTGTGAGCTCGCGTGCGGTCATCCCGAAGCATTTTCGATGTGTGTCTCGACGCTCGAATAGCCAGGTCAAATAGGCCTGGGTATGCAGGTTGTTCTTCTGAGCGGTTCGCACGACACCGAGCAGTGTCGCCCAGCGATGAGCGCCTTCGATACTCCCTGCGAACAATGATGCTAGGCGTAGTGTCGCGTGGCACTGAAACTTCCGCTCCACCGCGTTGTTGTCAATGGGCAGTTCCGGGTCGACAAGAAACAAGGTGAGTCTGTCGATGTGTTTGAGGTAATAGTTGGCTATTCTCTTTATCAGGTCGGCCGGAGGCAAGTCTCCTTCGCCGACCTGTCGGTCATCCACTGTTTTAGGCGCTCGGCGTGTGGCGCGCTCTCTAGTCGCCGACGAGCGAGGGCATCCCTCCTTAAACCACGACTTTTCGCCTGCTCTTCGCGGTCGTATAAGGCGTCGTACAGACGCAGACCGTGAGCGGCTAACACAGGTTGAATGCGCCTAGCATCCTTGAGTTTTCGCACCACGTGCGCATTGTAGTAGGCAAAGATTACGCCGGGCATTCCTGCCTTGTTGCGACTCTCGGCGTCGGTCACCAGCGTATCGAAACAGATGTACTGACCAGCTCTCAACGGCTTCATGTGCTCGCCGTCGACAGTCTCCGCCAACGTCGTTGCACACTCCATGAGGGAGACCAACGTACCGGTAGCGAGGTGGTTGCGTTGAGATGCGAGGAGTACTTGGATGCGGTCGAGGGGCATCCTATCGCGATGAATCCGCAGTCGTACAGAGCGTTCTTGCACGGCATCGGTGGCATCGTTGCGGTCGTTGGACGACACAGTCTGGGTTCTTGCACACGCATCGCTCACGCGAGATGTCGCGGCCCCGAACGTAGGAGGACACGACGCTGTAGACGGTGGTCGTCAGCACATCCCGCTGGGTCACATCGGCGCCACAGTGCGCCCACGTCTCGACGGCTATGCGTTCTTTAGCGAGTCTGCGGCGTTGCCACTTGGCACGTCACCGGATGAGGCGTCTCCCTCAACAGTGTCTTCGTCTTCATCAGGTACAGTCGCTGCAGTCGGCTCTGAGTTTGGGTCATCCAGACCCAGCGCACGCCTCAAACAGCGATTTTCGCGCTCCAGATTCTTGAGTTGGGTCTCTCGCCGCCGAAGCATCTTCTGGATGGCCGACAGGGTGTCGCCTTGCTTGCCGAGGGGAGGGCTCATCTCGTTCATGCTCTCTTGCAACGAAGCGGCACGCGGCTCCGCGATTTCACGAGCACGTTCGAGCGTTGCAAAGGCGTGTTGCCAAGCTGGATGCAGTTCGGGCATGACCGTCTTGTCGCAGACAATGCCGTGCGTGTCGGTCCGCTCGCCAAGCAGAGCGTCCAACCTGCGCTATCCGCCACGGTCCCGCTGTGCGTACCGCGGACCGCGGCGTGCGGACAGCTCAATGCCCTCCAGAATCATAGCGAGCTGTGCTGGGTCTACCGCAAGTTGCGCGACACCCGTTGAGGCCGTCGGAAGCTGCCACGGTCCAGGCGCTTGGAGAAGATGGCCCAGCCCGTTCGGTCGAACCACAGCGCCTTGACGAGCGTACAGCGGCGGTTGATGAACACGATGCCTTGGCGTCGCGTCGCTCCAGAGCAACACGCCAACCGTTGAGAGAACGCTCGTCGATTCCATGTGCCCGAGCCCATTCCGACCGTGCCAAGCCGCTGGTCTTCGCCGCCATTAGGCAATCGAGAGCGTCCTGTTCATCGCGAATCTTCCGTCGTGGCATGATGACCTCCGACAATGACGTTCACCCGTCATGTGACGGCACC
>JBLHSN010000248.1:0-9042 GCA_047626195.1 Myxococcota bacterium
GAATGAAAAGGGGGGAAGGCGATGTCTTCCCCCCTTTTTTGTCCATTGCGCGAAAGACGTCAATCGTTTCGAAAACAGCTACATCCCCGTTAATTCGCTAACGGCCACGCCACTTGTAGGCTGAACTGACCTTGAGTATCCGTCAGGGCAGTACCCCACAGTGAGCCTTTGCTGTCGCGGACTTCCACGAGTGCAAACGGAGTGGGGGTACCGTCGGCATCGACGACGCCGCTGACAGTAGCGCCGACATTCAGGGTCACTCGCGGAAGGTCCTCTTCTGCTAAGTCCAACTCTATGCGGCTGGCCGCCATGCGGGAGGTACCGCCCTGTGGCGTTATGAGGCACGCGACCTCGGACAGAGGCAGAGACAAGATGTACGCGCCTTCAACGTCTGCATTCGTGGTGAAGCTACGACCATCACCTTGCAGCTCTGTACAGCGAATGCTGGCGTTTGCAGCAGGCTCACCCGAGGGGTCGAACACGCGACGCGCGAAAGTCTGGAAGGGTCGCGACACCACGGTTCCCAAATCCGTATTGGCGCTGATTTCCACAGACTCAAGCACGACATAGCTGGCGCTCGTGTCAGACGGTGGGAACACCTCGACGGTGTAGATCCCCGGAATCACCCGTGTGTCCATGTTGCCGGCACCGCTCGTGACGGCGTCGACCGACAGCTCGGCTGCTCGCCCTTCATACCCAACCAGCGACTCCGACGTAAAACGAACCCGAGCATTGGCGAGTGCCCGGCCGCCCGCGACGACCCGGCCACCAACGGTGACCAACGACAGACTGTTGTACTGGATGTCTACACGTTGGCCTGCGTCACCGCTCGACTGCAAGGTTGAGACGAGAACAGGGTCGCGTCCGGTGTCTCTTCCTAGAACAACCAGGGAGTAGGAGCCAGGCTGTACTCGAAGGAGGTAGTTCCCAGATTCGTTGGTGATCGTAGGGGCTCCGCGGACTCCGGCGGCGTTCTGCGCTGCTACTTCACTCCCAACAATGGGCTGGCCAGAGCTGTCGGCGATGGTCCCCCAAAGCGCCACGCCTTCGTCGAGTGCCACATCAATGACGACATCATCTTCAAGAGTCAGCTGCTGATGAAGGAAAGGCAGAGACGCGTCGTTCGGTCGAATGACCAAATCGTAGACACTACCTGGGACGGCGGAGACCGCGTAGTCGCCAGATGCAGAAGAGGCTGTGAACCGCGACTGGATGCCACTTTCTTGAACCAGATCGACTTCCGCTTCCACATCTACAGCTTGGCCAGGAAGAGTCGGACCGCGTGGCGTCACGAGATAGCCGCTGATCTGACCGGACAGCTGCGCTGGTGAACGCATGGTGAGGGTCAAGTCGGTGGCCTCACCAGCGAGCTCGAAGAAGGACTGTGGGAGCAGCGCGGAGGTATCTGCGGCATCTCGCTGTGGATAGACATTGATCTCGTAAACAAAGTCGGCGGTTTCATCCGGGGTAATCTCGCCGAGTTCGACCGCGTCTTCGGCGTCATCGCGCATGCTGCAGCCGGCGAGCATCAACGCCACGAGAGCGGGTGTTAGAGTACGCATCACTGTGCTCCCGGAATGATGAGGGTCCACTCAACGAAGGTCTCTTCCAGCCCATCATCCACGGCCAAGGTGACCTGTGTTCCATGCAGGTCGGGGGCGCGACGGACGCGGAAGTTGCTGTACTGCAGACTGTTGTCTTCGCCATCGGAGGTCTCGGTCTGCGCTCCCAACGGGGCGACCCACTGAAAGTTCAGCGCGTCATTGTCATCGTCACGAGCGAACACCGTGACTTGGTTCCACTCAAACTCCATGAGCAATTCCAAGTCTTCCGTGGCGGCGGGTCTGACAATGCGGGGTGCTTCGTTCATGGTCGGAGTCCTTGCAGGCGCCAAGAAGGGACAGCCCGTGAGCAGTCCTATGCAAGCCACATGCCAGACAACGACTATGCCCCGTATGACGGAGCCGTAGGGACGTGAGGGCGTGGTGAGCCGCGCAAAGGAGGACATTGGCGTCAGGACCCGATCAAGGGGGTGGAAACGACTCGTTGAGCTGTCGCATGGTCTCAAAGGTATGCGAGAAGACACCGTCATCGCCACAATCGAGTACCACAATCGTACGACGGTCCGGCCGGGGCACCGACACCACGCGGTCGAGAGCACCCACCGTGCCCAGGTCTTCGTGGTTGCGACTAGCGCGACAGGTATCCGCGTAGGCAGGGGGAATGAACACTGAGCCTGGTCGTGGCATGAGCTCCACAGCGATACGAAGCATCTCCCCGGAGCCGACAGCCACTTCAACTTCCCGCTCCTCAGTGGCCGCGCTCTGTAGGGTCAACCGGTGCACGCCGGGGCTGAGCTCGAACGGGTCCAGCTGCCGAGTAAACCCGAGTTTGTCTCCGTCTTCATAGACGTACGCCGAAAAGTTGCCGCTGTTGATCGTGACGTAGCCAGGAGCGCTCGGCAGGGGCTCGGGTGGTGGAGGTTCTGGCACCGCAACTGGCCGTGGTGCGGGAGCCACCGAAACGACCGGGGCATCTGCTGGCACAGGGGCCGGCCCGATTGCCGCCGCGGTGTCTGGGTCGACCGCCGGCTCAACCGACTGTGGCGGAGCAATAGGCTCTACCATCGAGACGGGTTCGGGTTGGACAACCACCACCGGAACTGGCGGCTGTGGCCGTGTGCCACTCCACACCACGACACCGATGCCCAGAGCGAGCATGGCCAGTACGCCCAGCGCGAGACCAATGCCGGCAGATCGCCGCTTATTGTCACTGCCTTGCTGATGCAGGCCCTGAACAACGGCAAGAACCTCTGTGTTTTCCTCATCGATGGACAGCACGCGGTTGTACAGACGCAACGCCGCCAGATGGTCTCCGCTCTCCATCATGATCTTGCCGCGGTCCACCAAGACAGCGGCGAGCATGGTCTCAAGCTCTTCTGTGTAGGTCTCGGGTTCGGCCAAGTAGCGAGACACCGCCCACTCGTCGTCGCCGTCGGCGATCCCGACTTCATGGTTGGCCGCAGCCAGTGAAGTCAGAGCGTCATTCGCAGTATTGAACCTTTCGTCTCTCGATGGCGCCAGCAAGCGTTCAATGACATCGGACAGGGTAGCCGACATGCTTGGAGCGAGCTCGACGGGATCGGGACGGTTGCCCTCGATGATGTTCTTCAAAATGAGTGACGGGTTGCTGCCGGAAAACGGCAGATGACCAGTCGACAGGTAGAACAGCAACGTACCCAAACTGAACAGATCCGACCGACGGTCAAGATCTTCTTCCCGAGCTTGTTCAGGACTCATGAATGCCGGGGAACCCACCAAAGCACCCGTCATCGTCACTTGGCTCTCATCTAGGAATCGGGCGATGCCGAAGTCCATCAGCTTCACACGGCCGTCCGCCCGAATCATCACGTTGTCGGGCTTCAGATCTCGGTGCAAGATGCCACTGGTGTGGGCGTAGGACAGGGCCTCACACAGCTGCATCCCAACTTGTACCACGACCTCCGACGGCATGCGCCCCACGCGGTCCATCACCGATGTAAGGGTTTCGCCCTCAACAAACTCGGTGATAATGTAGCAGTCGCTGCAATCCGTGCCCGAGTAGTCGAAGATCTCGAGGATGTTCGAGTGACGCAGGTGTTCGATGGCGCGTGCTTCTCGGGCAAAGCGCTTACGGTTGCGAGTCGATGAAGAAAGGTGTGGGTGTAGCACCTTAATCGCGACGTCGCGGTCGAGTGTAGTGTGCCGGCCCCGATATACGGTAGCCATGCCGCCTTCACCGACCTTCTGGAGGACCTCGTATTTATCGAGGGTCGTCCCTATCAATGGGGAATCTCCGTGCAGATAGCGTCGGAGTATAACCGAGGAGCGTACGGTACGACCCGGTTCTTTGCTCGCAGAGGCCCGACGTCATGCCCTGTTGGAACAATTGAGATATGTGCCCCAGCTTGCGGAGCTACCATCGACATCGTCCTCGACTTTGAACGCCCGGTCCTCGAACTGCAGAAGCGGATTTCCCAGCTTCGAGAGCTGCAGGACTCCAATGGGGTGGACCTCTCTGCGTCTATCGCCCAGCTGGAAGTCCAAGCGGAGCGCCTGTCCGAGCGGATTTACACGCGACTCTCTCCGTGGCAGCGGGTTCAGTTGTCTCGGCATCCGGAGCGTCCATACACCTTGGACTACGTGGACGGATTGTTCACGGATTGGACCGAGCTTCACGGTGACCGCGCCGGCCATGATGACGCCGCACTGGTGAGTGGGTTGGCCCGTCTACAAGGCCGCCCGGTTGTGTTGATCGGCCACCAGAAGGGCAGAAATACCAAAGAGAACCTGTACCGCAACTTCGGAATGGCCCGTCCAGAGGGCTACCGGAAAGCACTGCGTCTGATGAAGACCGCTGAGCGATTCGGCCTTCCCATCATCACGTTTATCGACACTCCGGGGGCCTACCCGGGAATCGACGCCGAAGAACGCGGCCAAGCGGAAGCCATCGCCCGGAATATCTTGGAGATGTCGCAGCTCACCGTACCGGTGATCACCTTGGTCATTGGCGAAGGCGGAAGCGGCGGAGCCCTGGCCATTGGCGTTGCAAATCGCGTGTTGATGCTGGAAAATGCCATGTACTCGGTGATCAGCCCGGAAGGCTGTGCGGCCATCCTGTGGCGGGACCGTGCGGAGGGCCCACGAGCCGCGGAAGCCCTGCGGATCACGGCCGCTGACTGCTTGGACCTCGGTGTCATTGACGAGGTCATCCCAGAAGATGGCGGCGGAGCACACCGCAACAAAGCGTCGACCATGACGCAAGTATCAGACGCGTTGTGCCGTCACCTAGACGAGCTGTCTGCCATGTCCGAAGAAGAACTGTTGCAGCAGCGCTATGACCGCTTTCGCGCCATCGGATTTACCGAGAATCGCGCATGAGTAGTGGAGAGACGTGGACCCTGTCGGCCCGAGGACCCCTTCGCGGCACTTTGCGAGTGCCCGGTGACAAGTCCGTCAGTCACCGTGCTCTACTGTTCAACGCAATTGCAACCGGACCTGCCATGGTTCGCGGTCTGCTCGACAGCGAAGACGTTGCTGCGACGGCTGCCGCCGTTCGGATGTTCGGTGCCACTATTGAGCGGGTGAAGCATGGCATTCGCGTCACACCGGCTCCTGCGGGCGTGTCCCCGAGTGCACCGATCGATTGCGGGAACTCCGGCACCTCCATCCGGCTGTTGGCCGGCTTGTTGGTGGGCTCGGGTCTGACCGCGACCCTCACTGGAGACGACTCCTTGCGCAGCCGCCCTATGGGGCGCATCGTCCACCCCCTGCGCGCCATGGGAGCTTCGATAGACGGAGTGGAGAACGGCAAGTACGCCCCGCTTCGCATCAGTCCCGCAGACCTAGTGGCATCTAGGCATGACCTGACCATCGCATCAGCCCAGGTGAAGTCCTGCTTGTTGCTCGCGGGTCGGCACGTTGGTGTGACCGTACGGGAGCCGAAGCAGAGTAGGGACCACTCTGAGCGGATGCTGCGGGCAATGGGAGCAACGCTGACGGTCGAGGATGGCTGGCTTCACCTCGCTCCGGTTCAGCAGCTGGAACCTGTGGATGTCCTTGTTCCAGGAGATGTTTCCGCAGCGGCGTTTTGGCTGGTTGCCGCCAGCATCGTTCCCGGATCGGAGCTGGCATTGCCCGGAGTGGGCAGCAACCACACCCGTACTGGCGTTGTGGATGCCCTTCTGGCGATGGGGGCCGACATTCAGCAGGGAACCATCATGGCGCCCGGAAGCGAGCCGGTCTGCGACCTTTTGGTGCGCAGCGCGGATCTAGGTGGAGCACGATTAGGTGGCGAGCTGGCTCTGCGCGCCCTGGATGAGCTGCCGGTGTTGGCTGTTGCCGCGGCATACGCCCACGGACGCACAGTCATCACGGATGCCGGGGAGTTGCGGGTCAAAGAATCGGACCGGATATCCCGTGTGGTCGCGGGTCTGCGTGCCTGCGGTGTGGAAGTCGAAGAGCATCCGGACGGCATGACCATCCACGGATGTGCCGGTGCGATTCCGGGCGGCGGAACCGTCGACGCTCATGGAGACCACCGCATCGCTATGGCCTTCGCCGTCGCGTCCCTGAACAGCAAAGAGCCCATCAAGATCACAGGCGCACAGTCAGTGCGGTCGAGCTACCCGGCCTTCCGTGAGCACCTGGAGAGCGTCCTTGGCTAAGCACCGTCACCTAACCATCGCGATCGATGGCCCCGCGTCTGCCGGCAAAGGCACCGTGGCTCGTGGTGTCGCGCGCAGGCTCGGGTACCAGTATGTCGACACTGGCGCGATGTATCGGAGCCTGGCCTACATTGCGCGAGAGCGGGGGATCTCTTGGTCGTCAGCGACAGCTGTGGCCGCTCTCGCTCAGACACTAGACTTCGCCTTCATTTGGGACGGAGGCATCCTGCGCATTGAAGTCGATGGCCAGGACTACACACGGCTCATTCGCAGCGACAGCATCGGCACGGGAGCCAGTGAGATTTCGGCTCATCCGGCAGTCCGTGAAGCCCTCTTGACCCTCCAGCGTGACCTCGGCGAGCGAGGTGGCGTGGTCATGGATGGCCGCGACATCGGAACCGTAGTGTTGCCGAACGCCGAGTTGAAGGTCTTCTTGGACGCCCACCTCGACATTCGCGCCCAGCGTCGACACGAAGAACTGATGCGGCGCGGAGACGTTTTGTCGCTGTCCGATGTCCGCACCAGCCTAGATGCCCGGGACCGACAGGACCGCGAACGCGCCATCGCTCCGCTGCGCTGCGCCAATGATGCGGTTCGGATGGACACGAGCGAGCTGACCGAGCGACAGGCTGTTGAGGCGGTGCTGGAGTGCATCCCTGCAGCGCGCCGGCGGCAGGCCGTTGACAGCGGTTCTCCCAAGTAATAAGGCCGCGCTTCCGCTGTGCCAGGGTCTCAATGAGGCCCGCACAACAGTGACGCGTAGCGGACAAACAACCCTACTTCTGATGCAGCGTTTCTCTCTATTCTGGGGAGATCTCGACACCAGTACAGCCACTAGTATTTAAGGAAGATCACGACTTATGATCGACCCCGCCATCATGGACCTGCCCCTTGACCAGGTCACCGAAGACCAATTCGCCAATTTCTATGAAGGATTCATGGAATCGAAGGGAATTCGGGAACAATCGGTCGTCACCGGCCGCGTCATCCGCATGTCGGACGACTGGGTGACCCTCGACATCAGCTACAAGGCTGAAGGTCTCATCCCGATCTGGGAATTCAAGGATGCCGAAGGCGTCTTGACCGTCAAAGTCGGCGACACCGTCGACGTCTACCTCGACTCCATGGAGAACGAGGACGGCGCGCTCATCCTGTCCAAGGAACGCGCAGACATGATGAAGGCTTGGGAAGAAATTTCCAAGGCCGTTGAGAAAGACGAGACCGTCACCGGTGAAGTCACCGCACGCGTCAAGGGCGGCCTGTCCGTCGACATCGGCGTCAAGGCATTCTTGCCTGGCTCCCAGGTCGACCTCCGTCCCGTCAAGAACCTCGACAAGCTCATTGGCGAGACCTTCGACTTCAAGATCATCAAGTTCAACAAGAAGCGTGGGAACATCGTTCTGTCCCGTCGCGTCTTGCTCGAGCAAGAGCGTGCCGAGAAGCGTGAAGAAACCCTCGAGAAGTTGGTCGTCGGCCAAATCCTCATGGGTATCGTCAAGAACATCACCGACTACGGTGCGTTCATCGACCTCGGTGGCATTGACGGTCTTCTCCACATCACGGACATGTCCTACGGTCGCCTCAACCACCCGAGCGAAATGTTCGAAGTGGGTCAGTCGGTTGAAGTCAAGGTTCTCAAGTTCGATCCGGACTCCCAGCGCGTCAGCCTCGGCTACAAGCAAATCCGCCCGGATCCATGGGAAGAAGCCGAGTACAAGTACCCGGTTGGCGCCATCGTTCGCGGCAAGGTTGTCTCGATTCCCGACTACGGCGCCTTTGTGGAGCTCGAAGACGGAATCGAAGGCTTGGTCCACATCACCGAGATGACTTGGAACAAGCGCATCAAGCACCCGAGCAAGCTCGTGAACGTCGACGACGTCATCGAAGCCAAGGTGCTCGGTGTTGACGTTGAGAACAAGCGTATCAGCCTCGGCATGAAGCAGCTTGAGAGCAACCCCTGGGACATCGTTGAGACTCAGTACCCAGTCGGTTCTGTTGTTACGGGCAAGGTCCGGAACATCACCGATTTCGGTATCTTCGTCGGAATCGACGAAGGCATCGACGGCCTGGTGCACATCAGCGACCTCTCTTGGGGCCAGCGCATCAAGCACCCATCGGACCGCTACCAGAAGGGCGACGACGTCGAAGCACGGGTCCTGTCAATCGACAAGGACAACGAACGCTTCAGCCTCGGCATCAAGCAGCTGACAGAAGACCCATGGTACACGGTTCACAGCCGCTACTTCCTCGGCCAAGTTGTTGAAGGTCCGGTTGTTCACCGTGCCGACTTCGGCGTGTTCGTCGAGATTGAAGAGGGCGTCGAAGGCCTGGTTCACTTGTCTGAACTCGCAAGCGAGAGCGATGACTGGACCGAGCAGTACGTGGAAGGCAAGAAGATTCGTGCCGAAGTTATCCACATCGACTCCCACGACCGCAAGATCTCGCTGTCCGAGCGCGGTGCTCTTGAGCGCACCGAAGGCGACACCGAAGGCTTTATGCAGAAGCAGAACGACGCAGGCGCTCGCCTCGGTGACCTCATGGGTGACCTTGGTGCCAAGCTCCGCGGCGAAGACGAAGAGGGCGCCGCCGCTCCTGTCGAAGCTGCTGCCATTGAAGAAGCCCCAGCAGCCGAAGAGGCTCCAGTAGCCGAAGAAGCCCCTGCAGAAGTCGAAGCAGCTCCCGAAGTCAAGGATGCTTCCGACGCCGAATAAGGCCGTTGTGAGTAACCTTGAGCCCTGCTCGCCGCTTAGCGGTGAGCGGGGCTCTTCCCGTTAGAGGCGGTGGATCCGACGCCGATTGCTGTGTTGCTGCGGCCCTCACGCACACGAGTGCGGGGA
>JBLHSN010000249.1:0-9034 GCA_047626195.1 Myxococcota bacterium
GCGAACGAGGTTGGAGGCATGGCGAAGAATGCCGTGGACGTCGGAAAGGCCGGCGCAGACCTTGCTATGAACTTCCAGAAGGCGGTTGGGGCCAGCGCGCAGACTGTTGGTGCGGCTGCACAAGTCTCCGGTGCGCTCGCCGTGGCTTCGGGTGGCGTCGATGTGATTGCCGGACTTCTCTCAGCGGCCAAGTCCGCCTGGAGAAAGCAAAACCTCGGGAAGGCGAGGGAGCATCTTGCAGAGGCTAAGCTCGGGGCTTTGCAGAAGAGCGGCCCCTGTCAGGCGTCTGTCGCAGAGTCGCCCGCTAAACTTGCGAGGCTTGCGCAGCAAGTGACCGACTCAGTGGTCATGCGGGACCAGAATGCAGCACAGTGTGATTTGGATATCGAAGGCGCAGGACAACAACTACGGCAGGCCAACGAATTGCCGGACGTGCCCGACTCTTTCATGCCCAAATTGACGGCGGCTTCGAAACACAAACAAGCCCTGACCATGAAGCGCAACTTTGCGGTTGAGAACGGCAGGGTGATTGCTGGATACCAGAAGGAGCTGCAGGACTACCAGACCGAGCTCGCCCAGACGAAGTCGGACCTGGCCAAGTTAAACGCCCTGCTCGCAGAGATCACGTCACTCGAGTCGGACCTCAAGGTGGGGCCGGGTGGCGATGACGTCTTCGATTCGTTGAAGAAGGTGCACAACCGTTCCCAGGGGAAGGCTGCGCTCAAGGCGGCCCAGGGGACCCTGAGTGTAGTGAGCGGAGCGCTAATTCTGTCGGGCGTAGGCGCGCCGGTCGCCATTGGAATTGCCGTCCTGAACGGACTGATTTCCGTGGGTGGGATGACTGTCGACTATGGCCGGAAGAGCAAAGCCGACACTCTGATGAAACTCGCCGGTCGCATGGACGATGCGGGCAGTGTATCGGGATCAGACAAGGGGGAGAAAGCGGGCTATCGCCTGATGGAGAAGCGTCTCACCAAGTCTTACTATCGCTACTATGATCACTCCATCACGCAACAGAAGGCTCCGGGCTTCTCAAGCGACGAGTGGGACGGCGTGCGGAACTTCGTGGCTGCCGACAAGACGTTCGGTAGACAGAAGGAGTACCCGAACCGCCTGCAGGCGCGGCTTGAAGGCCGGAAGGAAGGTATTGCTACAGAGACTCAGGGCGTCATCCAGGCGCCCAAGCATGAGGAGCTGAAGCGCGCCAACCGAGTCTCTTTCGATGCTCACAAGTCCGAACAGGCCCGCGATACTTCCAACGGCGAGCTTGCCGAGGCCATCATGCAGATTGCCTCCAGTGCATTTGACCACACCACACAGGCATTCGTACCTACTCAAGTGACGGGTACCGGCGGCGGTCAAATGCGGTCCGAGACCGCACAGGCGCTGTTGAGTAATATCGGCGTATCCGAGTCCACATACGTGGCCATGTGGCGTAAGAATGGTGGCTGGTTCGTTGGCGACACTGACCCAGAGGGTGGCGCGAAGCGTGTTGATGTCCGGGGTCCAAATCGCGAGCGCATGCTCGCTGACGTCACGGGTAAGATCGGGTCGCTCTGACCTCACTGCTGTCGGTGGCGACAGGCTCGCGCGCTCCCTAGGACATGTGGGGGCGCGGTAGTACAGCGGTTCGGTTTCGTCGAATAGCGGGTTCAACATCAGAATTTTAGGTCGTTCACGGTATGACGTGTTTGCACACGAGACCAAGGTTTGGCGGCGAGCAACTGACTCTTCGGAGGTTTTCCTCGTTGACAAGCTTGGACGATGTCCGAAATGGTGGTTGGCGGTGCACCCATCAGGAGTGCATCGGTCTGTAGAAATGGAAATGGCGACGTCCGAGGCAGAACCCGCACGGAAAATAGCTTCTGCAAGTCGAGGAAGTGAGTGATTGAGCGATGGTCTAGCCGACCTACTCGTCGATCAGCTTGTCCCGTCTCACATGATATCTGTGGATTTTCACAAGAAGACGAAAGAGCGTCTGAATAGCCACAGCGGCGGACTGCAGCGGGCAGAGAGTCTAGCCGACGGCGTGGGTATGGCTTCTCGGATGGCCAACGCCGCCGGTCCCGGCGGAAAGGCTGCTGCCGTCGCAGAACTTCTCGCAACCACAGAGGTAGCAATCGGTCGGATGGAGGCCTGGCGGGACAAGGACCTCAAGTCCTCTTGCTTGAAGAAGATGCAGCCGTACCTGATCGATCTGACTACGATTGCTGTGAATTTCCGCATGAACGATGTTCGGCCCAGTGAGGTGGTCGTAGGGCAGGCTCGTGGTCGAGCCGAACTCGACGAAGATGCGGACGGCTAATGGCACTATCGACGCGAGCGCGGACACGGGCGAAAGGTCGGCAGACGACCACTCGGTCAAGAGCCATGGTGTGCGAGGGCATGGACGTTCTGGGGGCGGCATCCGACAACACGGCAGCCGGCCCCGACATCTGGGGACATTCACACACGGAATACGGCGACCTCAACAGTGCGGGCGGCAACGGCATGCAGGTTGCGGACGGCTACGCTCTCGGCGCTCGTGGCGCAGCCGACATTGACTTGGGGCTGCGGCAAATGACCGATGGTGAGGGCGGACGCACCATGGCGGAAGGTGGTGTGCGCGCCGCCGGTACTGCTGTTCAGAGTGGCGCGGGTCTGGTGGTTGCACTGTCCAAGTCGGGCTCCAAGACCAATGGCACAGCCGGTCAAGCGTATGGCGGCGGCGGCATGTCGGGGTCTGCGGCGTCTGGCCTGCTTGGACTCAATGACAGGGCCAAGAGCCGTACAAAAGGAGCCCAAGACCCAAAGAGCATGTCGAGGGATGCGGTCGTAAACGAGGCCGAAGGTATGACGAAGAGTGCCGTCGACGTCTGAAAGGCCGATGCAGATCTTGCCATGAACTACCAGAAGGCGGTTGGTGTCAGCACACAAGCCATTGGCGCTGTTGCCCAGGTGTCGGGTGCGCTCGCCATAGCTTCGGGTGGTGTCGACGTGATTGCGGGTCTGCTCTGCATGGCCAAGTCTGCCTCGAGGAAACATGACCTCGGAAAGGCCAGGGATGCGCTTCGGGTCGCTAGGGCTGCGGCGTTGATGGCCCAGCAAGAGGTTCACATGCGAGGGAACACAGCGGACGAGCAATCAGACATCGCAAACCATGCTCGGTCCCTCGCGATGCATCGCGTTGCCGCCGCCGCCGCAGCCCACGACAAGCGGGTAGCGACCACAGATCCCGCGCTCAGTGCGCCGCTCGGAGATGAAGAGGACCGCAACTACCGTCACATGGATACGGTCACCGCAACAATAGCGCGTGTGAAGGCCGAGCCCGCTGTGCGGGCTGCTCAAGTGCAGGCCCTGCTCACCGAGTTCACCACACTTGAGTCGGTCCCCAAGATGGTGTCGGGTGGGGATTATACCTTCGACGCGTTGAAGAAGATGCACAACCGGTCTTTGGAGAAGGCCGCGCTTCATGCAGCCCAGGGGACCCAGAGCGTGGTGAGCGGTGCGTTCATCCTGTCTGGCGTAGGCGCGGCGGTGGCCATTGGACTTTCCGCCTTGAACGGACTGATTACAGTGGGCGGAATGGTCGTTGACTACTGCGGGAACAGCAAAGCCGACACCCTGATGAGTCTAGCGGGTTGCATGGACGATGCCGGCATGGTTTCGGGCGCAGAGAGCGAACGGGAAGCAGCTTATCACTTGATGGAGAAGCGCCTCACGAAGTCCGACTACCGCTATTACGACCACTCCATCGCGCAGGAAAGGGCCCTAGGCTTCACCAATGACGAGTGGGACGGCGTGCGAAAAGTCGTGCCTGCCGACAAGACCTCCGGCAAGAAGGGGATGTCCCCAAACCGCCTGCGGGTTGAAGGCCGGAAGGAAGGGGATGCTACAGAGACTCTGTGCGTCATCCTAGAGTCCGAGCATGAGGAGCAGACCCGGGCAGACTAGCTCTCCGTTAACGCTCACAAGTTTGAACAGGCCAACGACGCGTCTAACGGTGAGCTGGCGGAGGCTATCATGAAGAGTGCAGTCAGCGCGTTTGAGTACACCACCCTGGCGTTTGTACCCACGCAGTTCACCGGCTACCGGTGGTGGTGGTCAGGGACGGCACTGACGCTGCTAAGAAACATCGGCGTGTAGCCGTCCACTTGGGTGGACATGTGACGTAAGAATGGTGGCTGGTTCGCCAATGAGAAGGACACAGAGGGGGGTGGCAACCGTGGTCAGGTTCTGGGCCCAAATCCGGACCGCATGCTCGCCAACGTCAAGATCGAGTCCGTCTGGCCCGTCTGTGACCCCTAAGGGTTTTGCAACCTCTGCGCGGTGGATGGCGACAGCGGCTGGTCAGCGCGTGCACTCGCACATCCTTGAGGGCGAGCGAAGCCTGAGGCCGGCTTTGCCACTACAGATCCGTAGAGGGGCCACAGTCTTGGTTGTGCAGCAGACTGCTGCTATTTGGGGCCGGGGCTTCTCCGCTTTTCGTCCGGTTTAATAGCTTGGACCTCTCTAATTCGCTTTGGATATTCGGCAGGGTGACCTGGACATCGTTGGCAATCTGACTAACTCAACCGTATCCGCTTGTTTCGGTGATTGTATAGTATAGCAGACGTATATGACCCGTTGGTAGGTCCGTCGGCCCAATTCGGAGTGGCTCGGCTTTCGCAGGCAATTACGGTGTTTATTCGACGTGCAAGGTGGTCATGGAGCGCATCTACAGTCCGGTGTCCGGCGTGTTTAGAGGGATGTAGGACGTGAATCTGGCACAGCGGTGGATCGGCAATCAGCTCTTCGACCTGTGGATTGAAGGCGGCCATCGCCGAGGTCTTGGAACACACGCCATCCAAGCTCGTCTGGGTCATGAGGAATTCCGCTGTCTTTTACTGGCATTCCGAACGGAGCTGGAAGAACTGGGCTGCAGCGCCTGTAAGGCACATCCGACCGCCACTGTACCGATGAGCTATGGGCTAGCCATAATATTTGGGGGACTGATGGCACTCATCGATATCGTTCTGCGGCCACCTGCATATGGCTGGGAAGACGACCAAGGCGCACTCGTGCAGCCCACCACCGGTCAAATTCTTCGCGAGTTCGCGACGCGGTTGAATGTGTTCAAAGACCGGCGGAACTGGCTGACCTTCTCCAGCTGGATGATGCTCGTACTGCTGAGCCCCTTCTTGGTGCTGTTCGCGGTGAAGTTCTTCAGCTGGACTCTGCTCGCTGTCGGTTTCGTCTACAGCATGGTTGTCATGGGTAGCCACGGTACCGTTTGGTACCATCGCTACAGCACTCACGGGGCCTTCACCTTCCGAAACGCGTTCTGGCGCATCCTCACCCAAAATCTAGTGGTGAAGATGGTATCGGAAGAGGTCTACGTGGTCTCTCACCTGGTCCATCACAAGAAGTCGGACAAGCCGGGCGACCCCTACAATGCTCATGCCGGTTTTCTGTACTGCTTCCTCGCGGATGCTGTTCACCAGCCCATCGCACTCGACCTGAGTGAAAAAGAGTACAAGGGTGCGGCAGCGTTTATGAAGCGGTCGGGTATCGTCACCAACACATATGCCCAGTACCAGAAATGGGGCACAATCTCGAACCCCTTTGCTTTGTGGGCGACCACTTCGCTCAACTGGGCATTTTGGTACACTGCGTTCTTCTTAATCGGTGGTCACGCACTCGCCGTGACCCTGTTCGGTAGTGCCTTGATTTGGGGCGTGGGTGTTCGGACGTTCAACTTCGAAGGGCACGGCAAAGGGAAGGACCGCCGGGTTGACGGGTATGACTTCAGCCGTCGCGACATGTCGGTCAATCAGTACTGGCCTGGCTTCGTTGCCGGTGAGTGGCACAACAACCACCACCTGTATGCGAGCAGCGCGCGTACGGGGTTCCTGCCGCACCAGATTGACTTCCCATTCTACTACATCTACACGCTGAGTCTCATTGGCGGCGTCACGAAGTACACGGACTCGAAGAAGCATTTCATGACCAACCACTACCTGCCGCACCTGAAGGCGGAGAAGACGACGGCCACTGTATCCGGCGGAACCGAAACGCTGTAGTCGGTTCGGCAGCCGGGCTAATCCTCCGGCGGTCTCCTGGGTATGAAAGGGTGCGGGACATGTCGTTTACTCGGTCCGGACTGGACTAAATCTGTCTGTTGGACTGCTCCAGTCTAGCATTGAGGCCACCATCCGCCTGCGACCCCAGGGCCATGACTTCCCTCGGTCCCGGGTCTCGGTGATGGCAGTCGGTTGAGTCGTGCGTGCGCAAGCCGTCAACTTCCACGTTGACGGCCTAGTTCTCCCTACGAAGGACTACAGCTACAACTATCCGCGTTGAAGCGACTGGAAGCGGTTGCTCACCCTGACATCCTCGGCCTCAATGTCCTCTAGTGTGCGCAGCACGGAGTTGTGCCAACCTGCTCATTCCGCAGGCATCGTATTCGAGGTTGGCAGGCAAGCCCGTCGGAGTCACCCAGATTCGGAAGCCTCTGGGCCGCGCAGGTCTGGTAGTGCTTACCCTGAGCCACAGTGGCCATCATCTGGCAGATGTCCCAGGGCAAGGATGTTGATGCATAGCGCTCGACACTGGCGAGTGAATTCAGTAGAAACCCAGGTAAATCCAGCCTATACAGTAAGTGTACAGCGATTAAAACTCGTTGTGGAGCCGGATCGATTGGGACGGAACCAAGCTAGCCCAGCAAACCAGGGCAGCATTCTGGGTTGCGCTTGGGGCAGAGGCACTCCCCGGCACCACATCAGGTCGAGGGTGCGAAGTTGCTTGAGCGACCGGCGGAACGTCTGGGCAACCTAGGCTAGCTCCTCGTGCTCTTTTGGGCTGAACTCGCCACGAAGCGCTGCAATGAGAATGACCTCGTCTGCTGCGAGGTGGCCCTACCGAAGTTGAGAGCAACGAGGACCCTCTGCTTCCGTGACTATGTCGCCGTATTGAGTTGGGGTGAGGCCTATGGATGGCGGCTGCAGCGGGAGTGGGTCGACCCATTGTTTGGGCAGCTTAGGGGCATGATGGTTCGCTTGTTTGAATGGTAGGGGCACACCGTGATGGATGGGGGGCGTCGGTTCAAGCGCGAAGATTCTTGCGGGTTGGGGGTCTGCGGCAGGCAAGGCGTACTCACTCCATCCGCAATGCATGAATGGTACGTTGGAGCCACGGATGAAGCTTGGCGAGGTATCGGCAGTAATATTTCGCTGAGTAACGCCTGGGCTCACTCTGTTGTCGGGTCATTCTGGGAGGACTCTCGCCGTACGTCGCATCCATCCAAGACCCCAAACGATGCGCTTGGAGCGGCACCTCGCTCGTGGTGGCGGGTGTAGCGATCTCCACGGTGGACTATCGCGGTGGTGGGTGTGGCTGGAGGGGGGACCTGCGTATTCAGAAGTTGCCACAGGTCATGGCTGGAGCGACCGGTGGGCCGGTCGGATGGGACCCAGATACTGTCGGCGGAACGTCACTGGGTGCCATCGCTTGGCCACGCATAGCAATTGGAAGAAATCGATTCTATTCAGTCCGTTGTCGGGTAATATAATGAAGGGGCGCCACGAGCGTACTGAACAACGGGGAACAAATGCGCGTCGAATCTAGCCTTTGGCTGTGTCTTTTTGTCGCCTGCTCGAGTGCATCGCTGGAGACTGATGCGACGTTGGACCCAGATGTTCCGTCAGATACCGGCTTACCTCCTGATACTGAGGCACTGCCCGACATTGTGCCCCTGTACAACCCCACCACGGTATTGCAGCCACAGTGGATTGAAGACCGCGGAGACGCAGTCGTCACGCGCTTCTCGGACCGTGGACGCGACCGCCATGCGCGCGAAGACCAGTTCCAAAGCTACGATCATTACCTGCCAGAGTATTGGCACTTCCGCACCGCCCGGTTTCGCTTCGTCGACTACGTGGCCCACGGAGGCGACGCCATCGAAGTCTCCATGGTGACCGAGTGGCAGCTATCCATCGCAGAATTCCGGGCTTGGTACCTTGGTTTAGGCACGGTTGCTACGTACAGCGGTAACTATGCGCCAGGCTTCGACCAAGAGGGACCCGGCACCTTTGACGACGACCATGAGCTCATCGACTATGCCGGCACGCAGTACAAGTACGCTATCACCGTCAACTCGGGCTTTGACTTTGGCGTAACGGTTCCTCTGGAGGTCGGTCAGTACATGGAGTTTGAGGCCAGCCAGTTCTTGGCCGGCGCGCCCGGATCACGTCAAAACTACTACGGCACCACTGCGCTGTACGCGGTCGGCGTCGGGGGATTGGTTCCATGGCAAGCGTCAGGCAGCTTTGAAGACCCCAGCTCGGACAGAGAGCGGAGTGAACCTATTGACCCGGCCGGATGGGTGGGTGGCCGAACGACGCTGCCGTACCAGTACTCGGATGAGCCCGACAATCACTTCATGCAGATGGCCACAAATTTAGCGCCGCAGCACGGTCAGCCTTTTGTGCTCGGTCGGCGGGTCCATCATTCCGACATGGTCGACGGAACCCATGATGAGAGCGCTGCCAACGGTGTGTTTGTGGATGTTCGCGGACTCGCGGGACCCAACTATGTGCATGGCTCGTGCGATGGATGTCACACCCGTAATGGGCGGGCGGCGGTGGCTCCAGTCGGTGAACCGCTCGACAAATGGGTGTTCCGAATTGGTTCGGCGGATGGTGGACCCGACCCGCTTCGTGGGTCGGTTCTGCAGCCCGAATCCACTCAGGGTTCTGGAGAGGGTACGGTCGCTATCGCTTCGTGGCAGGACGTCGATGGCGGACTGCGTTCGCCGAACTACACCTTTGAATCTGGCACACCTGAGAGGTTCTCTGCGCGAATCGCTCCTCAGCTCGTCGGAATGGGGTTGCTGGAGGCTATTGATGAAGCCGATGTACTTGCCTGGGAAGACCCCAATGATGACGATGGCGATGGGGTGTCGGGTCGTGCGCAGCGCATCGAAGACCCCACGAACGGCGAATGGCGTCTCGGACGTTTCGGATGGAAGGCAGGAGCGGCCAGCGTGTCTCACCAAGTGGCGAGTGCCCTCAACGCG
>JBLHSN010000250.1:0-8991 GCA_047626195.1 Myxococcota bacterium
GAGTGGCGTGACCTGCTGTCCCGTGTTCGCGTTCGCGGCGGGACCGATGCCCAAAAGACCACCTTTCACTCTGGCGTCTATCATTCGCTGCTGATGCCCTCGCGCTTCACAGACGTCGACGGTCGGTACCGAGGCCTAGACGGCGAGGTTCACACCGCCGATTTTGACTATCTGACGGATCTGTCACTGTGGGACACTTTCCGCACACTGCATCCGCTGTGGATCCTGGCGTATCCCGAGCACCAGCGCAGCACGCTGAACTCGCTCATCCAGATGCAATCCGATGGCGGCTCCATGCCGCGCTGGCCGATGGCGCATGGCTACACCGGCGGGATGGTGGGCTCACCGGCACAGCACTTGTTTGCCGAGAGCTACCTCAAGGGGCTGGACGGATGGGACTCTGCAGCCGCATTTAATGCTTGTTACCCCGTATCCATCGGACCGCAGGCGTCGGCTGGGCGTGCCGGCATTGAGGCGTATGTAGACTTGGGGCTAGTGACCTTCGAGGCGTCGGATCAACCCGCGAGCAAGACCCTTGAGTACGCATGGGCCGACAACTCCATGAGCTTATGGGCCGACGCCATGGGCCGCCCCGAAGAAGCGGAGGTGCTGTACGACCTGTCGCAGTCGTGGCGGAACACGTGGTCCCCAGAGTACTCATTCTTCATCGGTCACTTTGCCGACGGAAGCGTGGCCTGGGATGAGGACCGCTCGCTTACGTGGACAAACGATTTCACCGAGGGCAATGCTTGGCACTACGTATGGGGCGTTCCGTACGATGTAGATGCGCTCATTGATCTTCAGCATGGAGGAGACCGCGACGCGTTCATGGAGCGCTTGTCGACCTACTGGGACAACGTCTACGACGAAGAAGACGACGCACTGCCAGACGACTACTACTGGCATGGCAATGAGCCGGTCATGCACTACGCGTACTTGGGCTCGCTCGCAGGCAATCGCGACCTGTCGGCAGAAGCGGCGCGTTGGACCCTGGCCAACCGGTACGACGAGACCCACGAAGGACTCGACGGAAATGATGACAGTGGCACGCTCTCGGCTTGGTTCGTGTTGTCATCCATGGGGGTGTTCCCGATTGCCGGTACCGACACCTACGCCTTGGGCTCGCCGCTGTTTGACCGTGTGGAGATCGACCGGGAAGACGGCTCCATGTGGGTGGTACGCGCCCCCGGAGTGTCCGAAGACGCCAAATACATTGCCACCGCACGCTTCGATGACGACGTTGTCGAGGGGGGAACCTTTACCCACGGTCAGTGGGCGGGGGCGGAGTCGCTGATCTTGGAAATGACCACTGAACCCGCGCCCTAGAAGATGACGCAGCTGGGAAGACTGCGGTAGTTCATGTTTGTGTCGGACGCGGTCCCTGTTGCGAATCGGTTGCCGGTTGCCGGGAAGAGCAGCTCCGCCTGGCCGTTGGTGACGCGCACGTTGTAGGTGACATCGCGGGGGCCGGCGAGGGACTGAATGAGCGCCGGGTCGCAGGTGGATTCGTTGGTCAGGAGGGTCAGGTCGAGCGGCATGCTGTAGTCGCAGTCGGTGCAGTTTACCGGCGCGCTCCGCTCGCCAAAGACCGACCAAGTCAGCTGGCAGTCGTAGCCAGGACCGGCCTCCCAGGCGGGGTTCGCTAACATTCCCCAGACCGCATATCCACGGATGGTGTCTCCGGTGAAACGAAGTCTGCCCAGGTTCCAGATGAGCGCCCCAGGGTCTTGTCCGCCGTTCTCGCCGTCGCAGGCCGAGTCGTACACCGGTGGGCTTTCTTCGAACGCTTGGGGGATGGGATTGTTGGGTTCGGTGTCCGGCTCGGTATCGATGTCGACAGTGGTGTCTGGGTCAGTGTCATCCTCCGTGCCAGAGTCGGTGTCAGGTTCAGTGTCCCCATCACCCAGGCCGGGGCAGTCAAAGTCGTTGGCACAGCCAGGGTCTGCACAGTCTTGTAGGCCGTTGCCGTCGTTGTCGATGCCATCGCCGCAGTCACCGGCGAAGAACCCTTCGGGCTCGCCAGAACATGCCGTCAGCAAGAGTAGAAAAACAGAAACTCGCACGTCAACCTCAGGCACTCTAGGTGCGTTCTATTCGTCGAAACTAACCACGAGATGGTGTTCTACCTGATCGGTGAACAGCTCGATGATTCCGGTGCTGGTTTCGGTATGGTCCGTGCTGTTGCTGTCCTGGTCAAAGGACGCGTTCATCAGCCAGATACCGAACTGCTCGTTGGCGAACAAGTTTGGCGGCCGCGGGTCGACATCTGCTTCGTTGGAGTGGGCCATCCATTGGTCCAGGCGGTCGAGACCGTTCTTAAAGCGGAAGGAATGGAAGGCCTGGCCGCTCTGTGGAACCCAGGAGCCACCGCGGATCGACGCAGAACAGCTCCCTTCTTCGTCTAGATTGGAGACCTCCCAGCTGCCGTGGAACACGACGAGGTCGCCTTCGGCACTGACGAAGGTGCCGCTGCCACTGACTTCCATGACGCAATCACAGATATCGTACGAATCACACGCCAGGGCGTCAATCCCCGGATCGCCAGCGCCAACGTCGTGCGTCTGGGTGTACACGAGCGTGACCGTACGCAGATGGTCTGCAATAGCGTCGGGGTCATCGGTGAACCCGTTGGGGTCTGAGCTCGAGTTCGAGTCTTCGTCGGTATCTGGGGCTGGGTCCGGTGGGATGTAGTCGTCGCACGACGGACTGCCGAAACAATCTGAGTCGGCGCAATCGAAGTCTCCGTCGCGGTCATTGTCCGCGCCGTCCTCGCACTCGAAAGCGTTGTCGCCTTCAAACCGTGATGGATTAGTGGATTCGCACGCCATTACGGCCACTGCGAGCCACACGAGCGTTCTGTTCACCGTCACCTCCGGCCACAGTGTATGACGGTTTCGGAGTCACCTGCTCGACTGATCCCCTCTACCACACTAGGAGCGCCGGCTTGATGCCTTTGGGGGCCCCCGTGTCGACAGAAACTGAAATCACTACCTTTGCATCGCTTGGCCTTGACGAGCGGCTCACCCATGAGGTCGCAAAGCTCGGCTACGATACGCCGACGCCGATTCAGGAACAAGCGATCCCGCTGATGCTTGAAGGCCGCGACGTCCTCGGTCTTGCAGGCACGGGAACCGGAAAGACGGCGGCCTTCGCGCTGCCGATCATTCATCAAATGGCCACAATGAAACTGAACGGCCGCCCGGTTGCCTTTGCGCTGTGTCCCACACGCGAGCTGGCCATGCAGGTGGCGGAGAACTTCCGTCGCTACGGCAAGCCACACGGCATCCGCGTACTGGCCGTCTACGGCGGCTCGCCCATGCACCTTCAGACCCAAGTCCTGCGCAAGGGCTGTGATGTCGTCGTCGGTACTCCCGGCCGCGTCCTCGACCACTTGCGTCGCAAGACCCTAGACCTGACGGATGCCAAGTTCGTCGTCATGGATGAAGCCGACGAAATGCTGGACATGGGCTTCCAAGAGGACATTGAGTCCATCTTCGAGAACCTGACTGGTGAGCGTCAGACAGCTCTGTTCTCGGCCACCTTCCCGCACCACCTTCGCGGCATGGCCAAGCGCCTGCTCAACGATCCGATCAAGGTGGAAGTGAAGCGTCAGGCCTTGGAAGATGGCGAAGAAGCCCAGATCACCCAGAAAGCCTACTTGGTGCCCAAGCGCCTCAAGCGCGCTGCTCTGGTCCGCGTGCTGACCCTCGAAGACCCAACGTCTACCCTGGTGTTCTGCCGAACCCGAATCGAAGTGGATGAGGTTGCAGCCGACCTTAGCCAGCGCGGCTACTTGGTTGAGGCGCTTCACGGTGGACTGAGCCAAGTTCAGCGTGACCGCGTCATGCAAAAGCTCCGTGCCGGCCGTGCCAACCTAGTTGTCGCAACGGATGTGGCGGCTCGTGGATTGGACGTTGACCATCTCTCACACGTGGTCAACTACGACATCCCAGCCGCTGCCGAGCAGTACGTTCACCGAATTGGCCGCACCGGTCGTGCCGGTCGCGAAGGCACTGCGATCAGCTTCCTTGAGCCGAGCCAGCGCCGCAAGGTGCGTATCTTTGAGGGCATCACGAAGCGCGCCATTGAGCGTTGTGAAGTTCCGACTCTCAAGGAAGTGGGCGTCAACCGCCTGAGCGAGCTCAAGATGCAAGTTCTGTCTTCACTGACAGAGCAGAGCGGCGACTACACCGACTTGGCCGCCGAGCTGGTCGACGAGGGTGAAGCGACAAGCATTATTGCCGCACTGCTGCGCATCGTTGACGAAGCCTCGGGCACCATCCGCTATATCCGTGAGTTTGATGAGCCCCGTCGCAAGGGCGAACCTCGGGACACACAGAAGCGCACCACAAGCGAGACCGACAGTGACTGGACCCGGTTGTTCGTCGACATCGGTGCCGAAGCCGGCATGCGTCCGGGCGACCTGTTCGGCGCGATTGTCAGCGAGAGCGGCGTGAACCGCGGTTCCGTGGGCAACATCAAGATTCGCGACCGCTTCAGCCTCGTGGACGTGCAAGAGGGCGCAGTCGACGACGTCATTCACTCCCTGCGCGGTGCAAGCTGGCGTGGGCGCAAGGTGACCATTCGTCGCGACCGTGGCCTGAAGAAAGACGCGCGGCGCTCGAACAACGACTAGCGCCTAAGTGCTCGCGTTTTAGACGCAGGGCTCCATAGTTAAGCCGAAGGCCCCACGTTTAAGACGTGGGGCCTTTCGTTTAAGGCATAGACCTCGCGTTTAGGAGGGTTGTAAGACGCAGTACGTCTCATTCCGGGCGCCGCGTCTATGCGCTAGGGCACATCTTGGTGTTGGAAGACGGCCACTGTTGCGGCGGTTGATGTCCCAATGATGAGTATAAGTACCAACACCGACTGCCAAGCCCAAGAGTTGCCGAGGGCGGCGGTCCACCACAGCTCGAGACCCGAGCTGGGAAGCCACAGGTTCAGTGTGGCGACTCTGTCGGCCCAGATCTGAAGCTCTGCGGCTTGTTCGGGGAAGAACTCGATGACACGGATGAGAATGCCGTTGGCGGCCAACACCACCAGGCCAGTCACGGAGCTCAGCAGCCAGAAGATGAACGGCACAATGATGCTGCCGACCACCGACCGCGTTGTAAAGGCCACAAGCATGGTGATACCGATGAAGCCCATGTCTCCGGCAAGAGTCGCCATGTATGCCAAGAGCGTGGTGCCCCATGGGCCGCCGAAGCCCTGAATAGGCAATGCAAGCGCTGCAGAAAACAGGAAGGTCACCACGAGCGACAGGGCTGCCCAGACTGTCAGTGCTACAAACTTGGCTGCGGGAATCGACCAGCGGGGGACGGGGCGAAGCACGTCTTCACGCAGGGTGCGCGAGCTGAACTCGGAGGCCACGGACAGAGCGGCGAGGGCAATGATAAATACGCGGCCCATGAACATCACGTTTCGCGACCACAGCGTGTGAATTAGGGTGCTCGCACCGGTGAGGTCGAGCATGCCACCGAGGGTCGACTCGTTCACCATGCCCTGTCCATCTACGCTGGAAAACCCAATCTGTGAGCCATCTAGCCAGCTCAAGAACAGAACGGTGAACACGGCGGTGAAGGCGACAACGACGAGGCCCAGGCGGGCGGTCAGTCGTGAGAAAAGCTTGCGGGTCTCCGCGACGCAGATACCGATGAAGTGCTCGGGACTCATGCGGTCACCTCCAAGAACAGGTCTTCTAGTGAACGCGTGGCTGGTACGAATGCCGAGACCTCAAAGCCGCTGGTCACCAGGGCTGCGTTGAACATGGCCGCATCAATGTCATCGAGTCGGACTCGGACAACTCCGCGGTCTACTTTCACTACGGTCACGTCAGAGCGCTCGTTGCAGTGAGCGGCCAGTGCGCCTGGATCGGACGCGGTGATGTCGAGCAGGGGATGGTCGGCCATCAACATCTCGGCCACGTTGCCTTCGGCGCGAAGCTCACCGTGGTGGATGATGCCTACGCGGTTGCAGATCGCTTCGACTTCCGCAAGCTGGTGCGAGCTGATGAACACGGTGATGCCGTCTTCCGTGGCTAAGGTGCCGATGAACTCGCGAAGCTCAACGACGCCTCGGGGGTCGAGACCGTTGGTGGGCTCGTCTAAAAACAGCAGCTTTGGGCTGGCAAGCAGTGCCCGGGCAATAGCGAGGCGCTGCTTCATCCCTAAAGAGTAGCCGCGGACTCTGTCGCGGGCGCGCTCTGCGAGGTTCACCCGGGTCAGGACGGCATCGATGGCCTTCTTACGTTCGCGGCGAGGGATATTCGCGTAGGACGCAGACAAGCGAAGGTTTTCACGCCCCGACAGCCACTCGTGAAACACGGGGCTTTCGATGATGGCGCCGATGTGTGCATGCGAGCGCATCAGGTTGGTGTCACCGAAGATTTTAACCGTTCCACTGTGGCTCTTTATCAGTCCCAGCATGCAGCGCATGGCAGTGGTCTTTCCAGCACCGTTTGGGCCTAAGAAGCCGTAGACATCGCCTTGTTTGACGCTCAGGTCTAGGTTCTTAACTACGACGCGTTTTCCGTAGCGACGGGTCAATCCGCGCACAACCAACGCATTGACCGGGTCGTTGTCGTCTGACATGGGTCCTCCGTTGCGGGCGGGCGTAACAGACCATCGCCAAGACAGCCCAGACGGAGTACCGTGCCTCCCTGGTGTGTCCACCTAGCGGAGGCAGGAATGAAGCGACTAGCTGTAATTGTGTTGGGCTTTGTGGCACTCGGTGCCGAGTGCGAAATCGACCAGCCTTGCCAGGACTATGTGGACTACGTCTGTGCCTGCCATGCGGACGACCCAGACTTCAACTGTGATGAGATTCGTACCGCATTCTCGGATGCCGGGCAGACCCTGCAAGATCAGTGTGCGATTGATCTCGATACGCTTCAGGAAGAAGACGACGTGAACGGCCTAGAGTGCGTCGCGCGCTAGAACGGCGGCTGAACCCACCATCCGCGGCTCTCTGCGGCGGACAGTAGCTCGGCGTTGCCGTGGTCGAACAGCAGAGCGTGCGGGGCGGCGTGAAGCATCTCGTAGTCGGTGACTGCATCTCCGGCCGCGAAGGTGGGACGCCTGCCAATGCGCTGATCAATGGCGTCTACTTTGCCCTGTCGGTAGGTCAGTGGGCCCGCGAGGGTTGGTTGAATGACGCCACCGACTACGGCCAATTCGACACCAATCACCCGGTCGGCCGCTTGGCCGTAGCGGGGGGCGAAGGCGCGGACGATAGGTTCTGCGGAGGCGGTAACCATCCACACCTCCCAGCCGGAATCGGTCATGGCATGCATCAGTGACTCAATCTCTGGGCGTGGCTTGATGGTACCGGACGCCAGATGTTGGTCGATAACCTCGCCTACGACGGTGTGGGCTTCGCTCTCAGTCAGCCCACCGAGAGTCTGGGCGCAGAAGGCGTAGCCGACGCTCTTGTCATGGGTCTCGCACAGCTCCAGGTATTTGGCTGCGCAGCCGGGATGGTGGCTGGAGTCCAAGTGCCGTAGCACAGCCTCACCAATATCCCCGTTGATGCAAGTGTTGTCCCAGTCGAAGACGGCCACGGGGCGCTCTGGAAGCGGTCGACTGTAGTGAGTGAGCATGTTCTGCAAACCCTGATGGACGGTTTCCGTCCAGCGTCCTTTAAGCATTGTCATCCTAGGTAGTCTACGAGGCGTTGGTTGAGCTGGCGCATCTCTTCATCGAGCATGTCGACTTCGGCTTGTAGGGCATTTGCTTGCCCATTGAGTGCCTCACCCAAGTGCATGACTTCGGTACGCTGGTCCTTGGTCCACTGGAGCCAGTATTCGGCTTGCGCCGGATCCGGCGTCTCTGGTAGCTCGCCGGGAGATGGAATGGGAAGGGCAAAGCCGGTCTCGACCAAGCAGCTTTCAACCACTTCGAGCAGGCTGCTGGCGATCATTGCTGCACGCCATCCAGTCACGCCGTTTTCATCGAGCTCTGCGGTGTCAATCCACGCCAGCTGTTGCTGGAAGGTCTCAATCATGTGCCGGCTTGGCGCCACCCCTGCCAAGCGCTGTTGCTTCGGGCTTATCAGTGCGTACACCTCGTCTCTTAAGCCACCGATTCGCGCGACTTCGGCGATTTGCTCGGCGTATTTAGGGTCTTTCAGCTGTTCATGCTGCTGGTGGCGCAGCTCATGCAGCTGGGTGCCATACAGCCGTTCATCTTTGGACAGCGGGCGCAGGGCATCTGCCAAGCCGTCGAGCTGGCTACGGCGTGCCAATAAGCGCGGGTCGATGGCATCGGTTTGGTCGACGTCCGCCAGGTCTGCTAGGTGCGTCCACCGTTCGGCGATGGTGGGCAGAATGTCGTCTCCTGGCAGTCTGCCGAAGTCGAGGTGGGGCTGCTTGAGGTGATGCCGCTCCAAGATGGACAAGGCCATACGTGCCGACTCAATGAGCTGAAGGTGGTCGCTCGCGGGCGATACTTCTTCAAGGCGCCGGCGCGCATCGCGGATTTCATTGACTAGCGGTAATTCGTCCATTGGGGACCTCTTCGAGGGGCGGACTATAACGGAGCGGTCAGTCGGTGTGCGGGAGCGTCGGTAGGGCAGCGCGCATCACCTTGCCGGTCGGGTTTCGTGGAAGTGCGGGTAGTCGCACGTCGTGACGCGGGACCTTGTATCCGGATAGCGCGAGTCGAACGGCAGTGCGCAGCTGGGACTCGTCCGCGTCGCCAACATAAGCGGCGCATACGACCTGTCCGAGGTCGGCGTCGGGTTGTCCGTACACACAGACTTCGCGCACTCCGGGCTGTTCACATAGGACCGTCCGGACTTCCATCGGGTAGACGTTGAAGCCCCCGGTGAGGATGAGGTGGTCCTCGCGGCCAACAATTTGGATGCTCCCGGTGTTGTCGCGCCGGGCCAGGTCTGCCGTACGCATCCACCCATGGTCCAGCAGGACTTTTGCGGTGGCATGCGGATGGTTGTGGTAGCCGCTAAACACACTGGGTCCCTTGATGTGTAGCATAC
>JBLHSN010000251.1:0-8855 GCA_047626195.1 Myxococcota bacterium
CAGCGACTCGTTGACCCTAGAGTACGTGCAGGCCGCGATTGGAAAGGGGCGTCCGTTTATTGCGGGCATGGAGCGAGTGGCAACCACTGGGTGAGCAGCGGAACCCCGAATTGTGGTGGCTGAAGGCCGCTAATTAAGCAGCTTTTGCGCCATCCACAAGATGTGCTGACCGCTGTTGTCCGGGGTCGCCCGCCCACGCTCGATGAAGCTGATGACTTCGACGTCGAAGCCCTGTGCTTCCAGACTGTCGGTGAGTTCATCATCGTCCACGACAGACCAAATACCGAGTACGCCGCCGGGAGTAAGTGCGTCCCATGCTGCTTTTAAACCAGCTGTTGAGTATAGCCACGTGTTGTACGGACGGGTCAGCGCTTTGGGCCCGTTGTCGACGTCTAGGAGGATGGCGCTCCACGGCTCTGGTGGTGTGTCGATGACCGCACCCACATCACCAATGAACACGTCGCAGCGGGGGTCGTGTAGGGGGTGTCCGGCGGCGATACCCATGACGTCTCGGTTCCACCGTTCAACCGCTGGGATGAGCTCGGCGACGGTCACTCGGCCGGTCTCGTCGATGCGCTTGAGGGCAGCTGCCAGGGTGAAGCCAAGGCCCAAGCCACCCACCAGAATACGGGCGTTGGTCATGTCCGTCAACAGGTCGCAGGCTTCGTTAGCCAGGGCATCTTCAGACCCGTGCAGTCCGTTGCTCATCAGCTCGCGGCCGTTGACGAAGATGGTGTACTCGTCTTGGCATTTCATGAGGTACAGCACCGAATCCGGGTCGCCGGGAACGACGTCCTGGTCGAGGGTAAGCCAGTCATCCATGGGTGCTTGTCCTTTGGGGCCGGCGGCATAAGCCGTCCGGGTAGAACCGCCCGATTTATGTGGATTTATGGGGGATAACGTGAGTGAACCGGTCTGGGAAGAGGCGCATCGGTTGGCCATGACTCGGGGGGAACGCCAATACGTGGACCCGGATACAGGCTACCGCGTGTTTACTGAGGAGGCCCTGCGGAAGCGCTTGGCCTGTTGCGGGTGTGGATGTCGGCACTGCCCATGGGCGCATGAAGCCGTCCCGATGGACCAACGTTCGCAACGAGCGATTCGGCCATCTGCACTGCATGGTGTGATGCCCGGGGGGCCCAATCGGGTGTTGTTCTGGAGTGGTGGAAAAGACTCGTTTCTAGCGTTGCGCACCTTGATTCGAAGTGGCGGGAGTGACGACATTGTGCTGCTCACCACCTTTGGGCTGCCGGATCGTCGCATCGCTCATCAGGAACTGGCAATTCAGCAGGTGGTGGACCAAGCAAGGGCCCTACAACTCCCGTTGTTCGGTGTTCCCTTACCGCCCCGGTCCGACTACTTATCCGTCATGACAGATGCGCTTAATACGCTAGCAAGCATGGCTTCGATTCGGCAGTTGGTGTTCGGCGATCTTCACCTCCGCCATATTCGCGACTGGCGCGAGCAGCAGCTGGCGCCGCTCGCAAAGACCCTTGGGGCGAACACTCATTACCCGCTGTGGGATGTTGCCTATGATGCTTTGTTCGCGGATCTCTTGGTCAGCGGTGTAATAGCGACAGTGTGTGCAGCCCCGGAGGCCGAGTCCATTGTCCCGTGTGCGGTTGGCGACGCCTTCACCGCAGAGTGGGCCGCTCGTCTTCCGTCGTCAACCGACCGCTTTGGCGAGTGTGGTGAATTTCATACCTACGTCGAACCGGTGTCTTTGTTGCCGGTGTCGTCATGGGAGTGACCCCGCCTTCAATACAGCGAACCGGCATTGTCTACGGTGTGCTCGCGTTTGGGCTGTGGGGCCTACTGCCCATCTTCTGGAAGCAACTTGGCTCTGTTCCAAGCCTTGAGCAGACGCTGTACCGTCTCGTCTTTGGAGCGGTGACCTTCGCCCTCGGCGCGCTGCTCTTTGGTCAGTGGCGCGAGGTCCGCCAGCTACTGGAAGACCGCAAGAAGCTGCGCTGGTTTGTTCTGTCGGGCCTGCTCATTAGCACCAACTGGCTGGTCTTCCTGTACGCGGTTGAGTCCGAGCGAATGGTGGAGTCGAGCCTTGGCTACTACCTCAATCCACTGTTGAACGTGTTGTTGGGGACCCTGCTCCTGGGCGAGCGTTTGTCCCGCTTGCGCTGGGTGGCCGTCGGGGTCGCTGCGCTCGGTGTGCTCGGGCTTGTGGTGGTCACTGGGACGTTGCCGTGGATTGCACTGGTCTTGGCCGGGTCGTTCGCGTCGTACGGATTGGTTCGCAAGCAGGCACCAGCGAGCGCGATGGTCGGCAGCACTGTGGAGCTCGGCTTGCTCATTCCCATCGCCCTGGGGGTTCTCGTGTGGCGGGGAGGGGGGGCGCTGGCAACGGCATCTCCGTGGACAGCGAGTCTCATCCTTCTCACGGGTGTGGCCACAGCGGTGCCGATTGGGCTGTTTGTGGCCTCAGCACGCCGGGTTCCGCTATCGACGCTTGGATTCTTGCAGTTCCTCGCTCCAACGCTCCAGCTGCTGTTGGGAGTGGTCGTTTATGGCGAGGCATTTGGGCCGACGCGAGCCAGCTGCTTTGTGGTGATCTGGTTGGCGTGTGCTCTGTTTAGCGTGGAAGCGGTGCGTCCAGATAGGGCGCGACAGTCATCTGGCTGACCCGCCCCACATTGCCGGATGGGCCCGGAGGGCCTCCGTACAGCGCTGGCTAGTTGAAGACGGCTACCGAATACCCAATGAGCCCATTGGTCACGCCGGAAGCACCCACGGCAATCTCTGCTGCGTGCGTGCCGTTAGCTGGAATGACAGATGGACCCCCGTTTCCCGTAGAGAACATGGGATTAACAGTAGTTCCTCCGTACGGGTTGCCAGAATACAGGCCTGCGCTCCCCGTGTAGTTGGTCTGCATGATGTTGGTGCGGCCACTGGTCACGTAGGCCCTGTTGTTGAACGTCGTGACGCTCAAACCGCTACCATAATGGTCATCCACGAGCACACCGGATGCATTGTATAAGCGCATACGTAGCTTGGTAAACGGCAGGCATCCGTTCAAGACCTCCGACGACACATCATCGCCCGCGGTGTTGGTGTAGCCAGCGCATTGCGTCCATCCGTCTGGCGGTGACAGGTCCACGAATGCGCTCGTTGCGATTAGGGTAGTCCCCGGAGAATTGACGTCGGTTGGCACTTCTGGTTCTACGGTGGTTCCACGCGGAATCCGCTCGTTAGCGTCCACCACTGCACCGTCTTCAATCGTTGAGGCGGCACCAATGTGGGCGTTTGAGCGTACAGTGACGTTGTGTCCAATGACGGTGTCTCGGCCAATTCTTGCGCCGGATTCGATGGTCACATTATCGCCGATGTTGGTGCCTTTTCGGATGCGCACCCCTGCAGAAATCGTGGCGTTTTTACCAATCGAAACCGATGGGCCGATAATGCCTGCGATGAGTGTCGCCGCTTCGGATGAGTCGCTATCCGAGATGACAACCCCGCGGGCAACGACCGCGTTGCCGATTATTCGGGCGTAGTTTCCAAGCGATGCGAGACTGCCAACCGTGGCATTCGAGCCCACGCTCACGTCCGTTCCGGTAGTGACCGCATAGCCGAGCGAGCTGCCCGCCAGCAGCGTTGTGCGGGCTCCGACATCAGTCTCCCGGCCGATAGTCACGTTGTCCCCCATGGAGACATCCGCAGCGATAGTGGAAGAGCGGCCGACAATGGAATCGTCACCTGTGGAGTAGGGGGTTCCTCCCACAGATGAGCCTGTGAGTGTGGCGTTCCGCGCAATGACTGTGCGGATGCCGACCACCATATCCCGGCCAATACTGGCGCTATCGAGCACAACAGCATCGGCACTGATGGTGGCGGATGCATCCACCATGGCACTCGGAGACACGCAGGCGCCATTGGCGTCGGAGAAGCGATCTTCGCATCCGTCCTCATCCGCGTCTTGGGCGTGTGCAGTGGTAGCGAACAGAGCGGCGGCAGCAGACAGTACACCGAGTGCATTTTTCATTTTCTTCTCCCCAGAGAGGTGTGAAGAATAATAGATTTTATTAACGGTAAAAGTCCTCTTTTGTAATTCATTAATGTGTGCGCGTGGCGGCCAGCAATTGGGCGTACCCACTCCCCCTTGATGGCCGAACGGCAGGTGCGTGAAGACGAGGATTGGTGGTCTCCACCAGTTTTGGGACTGGGGGGACAGGCCCTGTTGACACAGCGTCGCGCAACGCGATGGGGCTTCGGCCCTCAACCCCCCCACACCGTTCTGCACAATCCACTCAACGTCTTCCCCGTCGCACCGCACAGTACGTGCAAGCGGGTGACGGCCGATACGTCAGCCAGCCATGTTGGCCGTGAGCGGCACACGCGGCGCGGGGCTCGCGGTCACCCTGGGCATGTGAGGCGGCTTACCAAACCGAATCGGCATCGGCATCCGCTGGGGCAAAGCCGAGTGCCCGGCGAAGGTCTGGAGGTAGCTTGTGTAGGTCGCCGTCCACTAGGAACGGGCCGGCTTGGACTGGCTGCGGTGCCGGCGCGTTGCTATTTTCGCGCATTCTCGGTTTGACCAATTTGAAGTCCTCTCGCCGGCGAAGCGTGGCCAGGTCTGGGTCCTGTCTCAACTGACGAAGCTGGCGAAACCCAGGGTCGGCGAGGCGTTGGAGGGATGGCACAGCGGCGTGCGGGTTACTGGCCAAGGCTTCGACGCAGGCCAGGTTGTCGTCGACTCGCCATCCGTCTGGCCGGTGCTGACGAGCGGCTTCAAGGGTGGCCCGTGCACCGTCGAGGTCGCCCTTGTAAGCCAGTGCTAGACCGACAAGATTGTGCAGGAGGTAGTGTCTTGGAGCCAGTGAAAACCCGGCCGTGTAGTCGGCGATTGACGCGTCCCACTGCTCCTGTTGTACGGCGAGCTGTCCGCGAACCTGATGACTATTGGGCCGGTTGGGATCGGCGTCGATGACGGCCTGCATGGGTGTGTCAGCAGACACATAGTCGCCACGCGCACCATCCATGTAGGCGAGCGATGTCAGGGGTGCGATGTGGTTTGGGACTATGGTTGGGGGCGCCTGGGTGGCTGCCTCAGCCTCATCCAAGTTGCCGGCCCGGAGCTCGATGGTCCCAAGTGAGGTCAGCGAACGGCTGTGGCTGGGGTCAATCTCTACAGAGTGGAGGATGAACGAGCGCGCGGCGTCGCAGTCCTGCTGTTGCCATGCGAGCAGTCTCTGGGTGTTGATAGCGGCGATGTGGCTGGGGACATCTTCGACGAGGGAAGTGAGAATGGCGTGTGCTGATTGGGCATGACCCATGGCCAAGGCATGCCGAGCCCGTTGTCGTCGCGCTTGGGGTCGTACCGCTTCTTTGGGGTCGAGACCTGCGACCGACACGCGCTGTTCTTGGGGAGCCAGATAGCCGAGGGCGTAGAGGGTCTCCAGGGTGGCTTGGTCCATTGGGCGCTCGTCAACTTGGCTGGCGGCTTGCTCGGCAGTCCAGCGCATGGCGGTGAGTGTGGCGGACAGTGACACGTTTTGTGGGTCTGCGAGAGGGTAGGCAGGGGCCAGATTATTGAGCTCTCGTGGGTCGGTCGCCAAGTCGAGCAGCTGTTGCTCTGGTGCCTGAATGAACGTGTGATGACTCGCGTGCAGCCCGAACAACGTGCCGTTCCAAAACCACTACTTGCCAGCATGGACTCCATGTATTGTGGGTTGACCGGTGGTGGAATCTCGCCGCGAAGCCGAGGTCGAGCCCCTGGATGCCGGCAGGAGCATCCAGCCCGAGCGTTGCAAGGGCCGTGGGCATGACGTCCACCAGACTGGTGTTGCCGTGGTAGGAAACTCGGAAATGAGGCTTGAATGTGCGCAGACCATGGGTACTTTTAGAGTCGCGTCGTACAGGGGTGGCCGATGTCGTTGATGGAAGAAACCGGCGCTAGGGTGCGTTCAGGGGCGTCGCCGACTGACGACGTTGTAACTTGTTACTACTAGGAAGTTGGCGGCGAAACTGGGCGTGCCAAAGCGTCGGGTTCGACATCAATCCCATCGCTCACCCCTGTAGCACCGAATGCGAGGGGCAACAGGTTCGTTACGCGCAGAGTTCTCCGATGGATGTTTAGGAGCCTCCTCGTCGCGTCGGTCCCATGCCTTGGGACCCAACAGCGCTAACGGTCGAGCGTGTCGTCTACGTGAGCCCCACCCAAGCCTTTGGGCGTCTGCTCACGCTTGCCATGAACGAAACGGACTCAGCGGTCACGGCTTGGATTGCGCACGACGGCAATATGGGCTCGGACTCCGACATCACTGTTAGCGGCCATGCTCTCGTCGGCTTGGATGATGTCTGGATTGCCACCGGCGGCGACCCCTACGACCTAGAAGTCGGCCACTTGCTTCAAGATGCGTCGGGCAGCTCGCATGCGGTCGTTGCGGTTCGCTATGGTAATGACGTCTTGGCTTGGATTTACCCGGTCACGGTCGCACCTGGCGAGACCGTTGCCATTGCCAGCTTTGCCATGCTGGCCACCGACCAGACGAGCACGGCATTCGTCACCACCGGCTTCGACGGCATGGGGTCGGACCTGCTTGCCTGCATGACGGACGATGAGAAGGTCGCTGTGCGCAACTTCGACCTCGGCGACACCGATGAGGACGGCATCGCAGGCATCTTCGACAACTGTCCCGACGACGCCAACGCCGGCCAAGCAGACGGAGACGACAACGGTGTGGGTACCGCGTGTGATCCCGAAGAGGGCGCCGATACCGAAGTGGACGCCCAAGCAGATACCGGTTCGGACGCTGACTCGACCGACCCGGTTGACGAAGGCTCCGGATGCCGTTGCACGAGCACACCGGCTCCGATGAGCGCACTATGGCTGGTCGGCGCACTTTCACTGTTCGGACTGCGCCGCCGTCGCTCATGAGTGCTGACGGGCTACACGCTCCTCAGCCAGCCCATCGCTCGCCGCGGCTCCATGGCTGCGGCAGCGAGAACCCCCCCCATCATGGCGCCAATCACGCCAACAGCACTGACTTCGGACCCGGCAAAATACAGGCCGGGAATCGGAGAGCGCGGGCGTAGACCGTCTGCTGCGAACCGCTCAGGTGTGGGCTCAATACCGTAGATGGAGCCAGAGACGGGCCTGACGAAGTGGTCGCTGGTCACCGGCGTGGACAGCTCCGAGTATTTGAGCAAGGGTTTTAGACCCGGGTTGTGGCGGAAGTACTGTTCGAGCAACGAGTCGTGTATGCGTTTCTTGAGTGCTTCGTATTCGGCCCCCCGACGCTTCCATCGGGTGCCTTGGAAGGGCTCAAAGGTCTCCCACGGAACAAAGGTGACGATCTCTCCAGTGTGCACATGGTCGGGACCGGCCTCGTGCAGTGGGTCCTTGAGCGACGGGTAGCTGCAGTACAGAATGGGGGCGTTGTCTAGCGGCTCTTGGGTCACGTCCCACACGTCCAGCTCTGGATCCCATGAGTTCCAGAACCACTGGTTAGCACCACCGGCACCGTGTTCGCGGATGTCCCCCTCAAAACCCAGGTACAGGCACACATGGGCGGAGGCTGGGCGGAGCGCGTCGACCGACTCTGACCAGCTCCCGAGCGCTTCTTTGGGAAGCAGCCGCTTGACCGTTGACTGAACGCCGGCAGCACTGACGATGCGTGGGGCACGAATCTCCTCATCGTTGCTCAGGCGCACACCGACTGCCGCGCCATTCTCAATAATAATCTCTTCGACGTCAGCATAGATGCGCGTCCATCCGCCGGCGTCTGCGACCGTCTTCAACAGGTGGGTTGCGATCTGGCCAGATCCGCCAATTGGGTAGTAGGCACCATGTATAAAGTGGCGAACGACTAGGGCTTGCATGGCGAACGAACAGCGACTGGGGACCGACCCCAGGTAGCCCCACTGGGCGGCGAAGACAGCGCGCAGCTTCGGGTTGTCGGTCAGCTCTTCGGTGACTTCCAGAGTGGTCTTGGCAAGCCACTTTTCTGCGGGACGAGCCATCATAAAGTGCGTTGCACGGCGCAGCCCGGGCGGGGCTGCTTTGGCCATGTAGTAGCCGCGCATGGTGCGGCTGACTTCTGAGGTGAGCTCCAGGTACCGGTCAATCGCGGTGACGTCATCTGGGAACGCGGCGACCAGGTTTTCGCGGAACTGGTGCTTGTTGTCGGGAAAGTCGATGCGCACGCCGTCTGGAAAGTTGAACTCCTCGTAGTGCGGCCCCAGTGATGCCCACTCCAAGCGTCCGTCGGTCAAGCGCTTGAGGATGCGTCCCGGAAGGCTCTTTTCAGTGACTTCGCCGACTGCATGAACCCCGACATCCCAGGTCCACTTCTTACGACGGAAGGTGTGGGTGTAGCCGCCCGGCACGTAGTGCTGTTCGAGAACAAGCACCTTGTTGCCCCACTTTGCAAGCATTGCTGCCGCTGTCATTCCGCCCATGCCAGAACCAATGACAATGACGTCATAGTCTTGGTCTTCTTTCCCTTTTTTGTCCCAGTACTTACCGTCTTTCGCCAAGGAGACCTCCGTTCGAGCGCCCTGCGGGAGGGTGCCACGTGTCTATCGAACCGCAGCCGTAGGTCGGCCCCATCGTCGTCACCGCAGTCTACACGTTGGTGTATGACTGGTTCCAGATTCGCGGCCTGCGCACCAAGTCACGGCTGGTTGCGGGGTACCAAAGCCGGGGCGAGAAATTCGACCGCTACTTCGGGCAAGACCGTGAGATGCTGGCCTCTGACCGAACCCAGCTGAACATGCTCGAGCACATGCCGGTATTCTTGGCGCTACAGGGGTGAGCATCGGTCTTGATCTCGAACCCGACGCTTTGGCGTGCCCAGTTCGGCCGCCACCTTCCTAGTAGTAACCAGTTACAACGTCGTTAG
>JBLHSN010000252.1:0-8849 GCA_047626195.1 Myxococcota bacterium
GATGACCGAGACCAGGCGTGTGACGGTGGCAACGACTACGATCAAGACGGTGACGGAGTCCAAGTAGACGCCGCTGTACCGGACTGTGATGATACCAATCCTCAACGCAGCCCGTTGCGACAGGAAGTGTGCGGCAACGGAGTGGATGACGACTGTGATGACTCGCCGTTGCAGTGTGTTCTGCCGGCAAACACAGACTTGTGGTCGGTGGCGGCTATGACCGTCGACTTGAGCCCATGGACACCGACGTCGATCGACACGGGTGATTTTACCGCGAGTCCGTCGTTGGACATTGCTCTGGGGCTATTCGGTGATGGAGTTGCCGTCTTCCAATTCCAAACTGGGATCCTGGATCGATTCGATGACTACTCATTCTTCGAAAATGACCTCGACGCCGCACGGGGAGCCCCACACACGGCTCGCTTTCTCCAACTATCGCCGGGTCGCGACTCACTGACCGTGGCAGCAGGCTCGGTCCCCGGAAATCTATTCGTCGCCAATTTGGTAGACCTCGAAAGTCCATTCTCACAACTACCATCTGCATTCGAATGCCAAGACTGCCAGAGCATGCAGCCCATTGGCGCCGCAGTGTTGACCACTCCAATGGGAGACCGGCTGGCAGTCATGGACGAATCCGGAAATTTTTCGCGATCGCTGCCACGCATCCACATCACTGACGCCACATCAAGCGGAGTTTGGCCGACCGACGCCACTGCATCGGTAGCTACTCTCGACATCGTCACAGACTTTCGAGCCACTTTCGTGGCGCACGACGTCAATCAAGATGGCTTCGATGACATTGTTAGCACCGCGTTCGGTACGCGATTCACACCACCTGTAATCGCAGTGACGTATGGCCCCATCAGCACCGGCTCGACAGCCAATGCTCCACGCATCCAGTTGTCATCACCAGCAAACTCCGGCACCTATGGACCCGCTATCGCATGTGACCTTTACCCAGACAACGCAGCGGTAGAGCTCATCGCAGGACTGAATGGGTACCCGCACGCCATTCAGCTGTTTGCCGCTCCAACTTCTGCAGTGTCATCAACATCGAATGCTCTTCTGAACAGCTTCGCAGCAAACCAAGATATCGCCGGTCCGTATGCGGTTGGCTGCGGAGACCTCAACGGCGACTCATACGACGACTTGGCTGGACTAATCGCCGACAACCGAGAAACGGCAGTGCACATTGTATTCGGGCTATTGTCCGGTACCAATACTTCCGTCGAAACCCGATGGTCCGTACCCGAGACTACCAACTTAATGCACGTCTCCGACATGGATGGGGACGGCAATGCCCACCTTTTCTAGCCGATATATGTGTCGCGTCAACCCTCGTAGTTATCCTTGGTACCGGCCAGCAGTCACTCTAACAATACGTCTTGGAGCCGCATAGTCATGGTAGAAAACACCCGTCTCAAAGGCGAGCGCAGCTATGGGTAAAAGCACTCTATACGAAGTCCGAAGTTGCCCTGGGCACCATCTCTTCCATCCACGATCAGTTCGTGTCTGCGGACGCCAGATGTCGGAGCCGGAAACTCTCGGAACATGCCTCCGTCGGAATCACGCTCGCCCAAGGACGAACAATCACCCGCCTGGACTGCTTCTGTCTCCTCACAGTCCCAACCAGCACATACTCCAAGCTTCATATCCGCACATGGACCATAGAACGTGACGCGAATGACTTCGCCGACGTTCTGCCGCAGTTGGTACACGCGCTCGGGGCCGTCCCAATTTTCTGATCCCGTCGCGAAAAGGGCCGCGAGGTACTGGTCCGTATCGTAGTGGGTGGATCCACCAACGGTGGTCGCTTGGACGAAATCGCCGCAGAAGAGTTGGTCTGTCGTACACTCACCGAAACTTGGTACGCCGCCATTCTCCGGCGTGTCATACTCGGACCGGCAGTCTACAATGGCATCATCCACCGGGTCGGTGTCGTCATCACCGCGGGTGTCATTGTCTTCCGTACCGTCAACAATTCCGGTTCCAGGACCGCCATCACCAGAGTCCGGGTTGAGTTCCTTACTGCAACCCGCCGCGAACAACGCCACCGAAAAGCCAATCCAAGGCGCCATCTTCATGCTCCGGTCCTCCGTACCCTAGCCGCACGATAACACCCGTCACCATGGTCCGCGCACCGGTGTGCAAACGAGCTCATCCGACGGGGCGCACGAACGGGACACGGGAGGTAAACCCACCGCCCCAGTCTGCCGTCGCGCCATCGGCACTTGCACATCTGACGCACACGATCTCCGCCACGACCACATCGAACCCCACCCCAGAGCTTCCCCGACCCACCGACGGAGTCCGAGGTGCACCGCCGGACCCAGTGCGGTTTCGTCCGGCGTCCACACCTCACACCCGGGACGGCTGGAACAAATCGAGCCCTCTTCGCTCTACCCCTGCGTAACTAGAGCAGACGGCAGCCTCTCTCAAGCGCTACGTTACTATCATGATTAGTCTGCCCGTTTTCAAGCACCCGTACAGCTGTGCTCTCGTGGGTGCTCTCAGCTTGATTGTAACGCCTATTTCCGCGTGGGCAGCAGACGTCGACGTATGTCCAACGTGCACCTACACCACGATCTGGTCTGGCATTGGTGCAGCAGGTCCCGGCGACACTGTATGGGTGGCACCCGGCAGATACTATGAATCCGTCGTCCTGCCTTCCAACCGCCACATTCGCAGCACGGGCGGATCCGAGGTGACCCATTGGTACGGCACCAACACCAATGTCATCCGCATCACCGGCGGCGACAACACCCTAATTGACGGCTTCTCCATCCACCCATGGGACGGAAGCGGCGCTCCTCAACCCGCCGATATGCCGACAGCCGCAGCCACACGGGGGCTGCAAATCTCCGACGCCATCGTCCATCTGGAAGACATTCGAGTGTCTGCGCATACCTCGTCCCTGACAGGCGCGGCCGTGTGGGTGAGCGACTCAACCGTCACCATTCAAGCCAGCCTATTCACCGACCTAACTGCAGACTCTGGCGGCGCTATCGATGCGAATCGCAGCACTGTGGTTCTGACGGACAACGAGTTCACCGGCAACTCGGCATCGCTCGGCGGTTCACTGAACTGCACTAGCTCAGTGATTCAGTCCAGCTACACACGTTTCGCCAACAATCTTGCCGAAGAAGCTTCCACCGGTCAGCCTGGATGGGGCGGCGCTATCCGTACTCAACGCTGCAATCTGACTACGTCTCACGACCAGTTCCTTCGCAATAGTGGAGGTCTGGGAGGCCACGTTTACGTGGAGGCTGGACAACTTCTCGCCGACCACACGCTGTTTGCAAACGGCAGCGCCGACCGAGGCGGTGCTGTGTGGTTTAACGGCAGCTCCATCGAGCTAAATGGTAGTCTATTCAGGGATAATACCGCTGTAGATGCCGCCGGTGCCATCTACATCGACCACCGATTGGACGCGCTGTACAGCGTAGATGGCGCCGTTTTTCTCCAAAATACGAGCGACGGCCTCGGCGGCGCGATTCGAATGGTGTCCGAGGTCATTGGTGCAGAGCTGGACCTGAACAACAGCCGGTTCCAGGACAATAGCTCGGCGACGGGTGGCGGTGCGGTGAGCACCCGAGGCATCAAATACGTCGGAATTCACGGGAGCAGCTTCCTCGACAACCAAGCCACGCAAGACAACTCTGGGGGCGGTGCTGTACGTGGAGAGCTCGCAGCTGGGCTGGCTGGGTCGCTGCACGTCTCCAACTCGTATTTCTGTCGCAACAACGCAGGAGCGGGCGGAGCGGTGGCCTACAATACGCAGAACAATCCCGTTGAACTGCTCGATAGTGTGTGGGTTGACAACTCTGCGATTTCAGCCGGTGCGTTTCTGATTGAAGGTGCCGAGTTTATTGCAGAGCACAACGACTTCCTCGACAACTCAGCTTCGGCTGCAGGACCTGTCGGTGTGCTCCGGTCCGCTGACATGGCGTTCGAGTCGAACATCGTCACGCCGACACCTGTATCGAATGGCGCCATCTTCGCATCCGGAACCTTCGGACTCGCTTATAGTGACTACAACTTGTGGTGGATGTCTGTCCAGCAGACCTATGGCGGCGCCATCCAACCGCGGAATGTCAACGGAGACCATGAGCTGACCGGTGACGCTCTGCTGAGTGGCTACGATTCGACACAGGGCTGCCTAGACTGGACTTTTGAGCCAGACTTCGGGAGTCCGGTGTTCGCCTCGGACAACGGCGTCATCGGCGTCACCGGAGGAGCACTTGGCCCGTCTGCCTTCACAGATGCCGACAATGACGGTGTTGCTCGTCCGATGGACTGCGACGACAACAACCCCGCCACCTACCCGGGTGCGGCGGAAGCGTGCGACGGCGTCGACAACAACTGCAATGGCCTCGTCAACGATATCGACACCGACTCACCACCAGTCGGCGCCCAAACGTTCTTCTACGACGCCGATAACGACGGCTTTGGCGGCGCAACGATTACCGTTTCATGTCGGCAGCAGACCCGATGGGTCACCACCGGCCGCGACTGCGTCGACACTGACCGAACCATCTTCCCAACGGCGGAAGAGGTCTGGTACGACGGAATCGACCAGAACTGCGACGAGCGCAATGACTTCGATCAAGACAACGACGGATTCGCCTTCGCCAGCCCCGACTTTGTAGACTGTGACGACCAAGACGCAGCCGTTAACACCGATGCCGAGGAGACCTGGTACGACGGAATTGACCAGGACTGCGACCAAGCCAACGACTTCGACCAAGACGGTGACGGGTCCGCCATCAACGATGACGTCCCCGACTGCGACGACGAAGACAACACCTTGTCTCCCCTGAACGAAGAGGTCTGGTACGACGGAGTCGACCAAAACTGCGACGGCGCTGACGACTTCGACCAAGACGGCGACGGCCAACAACAGATCGCATCCGGCGGCGATGACTGCAACGATACCAACGCGACTATCTACCTAAACGCCGACGAGATCTGGTACGACGGGATCGACCAAGACTGCGCAGCCGACAACGACTTCGACCAAGACGGAGACGGCTTCACCACTCGTACGGGCGGCCCCCCCAGCGGCCAAGACGACTGCAACGATGAAGACCCGGCTGTTTTCCCCGAGCAGCGCGAGATTCCCAACGACGGAATCGACCAAGACTGTGATGGCTTCGACTTCGTTGATGTGGACGAAGACGGATTCGCCTCCACCGACGTCGGCGGCGCCGACTGCAACGACGACGCCCCCGGCATCAACCCATCCGCCGAAGAGATTCCCTACGACGAAATCGACCAAGACTGCGATGGTCTGGATGTGGTCGACGCGGACGGAGACGGATTCGTCGGCATCGAGGCTGGTGGAGACGACTGCGATGATGACAACGGCGCCATCTCACCGGACGCCGAAGAGATTTGGTACGACGGAATCGACCAAGACTGTAACGGCGCCAACGACTACGACCAAGACGGAGACCTGTGGGTCGTACAAGACGGCGACTGCGACGATCTCGACCCCGCGCGCAACCCGGGTGCGCAAGAGCAGGCGAACAGCGGCCTCGACCTCAACTGCGACGGCTACGCACCGATCTCAATAGTCACAGGCGCGGGATGCTCGGCCGTCCCCTCGGCGCCTGCTTACTGGGGACTCCTTGCCGGACTTCTGGCGCTAGGCTTCCGCCGCCGAAAGTGACAAGCGGGCTGGTGGACGCTACTTCGCCAGCTCTGTTGGAGACTGTATGCATCTTGCCCGACTCACATGGCTGCTAGCACCACTCGCTCTTGCGGCCTGTCCGTCCAACACTGTGCCGCCGACCCCCTGTGGTGACATGTGCGACGAGCTGGTCAGCACATGCAGCTACGCCGCATTCCCATCGATGGACTCGTGTCTTCAAGGCTGCGAGTTCGATTCGACCAACGGACGCGATGTCAGCGGTCAGCAAGAGTGCGTCGCCGAAGCCGAGTGCAACACCTTCGCCATTGTGGAGTGCGAACATGCGTACGAATAATCTGCTCCTCCTCCTCGTTGCCGCAAGCGCATGTACGAACGAGACCGGTATTACGCCGGCAGAAGTCAACATTGACCCAGGCGAGGTCACCGAGTGCGACTTCACTCTGATGGAAGAGACCGACTTCCTCGAATACGATTGCAATCCCGTCTTCCAATCCACAGGCGAAGAATGGGCAGGAGATATCGGCAGTATCGGCTTCCACACCACCCAAGTATCCGGCCATCCATTCTACCAAATGTGGTACACGGCGGATGCCACAAGCGGCGCTGCCTACGAGCTTGGGTACGCCATTAGCGGTGACGGTACGAACTGGGACACCCACCCGGGCAACCCTATGATTCGAGCCACACCTGGCACCTGGGACCAGGACGCCATGGACGCGCTGCAGGTCATCTGGGACGAAGACGAATCGCTCTACGTCATGACTTACCAGGGTATCACCCTACCGCAGAACGAGTTTGACCCTGGTCAATGGGGTATTGGCGTTGCGACCTCAGACGACGGTATTCGCTGGGGCAAGCATCCCGCCAACCCGGTCATCGACTTCAACGATCCCGCTGTCTCCGCGACCGTGTCTCCTTGCTGGCCACTCAACCTCACCAAGCGCGCTGGTAGCTACATCAGCTATGTCGCCGCATCTGACCCGCTCGGTGGCATGTTTGGCAACCCACGATGTGACGTGTATACCGCCGTTGGCAACGGCCTGGCAGACTGGAACTTTTCGCCAAATCCGTCGCTCCAGGCCGGCGATTGGTACGACGCGGCTGGAATTGTCGCTGCAGACGTTGTCGAGTTCAACGACCAGTTCTACATGTTCTACATTGGCTTCGAGTCGTGGACTCCAACGGGACAAGGCAACGTCATCACCGCGACGTCGCCGCATGTAGCAATGGCAACATCGCCCGACGGCTCCTTCTGGACGAAATACCCCGGTAACCCTTTGCCACTCTCCAAAGATATTGGTACCGGCGCACGCGCTATTGGCGCTGAAGTCGTGGGTACCCGCGTTCACTTGTGGGTCAACGACTACTACACAGACCTAGAAGCGAACGCCGTGGGCTACTTCCTCTTCGATCCCAACCGAGACGAAGAACCGGTAGACGCACCCACCGAACCCGCGCCGTAGCGGCTCCTACAGCAGCCCGTGCGAGGCGAGCCACTTGCGTAGCTCGGGGCCGGTGTCGTCGCGTTCTAGCGCGTGCGTGATGTTCGCCTTCAGCAAGCCAATTGGCGTTCCCGTGTCCCAGCGCTCGGCGTCCACTACCCGTGCGACAACCTTACCTTGGTCTGCAAGTGCGTTGATGGCATCCTGCGGGAAGAACTCACCGTCCCGGTGGGCGGCCCATCCGGCCTCGAGGAGAGGGAAGATATCGGCCGTGTACAGATAGCGTCCCAGTGAGACCAGATGACTCGGCTCCTGACCCACCGGAGGCTTCTCAACTATGCCACGGACCGCCACAACTGGGCCGTCTCCTACAGCGTCTAGAACGCCGTAACGGGAGACGTCCTGCCCCGAAAAGTCATGCGCCGAGAGCACCGAATGACCGGTCTCTTCATAGGCGGCGATAAGCTGGGCCGTACAGTTGACACCGTGGAATAGGTCGTCTGGGTAAGCCACGACAACGGGGTCGCCCGCCGCAAAATCCTTGGCCATCAAGATGGCTTGGCCGGTGCCGCGCATGGTGGTCTGCCGCATGGTCACGACCTCAACATTCGGCGGGCGTGCCTTGATGTACTTTTCGGTGGCTCCCTCGCGCAGAAAGACCTCGTCCAGCTCAACATCGCGGTCAAACCAGTCCTCAAGCACCTTTTTACGACGTGAGGTGATGATGAGCAGCTTTGTAACGCCAGCCTGCACCATCTCATCCACCACGAAGTCAAGGCTAGGCCGGTCGACAAGAGGAAGCATCTCTTTTGGAAGACACCGGGTAACTGGAAGGAATCGCGTTCCGTAGCCGGCCGCAACAATCACACCTTTCACAACGACTCCGGGTCTACGCCACGCCAAGCGGCCAAAATCGACCGGTAGGGCTCACGCCTCTGTAGTGTCTCATCGAGTACATCTTCCACAATAGGCCTCAGATATTCTGCCGCCGAAATTCGCCCCGCCCACATCCAAAAATAGGAGGAGCCGCAAAAGATCTCTACAAGTCGATTCGCAGTTCTACGAACGTGACTGGGCCCTCCATGCTCCATAGCGAGCATCAGGTCCACTGCGTAGGCACGGCGCTCCCAGTAGGCGCGCATGGTCCGACCCGTTGGCATACCCAGACCATAGCTCAGGTAGAACACCACACCGTAGCGCTGCTGATCGAGCTGATGAACCAGCTCGTGGGCCATCGTCGAAGCCAGCATGTTGGGCGACAAATTCTCGGGGTCATCCGGCAAATACACGGTATTGCCAATGACCGTTGTGAACCGGCTCGAAAACTCCGGAACCACAGGTTTCAGCGTCCAGGCAAGCCACCGCATCCACCACACGTGTTGCTTGTTGACCAAGCGCAACCCAGGCACGTTCTGCTGGCAGAGTAGATAGATTCTGTCGAGTCGCTTGCGCACGCTTCGTGCATAAGCGATTCCGGGTGCAGTCGGAGTGCAGCATGATGAGTTGGAGAGTCGCTGGTGTGGTGGGCGCCCTAGGTGTGACGATGGGGGCGTTCGGCGCACACGCTGTCAAAGACATGGTCTCGGAGGAAGCCTTGGCTTGGTGGCGCACTGGCGCGCAGTACCACGTGATCCATGCTCTCGCTCTTGGTCTTGTCGCCGTACATCCAGCCCGACCCAAGTGGGCGACCGTCGCCTTTGTCGCAGGGATTGTCCTGTTTAGCGGGTCCTTGTACACCATGACCCTCACAGAGC
>JBLHSN010000253.1:0-8844 GCA_047626195.1 Myxococcota bacterium
GTCGCACACGCGGGCGCACTGTGAAACACCGCAGACTTACGGCCTTTCGTCCCATTCCTCAAGCATGTCCTCTACCGAGTCGCGCGTCACGGGTCCGAAGTGCCCTGGAAAGAATACCTGAGCATTGGGAGCATCGCTGTCGAGAAGCGCTCGTACATCCAGAGCGTTGTCCTCCAAATCACAGATATAAAAATGCCGAACTGCTTTATTACCGAGCAGAGAGCCGCGAAATAGGTCACCGACAAACGCCACGCCGCCGACCACGTACATGAGCGAACCGTCCGTATGCCCTGGCTCTGCAATCACCTCACCCGGCAGGTTTGGCTGACTCAGCAGGTCGGACAGCGGAAGACCCGCATTCACCGGTACCAATACGTCAGGAGCGAAAGGCATGTACGAGGCTCCGAAGTCTCTTTTCGCTCGTCTTCGGGCCCATCCGCTCGTTGGACATAGCGGCTCTTTGGTGCCGGTTGTCACTCTACCGCTATCTCCCTCACCCACCACAATCGGTGCGCCCGCTTGCTCCGAAATCCACTCGGCCCCCCCCGCGTGGTCGGCATGGCCATGGGAGACAATGACCGCATCAATGTCCACCCAGGTGAGGTTGCGCAGTTCCAATACGCGCGTCAGGTGCCGCACCTCTGACGCATAGCCGCCGTCAAAGACCACGACAGCATCTCCAGACTCAATCAGATGCACGTTGCTGTACCCCCGACGAAGAGTGGTCACAGACACCGCTCCGATCTGTTCGGTGCGCACACTATTCCCACAGCCCGCAGCTAGAAGTAAGACAATGCAGAGGTGACGCACGAAGCCTCCAACGAGGATGGCCCCACGGGTTAACCGGACGACCTCACTTTGGAGGCGCCATGCGCTCTGTCCTTCTCGCTGTCGCACTCCTTGCTGGGTGCCCCAAGTCCGTCACACCCGAACCCGTCCCCGAGGCCCCCATGCAGGCTGAATCCCCGAATCCGCTTCTGCAACCGTGGACCGGTCCACACGGCGGAGTCCCTCCGTTCGCCGGCATTAAGACCGCAGACTTTGAGCCAGCCCTCACGGCCGCTACAGAAGAAATGATGGCCGAAATCGACACTATTGCTGACAATACCGAGCCAGCAACCTTCGAGAATACCATCGCCGCACTCGACCTATCCGGCGAGACCTTCTCGCATGTGCGCGCCGTCTATGGCGTGTACGGCGGCACCATGAGCGATGATGAGCTTCGCGGCGTTCAGCGTGAAATGGCCCCTGTTCTTGCCGGTATCTGGGACAACATCACCGGTAATAAGGCCCTGTTCGGTCGTATCGATACCATCTACAACGGAGACATCTACGCCACGCTCAACCCGGAGCAACAGCGCCTCACTTGGGACACCTACAACTCCTTCGTGAAGTCCGGCGCCAAGCTCGGAGAGACTGAAAAATCCCGTCTGGCAGACGTCAACCAAGAGCTAGCGAGCCTGTACACCACGTTCTCGCAGAACCTACTGCACGACGAAGAGCAGGTCACTGTCCTTGCCGAAACAGACCTAGACGGCTTGTCCGACGGCTACATTACCGCAGCCAAAGCCGCCGCCGAAGAGCGTGAGCTAGAAGGCTACGCTGTCGTCAATACGCGCAGTTCGGTAGACCCGTTCTTGACCATGAGCGCCCGCCGCGACCTACGCGAGATTGTCTGGCGCCTGTTCACTGACCGCGGTGACAACGCCGACGAATACGACAACAACGCACTCATCCCACAAATCCTGACGCTGCGTCGAGAACGCGCTCAGCTCCTGGGCTACGAGACGCATGCCCACTGGCGCCTCGAAGATGCCATGGCCGGCAATCCCGACAACGCCATGGCTCTAATGATGGACGTCTGGCCAGCTGCGGTCGCTCGAGTCAGCGAAGAAGTAGCCGACATGCAGGCTATTGCAGACACCGGCAACGCAGGCATCACCATCGAGCCGTGGGACTACCACTTCTATCAAGAGAAGGTCCGCAAGGATCGGTACGATCTCGATGAAGCCGAGATTACGCCGTACATGGACATGGAACGCCTTCGTGAAGGCATGATGTGGGCCAGCACCCAACTGTACGGGCTGCAGTGGCAGCAGGTCGAGGGCCTTCCGGTTGTCCACCCAGACGTTCGCGTGTGGGAAGTCATGAGCGCCGAAGGCGAGCACGTCGGCCTGTGGTACTTCGACCCCTACGCCCGCACCGGCAAGCGCAGCGGCGCCTGGATGAACGCCTACCGCCCGCAAGCGGCCTACCCGACAAAGCAGACCATCTTGGTCAGCAACACCAGCAACTTCGTCAAAGCCCCCGAGGGTGAGCCCACTCTCATCTCCTGGGACGACGCCAACACGCTGTTCCACGAATTCGGCCACGCCCTGCACGGCTTGCTGTCCGACGTGACCTACAGCGGCTTGTCCGGCACCAACGTCGCCCGCGACTTCGTCGAGTACCCAAGTCAGCTCAATGAGCACTGGCTTGGCACCCCCGAGATGCTGGAGCAGTTCGCCCTGCACGCCGAGACCGGCGAAGCGATGCCCGCAGAGCTCCTCGAAAAAATCGAGCGCGCAGCCACCTTCAACCAGGGCTTTGGGACCACCGAGTACCTCGCCAGCGCCCTGGTCGACATGAAGCTTCACCTGCTGGAAGACCCAAACATTGATGTCGACACCTGGGAACGCGAGACCCTCGCAGAGCTCGGCATGCCCACACAGCTCGTCATGCGCCACCGCACCCCGCAGTTCGCTCACGTGTTCAGCGGCGACGGCTACAGTGCCGGCTACTACAGCTACCTGTGGTCCGACACGCTAACGGCCGACACCGCTGAAGCGTTCGTCGAAGCCGGCTCCATGTACGACCAAGCCACGGCACAGCGTCTGCGCGACACGGTTCTTTCCGTCGGAAATACCGTTGACTCGGCGGAAGCCTTCCGAAACTTCCGTGGGCGCGACGTAGATACGAGTGCACTGCTGCGCTCACGAGGCTTCCCGGTCGAATAGCGGCTGCGCAGTGCCGGGTCAACGCACAGAATTTCGGGGAATGACAGCAACCTGTCACGAACCGTAATAGGCGTTGGTCCTCAAGAGGTGTGTCGTGGAAGAGAAGACCCTGAATCCGTTAGCCGTCGTTTCGCTCGTAGCAGGTGTCTTGGCCATCGTTGGTCATGTTTGCTGTTGCTGCTCACCGATTCTGGGCATTCCGCTCATCCTGCTCGAATTGGTCGCCATCATCACCGGGTTCATCGCAAACTCGCAGAAAGAAGAAGGCGAGTCCGAACCATTGGCCCTCGCTGGTATCGCAACCGGCATCTTCGCCATCCTCATGAACATTGCGTACGCAGTCCTGACCTTCGGCGCTGTTGGCCTGTCCATGGTCATGGGAAACTGAGGCAAGATCCTATGACGATTCGCCCTATTGACAGATCGTCGTGGATTTTCGACATGGACGGCACGCTCACCGTGCCGGCCCATGACTTCGCCGGGTTCAAACGCGACCGCGGTATCCCTGCCACTCAGGACCTGTTGTCGGCGGCCAATGAACGGTCTGCCGCGGGTCGAGCTGAGCTTCTAGCAGCAATTTCGAAGTGGGAAGCAGAGGTCGCGGCCTCTGCCGTCGCACAGGACGATGCACGAGACCTACTACAAGTGCTGTTTGAGCGTGGTGACAATCTCGCCGTGGTCACTCGCAATACCCGCGAGCACGCCATGACCACGCTCCAAGCGAGTGGATTGCTCCCATTCTTCACCAACGAGCGCGTCATCTTGGGTCGGAACTGTGCACCCGCGAAGCCACGACCAGACGCATTGCTGGTGGTTCTAGACCAGTGGAAGGTTCGCGCAACCGACGCCGTCATGGTCGGCGACTGGGTCCATGATGTTCGCGCCGGACGGTTGGCAGGCTGCACGACTGTCCTGATTGAGCGAACGCGGAAGGTCTGCGACGAGTGGCTGCCGGACTGTGACCATGTGATTCAGGACCTACGCGCCCTGCAATAACGAACCGGCGAAAGCGTCGGAAACGAGGCGATTCCCTGCCGTTATTCCCGTTCTCCGAGACGGTGGGTGTGCGTCGTCTTCGGCTCGGCGCTGCAGGAACGAGCTCAGCGGGTTGGCCTGGTACCACAGCCGGCCGCTCCCCACGCACATGAGGAGCGGCCGATTGGGTTTCATCGAGCGTTCGTTAGTGGCCTAGGTAGGTGTAGCCGTTGAGACCTTCTTGGTAGAATGCAAGCAGCTTTGCCGCCTGCTTCTTACCGAGAATGCCCTTACGGATTGCAGCCTCGCTGGATGTCCGAATACGCTGTACCAGTTCCTTTCGGTTGTACTGCACATACCCGGTCACCTCCTCAACGGTGTCGCCTTCGATGACAAGGTCAAAGCTAACCTCTCCGTCATCGTCCACCGAAAGATGTACCGCGTTGGTGTCGCCGAATAGGTTGTGCATGTCCCCAAGGATTTCCTGGTAGGCACCGACCAGAGCCATGGCCAAGACGTACGGCTCCCCTTCCTTGAGTGGGTGCAGCTCCAGCACCTTTTTCACGTCTCGGCGGTCCACGAAGCGCGAGATCTTGCCATCCGAATCGCAGGTCAAGTCGGCGATGATACCGCGACGCAGTGGTTCTTCGTCAAGTCGGTGCACGGGGACAATGGGGAAGAGCTGGTCAATGGCCCAAGCATCTGGAGCGGATTGGAACACCGAGAAGTTGGCGTAGTAGGTGTCCGCGAGGGCGGGCTCTAGGCTGTTCAGTTCGTCCGGTACGTAGCTCTGCTCGCGCACAATCCGGCTAAGTCGGCCGAGAATCTGCCAGAAGAGTCGGTCGACCTGGGCCAGCTGGACAAGATTCAACACGCCGAGTTCAAAGGACTGCTTGGCCCGAATGCGCGCGTCTTGTGCGTCATGCCAAGCCTCTTGGTAGTTGCGGCTGGTCAGTCCGTCGTACACGTCGCGCATCTCAACGAGGAGTTCTGGAGAGCTGTCATCGACGGCGAGCGGCTCACCATCTGTCGGAAGGCTCTCCACGCCGAGCACATCAAAAAGTAGCACCGAGCAATGGGCGACGGTCGCCCGACCTGACTCAGTGACAATGTCGGGATGCGGGATGTTGGCGCCATCACACGCCGCGGCCACCTGCATGACCACGTCGGCTGCGTACTCTTCTTCGGTGTAGTTGCGCGAGCTCTCGAAGGTGGTGCGGCTGCCATCGTAGTCAATGCCAATGCCACCGCCAACGTCCATCATACCCATGGGAGCTCCCATAGCCACAAGCTCCACGTACAGTCGGGTAGCCTCACGAAGCGCGCGCTTGAACGTCCGAATCGACGTGACCTGCGAACCAATGTGAAAGTGCAGTAGTGACAAACACTGCAGACGGTCCATCTGGCGCAGCTTCTCGACAAGCTCCACAATGCCCAGAGCCGACAGACCGAACTTGGCACGGTCTCCAGCAGACGCCTGCCAACGCCCTTTGCCAGGGCTACTAAGCTTGGCCCGAACGCCAATCTTGGGCGTAATTTTCATACGGTCGGCAACCGCCATGATGGCGTCTACCTCGGACAGCTTCTCCACCACAATGACGGTCTCGGAGCCAAGTGTGCTCGCCATGAGTGCCGTCTCGATGTACCGTCGGTCCTTGTAGCCGTTGCAGATGATGAGCCCCTCGGGGTCATCCATCATGGCCATTGCCACGAGCAGCTCTGGCTTACTTCCCGCTTCGAGACCCACATGATGACGGCGCCCCACGCGGAGCAAGTCTTCGACAACCTGACGCTGTTGGTTCACCTTGATGGGGTAGACGCCGCGATAGCGACCGGTGTAGTTGTTGTCCGCAATGGCCTTGCCAAAGACCGACCACATCAGGTCCAAGCGCCCTTCGACGACCTGGGGCAAGCGCAACAGGACGGGTAGCTCCACGCCACGTTCGGTCAGCTCCATGACCACATCATGAAGGTCCACTCTGCCCTTATCCACACCGGCAGGTGTCATGACCAGGTGCCCAGCCTTGTTCACTTCAAACAAGTCTTTTCCCCAAAAAGGGATGCCGTACAGCTCAGCGCTGTCTTCAATCGTCCATGCCATGGCTCAGTCCTTCAGCAAGTAGGCGAAGATGAGTGGCGCCACAATGGTGGCGTCGGACTCAATCATGAACTTGGGCGTCTCGGCATCGAGCTTGCCCCAGGTAATCTTCTCGTTTGGTGGCGCGCCCGAGTAGCCGCCGTAGCTGGTGACGGCGTCGCTGATCTGGCAGAAGTAGCCCCAGAATGGCGTGTTCTCGAAGTCCAAGTCTTGGATCAGGGCAGGAACGGCACAGATGGCGAAGTCTCCGGCAATGCCGCCCCCCACTTGGAAGAAGCCTACGCTAGGAGCGTTGCCAAGGTCATTCGTCTGCGCTTGGTACCACTTCATCAGGTGCACCATTTGTTCGGTACCAGTCATTGTGGCGCGGTGGTGCGGAAGCTCTCCGCGAAAGCAAGCCGCCGCGAACATGTTGCCCGTGGTGCTGTCTTCCCAGCCCGGCGTGTAGATGGGAATGTTCTTCTCCATCGCCGCAAGCAGCCAGCTGTCTTCCGGCACTTCGAAGTGTTCAATGACCGTCGGGTCACGCAACACCGCCAAGATGTGCTCACTCGGAAGGTACGAATGCCCCTCTTCCGCAGCGGACTTCCAGCGCTCTAGCAGCTGACGTTCCATGTGACGCATGACCGTCTCGGGAATGCAGCTATCGGTCACGCGGTTCATGCCACGTTCGTACAGCGCAACCTCATCTTCCGCCGACAACGCACGCCAGTTCGGAATCTCTTCGTACTCACTACCCGCCAGCAATGTAAACGCATCTTCTTCGAGGTTCGCGCCGGTACAGCTGATGCCGTGGACCAAGTCCGCACGAATCGCGCGGGCCAAGATACGACCAATACGTGCAGTGCTCATGGCGCCAGCGAGAGTCACAAACATCTTCCCACCGGCGGCGATGTGCGCTTCATACCCAAGAGCAGCCCGACGGACCTCGCGCGAGTTGTAGTGGTGGTAGTGCGTGTCGATAAACGTACGAACGTCCATGGTGGACTCCTACAACGAGCGCTGGGACACAATCGCCCAGCCCGTGAGTTTGTACAGCAAACGAGCGCCAATCGTGGCGTCCCATTCTTCATGACCGACCTCACACAGGTCAACGCCAACAATACGGCGGCCAGAGCGGCCCAGGCGCGACAGTAGGACCAACGCCTCACGCCACGACAAGCCACCGGGGACCGGGGTTCCGGTGTTTGGACACAGAGCCGGGTCGAGTCCATCAATGTCGAAGGACACCCAGACATCCTGCGGCAACGGCGCAATCATCTGGTCGACAAGGGCAGCATACGGAGTCCCCTCTGCCAGAGCATCCGCCAGTCGAATGTCGGTCCACAGATGAAGCCGTGACTCCGCTTGGGTGCGCGCCAGTTCTCGATAGCCAAGGTCGCGAATCCCGACCTGAACAATGTTTCCAACGTCGCACTGGTCGAGGACATTGTGAAAGATGGAGGCGTGCGAATAGGCGAACCCCTCATAGGCTTCACGAAGGTCTGCATGCGCGTCTACGTGGAGCACACCCAAGCCTGGATGTGCGATGGCGGCCGCTCGAATCGCTCCGAGGGGCACCGAATGGTCGCCACCAAGAATGGCCGGAATGTGGCCGGCAGTCAGGGTCTGTGCAGTCCAAGCCGCGACGAGCTCTGTGACGCGAGCGCCCGCATCATCCACTTCGGCCAATGCCCGAACCAGGGCCGCTTCGTCGGGAGAACTGTCCAGCGCGCGTACCCGACGGGCCGCAGCCGTTGCCGTTGTGTTCAGCGCAACGATTTCACTCGGAGACTCAACCATCACCATGCCGTCACGCCAAACATCACCCGTTTCCAGGTCACACAGGTCCACCTGCTGGGACGCTTCGCGGATGGCATCCGGCCCGCCCGCTGTCCCTTGTCGGTAGCTGGTCGTTGCCTCAAACGGCACCGGTAGCACCCAAACACGTGCTTCTTCCGGCGTGTGAGGCAAGCCAAACAGTCCGTCACCTACAGCAGGTCCATCGGGATCGAAGCCAAGGGGCATACCACCTCCGCACAGTCGCGGCGCCGTGTAATCCCAACCGATTCATCGGCAATAGCTTTGTGCTACCGGCAGTGCAGTTCTTTGATGCGTGGGCCGCGTCGATCGGCCCATAAGGGGCGAGCGAAACCGTCCGCAGCGGGTAACCGTCCGTACTCTGTACGTGTGTGTTTACCCGCGAAAAGCAACTTTTACTCGTCACTAATTTAATAGCGAATCAATACCGAGCTGACCTTCCGCCGACCACCACCTTCGCAGAGCGAAGGAGCCGACCGGTGTCCTCTCTCAGACCCGTCGACACCACGGCGACAACCTCACCATCCGGCTGCGTCTCATCGAGTGCCACGGCCTCGAACTGGGTGGGGTCAAACCGCTGCCCCACACTGCCAACGCGGGAAACTCCTAGCGAGCTCAAGCGGTCGTCAAACGCTCGAAGAATGGTGGTCAACCCAGGAAATGCATCCGAAGGTGGTGGTCCCATGGCCCGAGCGACGTCGTCGTAGGCATCGGCGACCACCGACAACAAGCGAGCACGCTCGTTCAACACCGCCTGATCAATCCGAGACATCGTATTTCTCTTCAGCGTAGCGATGTCATCGAGAAGCTCCTGCTCACGTGGGCCGGATTCATCGGTCACCGTTGGCTGAAGAACCTCAGGCGCAACAACCTGGAGACGGGGAGCCGTTTGCGCCGCCACGAGAGCATGACGAAGCCGTTGGACCTCTGCAATGAGAGTCTGACGGTCCTGGGCCAGAGCGTCACGCTCCTCAA
>JBLHSN010000254.1:0-8787 GCA_047626195.1 Myxococcota bacterium
ACCGTCGCCGTCTGTGTCAGGCTGTGCGTCGTCTCCGGTGCATTCGTCGATGTCTTCGCAGATACCGTCACCGTCGGTGTCAGGCTGTGCGTCGTCTCCGGTGCACTCGTCGATGTCTTCGCAGATACCGTCGCCGTCTGTGTCTGGGAAGTTGTCGTCGCCAGTGCACTCATCATCGCTGCCGCAGATGCCGTCGTCGTCCAGGTCGAGGGTTGTATTGTCGCCGAAGCACGGGTCGGCGTCGTCGCAGATGCCGTCTTCGTCCGCGTCGTTGCTGTTGTCGAGGCCGAAGCAGCTGTCGCAGTCGTCCGGGATGTTGTCGCCGTCGTCGTCGAGGTCATCTGGGAAGCCTTCGCACTGGTCTTCGCCGTTGATGACGCCGTCGTCGTCGTCGTCGCATTGGTCGCCGCCGACTTGAATGGTGATGTCGGCATCGTCGATGTTGCGGTTGTCTTGAGCGACGACACGGATGTCGTGTGCTCCCGGCGTGAGATCTGAGGACAATAGGTTCAGCGTGAGGCCGGTGCCAAGCTGGCCGTCGACGTCGGAGGACCAGGTGTAGGTAATTTCCCCGGTCACGCCTTCTGAGGACGCCGTGAGAGTGATGGTGTCATCGGGCGGACAGAATAGTTCGCCATCCGAAGGCGTTTCGATGCTCACGGCGAGGTTGAGGGAGCCGTCGATGGTGGCGGAGATGCCTGGGTTTTGCGAGTTCCCGGAATGAAAGCCAACGGCGTCTAGGATAAGCCCACCCGGCTGCAGGCCGAAGGGCGCTTGTCCGGTGGAGGAGTCGTTGAACAGGCTCGTGATAGTGTGCGGCGTGTTCATCAGCGGATTTGTGCTGTCGACAGGGAAGGCGCCGCCATAATTGCCGGTGAATGGGCCGATACCAATCAGGGCGGCAAGCTGATTTATGCCGCCGTTGGCGTAGGTATTGTGGTCGGTAGCCAAGACGATACCGCCGCCCTCGATGCTCAAGTTTGTAAAGTAGTTTTCCGTGACGAGTCGACCTTGACTGGTGTACCGACCTCGCCAATACGAGGACAAAAAGCGGCCGTCGCAGATGACTTCGCCACCCGATTGGCTCGAGTACCACATTGCGATGGCGGCGAAGTCAGTGGGATGGCTGTCGGCTGCTGTGGAGAGGTCGTACACCCACACCTGCTCGAATTCGTTTGCGGCCAGGGCTTCTGCGGCTTCTGCTGCGCTGGTGGAGTTCAGCCGGACGTACACGGCCTCGGCATCTATGCGCTGTATTTCTTGGTGCATGTTGACACCGTCGGCGGTGTAGCTGCCGCCGAGGTCGACAAAGAGGACCTGAGGGCCTGGCTGGTCGGCCGGAACACCAGGGGTCTGCGCAATGGCGATATTGGGAAGTGCGACTGCGACCAGTAGGCCTGCCGCGAGGATCGGCGCAAAAGACCGGAATTGCGTCCGATTACGGACGCTCGAAGAGCGATGCATGATGTCCCCCCTAGAACAATATGAGGAAGAGTACTGCAAAGGCGCCCCCTTGGGCCAGTTATTCCAGCGGATGTAAGGTTCCCGATAGGCTTTTGTATGCCTTGGGTCTCACTCCTTACCTGTTGTTTCGACGTGGCTGGATGCCTGGCGACTGTGCGACTTCGAGCCCGCAGTTGTGTCTATCGGCCACGGGTATCGGTCGGGTCTATCGATGAGCATCGGCCGACGATTTCCTTGCCTACACAGATGGCATCACACTCCCGGCGGTGGTGCATCGTGTTGGGAAACAGTGATTCGGTGGCTGTTTATAGGCGCGTTTTTTGCAGGTTGTGGCGATTCCACCATCACAAGCGTCTACAACAACCTTGAACCCAACGTGGCCATTACAGGGGTGGACCTCCACGTTGATGTCGAACCCGACGCTTTGGCACGCCCAGTTTCGCCGCCAATTTCCTAGTAGTAACAAGTTACAACGTCGTCAGTTGGCGACACCCCTGAACGCACCCTAGCACCGGTTTCTTCCATCAACGACATCGGCCACCCCTGTACCTGGCCTGCGGATGGCACTGAGATCTCTGCAGAGAGCGGGTTGGTGTTTATCGCAATCGCCGGTGAACCCGAGTCGGACCTCGATGAGCGCTGCAACGGTATTGACGACGACTGTGACACTCTCATCGACGAGAATCCGCCGAGCTGGGCAGTGGATAGCGATGGCGACGGCTTTGGCGACCCAGACAACACGGTGGTCGCCTGTGAGCGCCCCGGCGCTGACTACGTTCGCGATCAGACCGACTTCAACGACCGCGAGGGTGCGGTCAACCCAGGCGCTGCCGAGCTGTGCAACGACCGCGATGACAACTGTAATGGGGTCATCGATGACAACGCCCAGGACCCGACTGCTCGGTAGGACGACTACGGCGTAGCTGGCGCGATCGCTACCGCAGGCGACTGCGATGATGGCCGCAGCTTTGGCTACCCAGGCGCTCCCGAGCCGTGCAATGGCATCGCCGACGATTGCGACGACGCTATCGACGAGATTGCGCCCACTTGGATTCGCGACGCGGACGCCGATGGATACGGCGATGCAGCGGACACCGCCACGGCCTGTGGCGCCCCGAACTCCGACTATATTCTCCACACCGGCGCCCCGCTGACTGCAATGACAAGGTCTCCGCGGTCAACCCAGGCGCCGACAAGATCTGCAACGGAACCGACGACAACTGCAACGACCGGATCGACGAGAACCTGCTGGTGTGGGCCGTGGACGACGACGGCGATGACTACGGGAATGCCAACGTCACCGTGCTGTCTTGCGGCCGCCCGAGCTCCGCCTATGTGCGCGACCAGACCGACTGCACTGACGGGGGCGCGCTCGTGTACCGCGGTGCGGTGGAGCGCTGTAATGACAGCGACGATAGCTGTGACGCCGTGGTCGAAAGCCCGGATATTCCACCCTCTACGCCGATGATGATGGCAACGGCTATGGTGACCCCAACACCGCCATTGTCTGGTGTACCCCGCCGAGTGGTGATGTCACCGAGGTGCCGTTCGACTGTGAGGACGCGGACCCCGCCATCAATCGTGACCCCATTGAGATGTGTGACGGCATGGACAACGACTGCGACCGTCAGACTGAGCAGTCCTTCGATGTACCCGAAGACTACAGGGGTGAGCATCGGTCTTGATCTCGAACCCGACGCTTTGGCGTGCCCAGTTCGGCCGCCACCTTCCTAGTAGTAACCAGTTACAACGCCGTCAGTTGGCGGCCGCCCTGAACGCACCCCAGCGCCGGTTTCTTCCATCAATCTCATCGCTCACCCCTGTATGCGAGGCCACAGTTAACCGTAGAAGCCGCATCATCGGGCGACATGGAAGTCCCGCGGTGACTTTCACCGACTGCGACAGACAATCCAGCAACGTCGGTGCGCAGGAAGTTTTGAGTGGGCTCGGCTTCGCGGGGCCCGCACCCCCGGTCGGGCTACCAGGCCTAGACGTCGCCGCCATCCCGGTAGGCAACGGCGCTGCGATGAAGCTGCGCTCGTACCATCCGTCAGATGGCACCGTGGAGTTGTGGTCATCGACTCGGCAGCCAGGTTCCATGAAGTGCGGGTGGAACCGGATTGGGCAAGGCCAATCTGGCAACCGTCTCCAGGCTGCCGCTGTCTACAACCCACACCTCACTGGTTTGAGTCTGTGCACGCCAGACCTGGACCACGAGCCAGTCGCCGCAAACTAGTGGTTCGCCGGGGACGTCTGGGTACAGCTCTCGGGTCAACACATCGTCTCCGTGCATTCGTGTGAGGCCGGACAGAAAGGGTGTGCCGCGTTCAAGCGGAGCTGAGGTGCCGTAAAGGACGCGGTCACGGCCGCTCCCCTTCGTGGTGGGCAGCTCCAATGCCAGCGGAGCGAGCTCTTCCTCCACTGCAGTAGCCTCGCTTAGGCTCACGGTGAAGCGAACGGGTCGGGCGAGCAGGCTGTCCGAGCCGTGCTTGACCAGGCTGTCGAGCTGATCGAGCTTGGGGAACCCCGGGTATTTGACCCCATCCAGAACCACGGTGTCTCCTTCTTCCCACGCTGCTCCCCAGTGGAAGACGAACCCAGGAGAGACGGGAACTCGGATGACGTCATCGCCGTTGCGCGGCACCAGCAACAAAGTGCCCGGTGCGCTCTGCAGCGACAAGGATGCCACCGGTGTCTTCAGGCCAAGCAAGGCCCGCGGGATGTCGAAGCGAGTTGCCGGAAGGAGGAACACGGCAAATCGTGGGGTCAGTGCCATGTCGTGTACGAAGGGCAGGTCGGTGAGCTTGATTGTGCGGGTGTGTACAGTGCCACTGGGGTCCATGCGGTACACGAGAAGCCGATTGGTGCGACCGAAAGCCGTACCAAAGTTCCACAACTCACCGGTGTTTGGGTCGATGCTTGGATGGGCTGAGAAGGGGAGCTCGGGTGCGACGAGGCCGTCAATGCCGGTGTTCCGCAGAGCCCCTCCGAGGTCATCTCGCTCTAGCGTCTCAAGGGTGATCGGATCGATCCGGTGTGGCAGCCCGCCTTCCCACAGCGCCCAGGTGTGCCCAGCGTGCTGAACGACCGATGTGTTGGCCGCGTTCTTGAAGTGTAAGCGCAGCACGTTGTACAGAAAGCCGCCTGGCTTGTTCGTGCCAAATCCCCGGTAAAGGATGCGGTCAGCGGACTCTTCGGCAACGAACTCTTGGGTCTGGACGAAACGTGCGGTGTAGTCAACGCCGGCATCTGAAAAGGCAAGTCGCTGAAGAAAGCCATCGCCATCGAACGGATGGCCGTATTGCACGCCTCCTCGTTCCTGACGACCCGGTCCGTTGCGCAGCAACACGCCCCGCAGCGAAGACGGGACTGCGCCATGTAGGCAGGTCAGCTGGACGGGTGTGGGAACTTCGGTGGCCGACTGCCCGAAGGCTTGGGTGACGATGGCCTGCATCTCGTCGCGAGCCGGGTCGGAATCGATGTGCTGTGACGGGTGGACCATGGTCGCCTCGCGGTGGACGTAAGTGTAGCGGGCTGCAGGGCATCCGCGTTGGCGTCGAAACAGAACAGGACGAAGCCAGGATGTGCAGGCTTGGCGTCGGGGTAACCCTCGTACCTTCGACAATGGTAGTACGGCCCTGCCGGACGGGAGGAACCCTGATTATTTTTGGCACGCACAAGTTCGGATGGGTTGACGAGGTCGAAGGCCTCGGCTGGGTCGCGACCTCGTTCATTCACGTCATGTATGTGCCACTGATTCCCATGAGCTCGTACTTCATCTTCGCTGATGACTCCGACCGCGGCGTCGTCGTTCCTCTAAACGGCAAGTCGGTGATCGTCGCCTACACCCGGGCGATGATGTTTTGGACCGCGTTGCTCTGCACGGTTGCAGCAATTGTGTCGTCTGGCCTCACGTGTTGCTGTGCAGTTCCGGCCTGGGGAATCTACTTCGCCATGCCGTTCTTGCTTCGGCCAGCGTCGGAGGCTCGTGCGGCGGAGCTTCGAGAGATGCTCGTTCGCAAGATGGACATCGTGTAGCCGGTCCTCGCTTTGCTTTAGGACGTCCGTGGAGAGGGGTGTCGCTGCAGAATTAGCCGCCCGCCACGGTGGTCCTAGGAGCCTCACGGACGGCTACGTGCTGCGTCCTAGTGCCTGTGACTTACCGAATGTAGACCGAGTAGCTACCGGCCTCTGTCTTGTAGCCGGCGTGCCCTTGGTGGTATCCATTACCGATGTGCGCGGTAGTCGGGCAGCTATGGTAGTCGCCGTTCCAGAAGGACCATGCGGTGCCCGATTGGGTTGCGCGGCGCCATGAGTCACCCCAGGAATTGACAGAGCCAGTGGCATTTGAGAAGGCGAGTACCGACTGGTCGTTGTCCGAGCTCTCATTGACGCCGCACATGAAGAAGTGGCTAGCGGGGCCCGACGAGATGGTCAGGCCGCCCGCCGAGCGCAGCCCGCTGTAGGCGGAGGTCCAAGCGCCATAGGCGTTCGAGCTGACCGGGCGTTGGACGCGCGCGCCGTCATGAACGGAGTCGTTATTCGACGAGCAGCTGGCAGGACGGCAGTCTTCTTGCAAGATGTCCATCACCGACCGGCCAGAGATGTTCTCCTCGAGGTCATAGGCGGCGTATGCCCCTTCTTGGGCGCCGGACGTCTGGAAAAGCAACACATCGGAGAAGGCCTTGACGCTCCGGAATGCCTCAAAAACACCGTTGGTGGAGGATACAACCGCGTACGACGAGACAATCGCCGACGTGTTTTGGCCGAAGTCCTCTGCGTTCCCAGTGGTGGAGACGATGCGGGTCCAGCCGCCTCCTTCCGTGGTCATGTCACAGTAGGCGGTGTATGGCGTGGCTAGACCGTTGCCGTCTGTGTCTAATAGGTACAGGCCAGATGGCTCGTTGTCATAAGTGTGGCCGGAGTCTGTGGGGCGTCGGTACAGCTCGCATGAGGCTGCGCCGGTCCCGTTGCTGTACGAGTACACGCCGCTTGTGAGCACCAAGCGGAGGGTATCGGTTCCCACGGTCTCGTCGCGACCCACAATGGTATTGGCGGTGACGGTCTCTCCGCTGAAGACAACCGCGTTGGCGCCGATGCGCACGTTGGACTCCAGGGTCACGTCGGCGTGGATGGTGGCGCCTCGGGCGACTCGGACTCCAGCGCCTATGTCGACGTTGTTGCCGATGGTCGTCAGCTTGCGGATCCGTGCTGTTACCGAAACGGTGGAGCCCCATCCAATGTAAGTCTCCGGTCCAACCACACCGAGAATGGTCGTACCGGTCGAGGCATCTGCGCCGCTCGCCACCTGGACACCTCGAGCCAGAACGGCACTCGAACCGAGAGTCGTGTAGTCACCGAGTGCGACCAGATTACCAACCACGCTGTTGCTGCCCAGTGTGACGTCATTCCCCAGGGTAGAGGCGTAGCCAACAGAGGAGCCGAATGCGGCGTCGAGGTTTGTTGCTACGACTACGTTTCGGCCCAGTGTTGCGTCCTCGCCGATGACAGCACCAGCCCCAATCTGAGTGGTGCGCCCGACGAGGACGTTGTCCCCGATGGAGGTCGTGACGCCGGAGGCTCCCTGGATGCGGGCGCGTGGTGCGATGGTCGCCCCCGCGCCAATCGAGACATCGGCCCCGATGGACGCGTGGGCGGCAATCGACGCACTCGGGTCCACTGTCGCGCTGGGATCAACGCATGCGTCGTTCACCGCCTCGATAGCGTCGTCACAGCCGTTGGCGTCGAGGTCTGCGGCGTTGGCTACCGACGCCAATCCGACGAGAATGGACGGGAAGAAGAGTGCGATTTTGTTCATGGCTGCCCCCTAGACTTGGTCGTCTAAACCTGCGGAACGTACTGCCAAACAATTAGGTTTAGGGTGGCTACCGATAAGACAATTCACAATGAATATTTTCATTCAACTCGGCTCACTTTTAGGTGGGCGTTGCACGATGATTCACGGAGCAGTTGCCTACAACGAACCGACTGCGATCGCTGTTGAACGCTTGGGGTTCTGCGAGGTGTAGTACCGGCCGATTGGCGCGTGAAGAGTCTATCCAGCGCCCGATTCGTCTTACTATCGAGTGATGCGACGGCGCAGGTCATTCACAACCAAGCCGCTTCCCAGACCACCCATGGCCGCACCGGTAACCACTAGTCCAACGCCGAAGCTGCGCTGGGTGACGGCTCGACTTCCCAGGTTTCCCGGGCAGCGTCGACCATCGGGACCGGGCGCGCAGTAAGTTTTCAACGAGCCATTCGCTCCGCCCCACAGTCCACTTCCAAGACCGATGAGAGCTGCAGCGCCTACGTTTACGGCCAGGGCGGAGGCACGGATACCGGAGGACCGCGCGGGCGGTGGGCCTTCAATGAGCGCGCGCTGCAGCGGGCCAGGCCAGGCCGGTATGGGGTCTCCGGGGCGGACCAAGGCTCCCACGGTGGGCACGCCGTTCTCCACATGTTGTACGACCCACGGATGATTGACTGGAGCGTTGTCACTCGGACTTCCGTTCACCAGTACCAATCCGCGTCCACGGGGCAAGCGCTGCGAGTCGACTGGGTCGCCGAGGGTCTGATAAACGGCGAGAGCGAGTGGGTTTCTGGGCGCTACAATGGACGGTGGAAACTGGTATCGGGGCTGGAGTGCGCGTGCGGCGGCGAGCCACACCTGTGCACTGGAGCGTTGGTCCGGACCGGCCACCCATAGGGATGCGCCTTGCAGACGTAGCAGGTGGGCCACTTCAATCTCGGACAGGGCGTCAGATAGGCACCTAAGCTTGCTCTCGGCGGCATGGATGGAGGCCGTGAGAGCTTGCCGGTCTAGTCGGGCCAGGGCGTCGTGGGCGTCAGTGATATCGGCGGCGAAAGCCGTACGCGTCTGCAGTGCGGGACATCCAACGGTCAGTGGAACAGGGTCTCCGGCGTCTAGCCATACCGTGCCGATGATGACGTCGTTGACGAGGTGTTGAACCACTGCGACTCGGTCGGTCGGCGGCTGTACGGCACGCGTGCCATCTACCAGCCATTCGCCATCAACGGCCCTCATCGGGTCTACTGGAATGGCAGCATACCAGGCCTCGATGGTCTCGACTCCAGCACGACTGCGTGCCGGTGCGGGTTGGTCGGGCTGTAGACCTTTCGCCACGCCGAAGACGCGCTTGGCGGTCTCAAGGTCACCCATCGCAGCCGCCGTCAGACCAATGGTCCGATGAATCGTGGCGGCGTCGCTGGGAGTGAGGGGTGCGTTGACGCAGACCAGTGACTGGCGCACGACCTCGGCCATACCCATGACCCCGTCTGCCTCTCCGCTCCACACTCTGT
>JBLHSN010000255.1:0-8750 GCA_047626195.1 Myxococcota bacterium
GACATTCCTGCCCTGGCGGTCTGGCCAGCTACGAGCACCCGCGGCACGATTGTCTATCTGAACCACGACCTGTTGTACGGCACCAGCTTGATGGACGAGCCCGAAATTGGCCCGCTGTTCCGTGGCGCGACCTATGGAGCGGCGAGCGGGCATTAGCCTGGGCGGGTGTTCGTCTCAGATACCCATGCCAGACAGCACCGCGGCGATTCGTTCGAGAGCAGTCGAGAGCCGTGGGTAGCTGGCGGCAAACTCGGCACTGGCACTCGATGCGGTGGTCGCCGCCTCCGCTCGCACCGGAGCGGCCTCTTGGGTCATGTCCAACGTCGACTCAATGCGGTCGTGCAGGTCTGCCAGCATCTGACGCGCCTCGTCATCAAGGGCATCGGGGTCGTCCATGTGGCGACGAAGTTCAAGGAGTGACTCGCGGAGTTTCTTGTCAGGCATTCAAATCCTCGGGGTCTGAACCGCAGGATACTCGATCTAGCGACCATCGAGAACTACGGTGTTGCGACTGACCTGACCTGAACCGATCGGTCTATGCAGGCTGGCCGTTCAGTCGGTTGGCCTGCTGGACGACTTGTTGCCAACACGCCTGGGCAAACGCATCGCGGTCGGCGAATTCCGAGGGGTGCATCACCGGCGAGATGTACAGTATGGCGCGCTGTAGCGGAAACGCACCAAACCGGGCCGTGGGCAACGCGTCTTCGGTGCGGGCCACGGCGCACGGGATCACCGGGAGTCCAGCGTCGTAGCAGTCCGAGACCAAGGATAGATGCACACGCTCAGCAATAGCGCCAGAGCGAGTGCGGGTGCCTTCAGGGAACAGCTGAATCTTGAACCCTGCCTCAATGAATGCGACGACTCCGCGACGCCCGGCCGCGCGGGACTCGGGGTTGCGACGGTCAATGAACACCGCGCCGGCAAGTCCCGCCGCCGCACCAATAAAGGGAATCCGTCGAATCTCGTGCTTAGCCAGTCCGGCGCTTCCCGTGTACGCCGTCAGCATCAGGGCATCGAGCCACGAGCGGTGGTTGCACAGCACCATCGCACCTCCCTCTGGGGGGGGGACGCCGAGTATCTGGACACGAGACAGCATCATGACGCGGAGAATCAGCCAAGCGAGCAGCTGGCCAATGGGCAGGGTGTAGCGTTCGCGCTTGCCTTTGGGCAACAGCGCAAACGGCAGCATGGCAACACAACAGACAGCCGCGATGGCCATGCTGCCGAGCAGGGCCCACAATCCGAACACTGCCGACAACATCCGCACCCACACGTTGTTCTTACCGGGCATGAGCCCTCCGTGCACAGCGTACCACCCGGCACGCCACAGGCCTTGGGCCGCGACTCTGGAGGGGCTCTCATCAGCGTCACCGATAGGTCATCGCACACAATGCTCACCCCTGTAAGGTCCTCCGGTACGGCACGGTGGCTTGACCGTAGTCGTTGCTCCCCCAACACCTCAACGCACCCGCGTCAAATACCGCGCAGCCGTGGTTCCTTCCCAGGGACACCGAAGACCAGACGCCCGTGATTGGCCGGTCCCACACCTGACCATGGTCGTCTCCGCCCCAGCAGAGCAGCTCCCCCGAGGTCAACACCGCGCAGCTATGGTTCGTGCCTGCGGATATAGACGATGCGGTATAGTTGGATGCCCCGCCTGATTCACGGCGTTTAACGCCCAGCAGTCTATCTCACCCACGTCCGACACCGCGCAGTTGTGCACACCACCGGCACTCACCGCAGACCACACACCTGTGCTTGGGGTCCTCGGCGACCTACCAAAGTAATCGTCCCCCAGCAGCTTAAACGGCCAGCGTCCGATAACGCCAAGTGGGTAGTGCCCCCCGCGCTCCACACCCCCGTGCTCGGGGGAACGGGCCAGCCATCGGAGTTCCCCCAGCAGGTCACCGCGCCCGCGGCCGACACCGCGCAGCTTCCGCCGCCCGCGGACACCGAAATCCACCCGCTAGTACGAAGGGTATCGGATACCCGGCCTCTGGTGTCGTCTCTCCAACAGGTCACCGCGCCTGCGTCTGACAGCGCGCACGTGTGCCGCGAGCTCGCAGATACTGTGGGTCGCTATCATCGCAGTCGTCGGCAGTGAGGATACCGTCGCAGTCGGCGTCTTCATCGGGCTCCAAGCACGCCGACAGACCCACCAAAAGTATCCGCAGTACGCTTCGTCTCATCATGACCTCTTCGACAACGTTCAGCCCGACTCAACCTGCGACGAACACATGCTCGTAACTACATGGTACAGAGTTCCCCGGCTGTGGTGACAGGCGCAAACCAGCGGCGATGACCATGCCGCCGAGCACAACCCACACGCCGAATGCTGCGGACAATCCCCGCACCCACACGTTGTTCTTACAGGGCATAGGTCCTCTTTAGGTATGGTGACCCACATGGATGACGAATGAACTGGATCTTGCTCACGCTGCTCGGCTGCCCGGGCCCAAACGTCGAGCCGTTGGACTCCGGCAACAACACCGGTGTGACCTCTGTGCAGGGAGAGATCACAATCGTCCAGCTGGGCTTGTCGTCGTCGGGTATCGGCGAAGCGGCGCTGATTCGCGGCCCGGACGGGACCACGGTGCTGCTGGATGTCGGCGGACCCGGCCACGCGCGCCAAGTAGTCGATGCCGTGGAGACCCTGGTGGGTCCCACCCTCAACGCGGTCATTCTTACGCACGCTCACACCGACCATATCGGGGCCTTCGAGGCGATTGTCGACGGTGGGCTCACCATCACCGGTCCCGTTGTCCACCGAGGTGCGGTGGACCTGGAAGATGCGAACACACGCCAGCTGCAGTCGGTGCTGGACCATCCGGGCAGCCTGTCGCTGTGCGACGACACGGGCTGTCCGGGGCTACCGTGGACGCTGACCATGGGAGATGCGAGCCTCACCCTCTTCGCCGCAAACGGACACGTCGCAACCCAAGACGGGAGGGTCGAGCTCGACGTGCCACTGACCGAGGAGAACGCTCGCAGTCTGGTCGGCGTGGTCACTTTCGGGGACTTTCAGTACGTCTTTGGAGGCGATGTGACCGGGGGCGGCAAAGACACACCGGACGTCGAGTCGGCTATCGCGGCTCTTGGGCACGTGATTCCGTGGGTGGATGCCGGTCAAGTGGACCTCGTTCACCTCAACCACCACGGCATCTCGTCGAGTACCTCGCCCGCTTGGGTCGGTTGGCTGCTGGGCGAGGGACGAACGACCCATGGCCTAGTCGGCGCTACCGGGGTGTACCTGGACGCCCCCTCTGAGGAGGCGCTCGACGCGATTCGGCCCTACCTGGGCGACGGGCGAGTGTGGGTCACGCGCACCGGACTTCTCGGTGGCGCAGACCCGGTCATGGTCGAGGCGAACGGCAGCATCCACATCGTCGTAGATGGCAATGCCAATGGAACCATCACGCTTCCGGATGGCTCGGAGACGACGTTCGACGCCAGCCGGTGAGCGCACGATGCGGACCGTCAGCCGCGCCCGTCAATCCGGCGAGGATGCGGATGGCACAAGCCCCACCCCACGGACTCGCGGCCGTCTAAGACCTGGGTAGTCGGGGTCATCCGTGAATACGAACGCTACGACGTGGCCGCCTGGAAACCGTGTCTGTGCGGCGACTTGATAGCGAAGCGCTTGTTTCTCCACGGCGTTTCTGCGCCGCGTATTTGTGCCCGAGCCGCTGATGCACTTGACCTCCACGACCGCATAGGCGGCCAGCCCGTCAAAGAACAGCAGGTCGCCTCGGCCGTCCTGCGATTGTCCGGGGACTTCCTCCCACTCCCAGTCGATGAGGAAAGGGTACTTTGGTAGAAGCTCGTAGCTCGCTTGAATCAATGTCCGAGTGAGACGCGCTTCTACACTCAAGTCCCAGTCGCGGGCGATTGCGTAAGCCCGCAACACACTGTCACGTCGTTTGGCTTCTGCCAAGTCCACGGTGCCTCCGGCGGTCAAGTAGGTGCGGTATCCCTCGGTGAGCCCAGGCCTCCGCTACTCGGCGTACATGGTGATCTGAGTGGCAGCGGCGTCAGCGATGCGATTAGCCTCGGCAAAGTCCGGGTGGCGCAGGATGAGGAACCCGTCGCTCAACAGCGTGTTTTTCCAGTTTCTACGGAGGGTACCGACGGGTAGCAGCGTATCGGCCACGACGTACTGGCCATAGCTCTCTCCAAAAGCTTGCAGGCCGTCAATTCGGGAGATGCGGCCCTTACCCTGGGCGCGCTTAAAGATGATGGCGACGTTGTAGGCACGCGGTCTACTGGCCATGATTCGCCGGTGGCACACGGCCCGAGCCCACTCGCGAAACAGGTCCACGTCGGAGGTGAAGTTCATCTGGTCGACGAGATGTGCGCCGCCCGGTCGACAGCCAATCTCGCCGAACACGACCTCGCCTGCGGCGGTTCGGTACCACTCCATGTGGACGAAGCCCGTGCCCATGTCCAACGCGCGGACCACCTTGCGGCCAAACTCAATCCCCTCGGCAATAGGGGGCTGCTTGAGGTCGCGGATGGTAATGATGACCGGGCTAATCCACTCATTGCTGCGCGCGATGAGCGGGCGCGGCAGGTACTGGGCCACGTTCTCGTACACCGGCTTACCGTCAACGCAGATGGCATCGTAGGTGAACTCTTCGCCGTCGATGAACTCCTCGACGCTCACCTCGCGCACATGGCGCACGGCGGTAATGACGCGCTTGAGCTCATCTGCGCCGTCTACCCGGTAAGTGTCAGCGCTACCGGCGCCGTCGATGGGCTTGACGATAAGCGGGAAGCCACAGGCCTTCGCCGCTTTGCGCACCTCGGCTTCTGTTCCGCACTTGAACGAGTGCGGGACGCGCAGTTCGGCGGCAGCAACGCGTTCCTTCATAAGCTGCTTGTCACGGAAACCCCGCACAGTGTCCACCGACATGCCGGGAACGCCAAGCCGCTCGCGCAGCCGGGCCGCCAAGATAACGACAGGCTCCCACAGCCCCTCAACCCGAGCGATGTCGTGGCCACGCGTCCAAGCGTGGACCCGCTTGATGACGTCGTCCTCGTCCAATAGACGCGGCACCTGAAGGTAGCTCGTCAGATGGCTCTTGAGCGATTCGGGAAACGACTCGAGAGCAGCCTCGCCGATACCATGTACCCGCGCGCCGACCTCGGCCAAGCCACGCGTGTACTGCTGCATCTCGGAGGGGTAGTTCGGGGCGAGAAAGAGGACGTTCATGGTTGGGACTTCCACGGTGTTGTGCGCTGTCAATATGCACCGATAACCCGCTGAGAAACAAGGAATCTTACCTGCCTCGCAACATCATCTGTGGGGCTGCCGGGGTGCGTTCAGGCCGCGTACAGCTTCAGCGTACGGCCAATCTCCTGAAGGATGTCCCGGCAGGTGTCGTAGTCTTCGTGCTTGACGCACACATAGGCATTTGCAAGGTAGCCGGCCTCGATGGGCTGGGTAGCCGTGCCTTCAGGGGGCAAGCGTGCCTTGAAGATATACTCGCCAAAGCGCCGCTGCACCTCGTCTGCGCCGGCGTACCCGCGAATGTGGCCATCGCGGTCTGGGCGGATGCTCACAATGCCGCCCGAGTACTGCCGGCTCGGTGTGGCGTGGACGTCGCCCCAGCACACTGCGCGGGCCCACTCGGTGTAGATGTCGACCTCGCCAATGGCACTGTACACATCCCAGTAGTTGACGCCGGGCGGACGCGCACCAATCTCCGCGAACAGCAGACCTTTCTCGCCGAAGAACCACTCCATATGTGTGGCGGCTGTGTCGATGCCCAGAGCGGTCACCACTTTGCGACCAAAGTGGCGGAGTTCCATGTAGCCCCCCTGCTCCACCCGGTTGGTGGCAATGATGACAGGTGAGACGCTTCGGTCGCGCATCGCCGTCAACACATTCGGGTAGTAGTGACTCACGAACTCGAAGACGACCTTTCCACCTACGGTGAGCGTGTCGTAGAAGCCCTCATGGCCACTGACGAACTGTTCTATGATGAAGTAGCCTACGCGTTTGTCCAGACCCGTTTGAGCCAGGGCCATGGAGAGCTGTTCGGCATTCTCAAGCTTGTAGGTGGCGTAGGCGCCAGCCCCATCCCGCGGCTTGAGGATGAGCGGAAAGCCGACCTGATTGGCGAAGTCCCACGCGTCTTTGGCGGTAGACACCTGGGCTGCGCGGGCCCCGGGTATGCCATGCTTCGCGAGAAACTGCTTCATGAGCAGCTTGTCGCGGCAGCGCTCCACAACCGCGTAGGAAAGGCCCGGAATCTCGCACCGCTCGCGCACGCGCGCTGTCATCAGGGTGTGCGACTCGATGGTGGCTTCGAGCCTGTCAACTCCCGGGCTGCGGGCCTGGATGCGCTGGACTGCCGCAACCATGGCGTCCTCATCGGCCAAGCTGGAGACCCGCTCGTAGTCGTCCATCAGCGCGCGCACCGCCGAGTCCACAAAGTCAATTGGGCAGTCGATGATGCCGGTGATGCGTGCGCCGACGTTCTTTAGGCCCTGCGCGAAGCGGCGCTGCCCAGCGGGAAAGTGAGGAGCGACAAAGATTGTATGCATAGGAAGCTCCAGGGCAGCCGCAGAGGTGAACTCAAGTGGCAGAGTCCAAAAAGAGAGGCAACCAAGTGCGCCAAGTGGGCCAGTCATGGTGCACATCCGGGCCCCAGATCTGAAGGTCGACCGATACGCCGCGGGCGCTCAGCACCTCGGCCATCCGGCGAGACTCTTCGGGCGCCTCGGCACGGCCCTGCCCGGCGGCAAGGACGAAGTGGACCTGACGGAGGGCATCAAGGTCCGGCCCTTGCAGCCGTGGCACGAAGTACAGCGGTTGACTGAAGTAGTAGTTGGCATCTGTGAAGCCGCTCATCCATCGGTCAAAGGCGTACGTGCCGCTCATGCCAATGACGCGGGAGAACCACTCCGGGTGCCGGCAAGCCGCGGTGACGGCATTGTACGCCCCGATGGACGCCCCGGATGCGATGATACCGGTCGTGCCGCCACAGTCATCTTTGATATGTGGCAGTAGTTCTGCGACCAGGTAGCGGTCGAAGCACGCCTGCATCCATGACTTATGCGCCGGATGAGCATTGGCGTTCAACCATCCTTCTGCGGTGATACCGTCGCACGTGTAGACCTTGATACGCCCGGCCTCGATGAGCGGCTCGAGCTTGTGCAGCATCAGGAACCGCTCATGGTCCAGGTAGTCGGCGGCACCGGTCGGAAAGAGCAGCACCGGCACGCCAAAATGGCCCCAGCACGCAACCCGCATCTCACGGTCCAAGTTTGGGCTATTCCACGACCACGTGCGGCGCTTCACGACTTGGCCGCGAGGCGCTCGGCCTCCGTCTTGCGCCAGAAGCCAATCAAGCCGAAGAAGTGCTCGGTGAACGCCTCTACTTCATGCGCTGGGTACATGGCCTCGGCCTTCGTGCGGACGATATCGCGAAAGCGCTGGGTGCCAAAGTACTCCAGAGCAATGGCGTCTAGGTCGCCAAGCCACTTTTCATTGAACGCGGCAAAGCGCTCGCTGTCGAAGTGCGCCTGAGCCAGTGCGTCGTACTGGATGAGCTTTTCTTCGAACGGCAGGTCGGTATCCGCAATGGCAAAGAACGGCGCCCAATCTAGGTTCAACGTAGGCTTACGACGGACCGCAGCACAGTATATTGTCCAGCGTAGCAGCCCCTTCACCATCCATGGGAAGTGAAAGTGCAGGCTCGTGACCTGGCTGTCGGGGCACGGGTTGGCAAAATCAATGGGCTGCAGGATGCCGTCGGACCGGAGCATCTCACATGAGTTGTAGTCCCAGCCAAAGAACGCGTTGATGACGCGAGTTGTGCGCTGGGCGGTCTCCCACCCGGCGCCGTCTAGGAAGTGAAAGTCCACTACGTAGCGGCCGTGCAGAGGCGCTTCTGGGTCGTAGCGAATGACATTGACCTGCGGCCCAATACCGACGCCGCGGACGAACACATCCCAGTCTCTCACGCCGGTCTGTAGGTGGTTTACTCGGGTCCCCGATGCATCGTACGCCTCGCGCAGCTGGTCGTCGTTCTTGACCTGTCGCACGCCAACCCACGCACCCCCGTCATAAGGCTTGAGGAAGGCTGGATATCCGGTGGCCCTCCCTACGCTAGCCAGGTCAAACAGCTTGTTGTACCGCTTGATGGTGACCTCCGTATCCCCCTGCTTCAGGTCGTACTCCTTGGGCGGAATCATCCAGGTCTCGGGGATGGGAAAGCCCAGACGAATCATGGCGCAGTAGCTGGTGTGCTTCTCCATGCTCTGGATGGACCACGGGTTGTTCAGCACGTACACGTCGTCCATTAGCGTGATTTTCTTGATCCACTCACGCGAGATCCCGAACCAGTGGGTCAAGCGGTCAAGAACTAAGTCGTAGCGTGGCTTGGAGCGCAGGTCGAAAGGCTCGATGACCACGCGCTCAACGTCGAAACGCACGGGCTTACCCGCGACCTCCACCTCGAGGTCCATCCGTTCGAGTAGATCTTCGTAAGCAGCGGGCCAGCATAGGTCCGCTCCAAGTGACAGGCCGATTTTTCGGACGTCCATTCAGTCTCCGGTGATTCGCCGTTGGGAGTCTATTCGTACACCATTCTGCGGCGGCCGGGAAATAGGTAGGTGCGGCCTTCGCGCAGACGGTCCCGCCAAGCCGTCCAGTTGTGACCGTCCCAGGCTTCGGCGTAGGGCAGCTGAAGTCCAGCAGAGCGGAGCCGTGGCACCAGGCTGCGGTTGTAGTAGACCCGCGA
>JBLHSN010000256.1:0-8741 GCA_047626195.1 Myxococcota bacterium
CCGGCTTCACCGACAGTTGGCTCACCTCGTGGCGGCGCGATGACACCGACGACAATAATTCGGGCAGCCCAGTGGACCTCAAACTTGAGCGCCTACCGGACCCTCTTCCCTTGTACTGGGCAGAAGGCGTAGTCTACGCACCGTTAAGCATACCCGACGGGGAGTCCAGGGTTTTGTGGCTGTCGATCACCATTCCAGATGACCAAGACACCGGCACCTACGGCGGGCCAGGTGAACCCTGGAACAACACGAGCCCGGTTGAGTTCAATCTGCCGCTCCTGACCTCGAACTTCGACTTGGACTTGGAAATCCGTGTTCCTTGCTGGGACAGCGTGGGCGACACAGAGCCTAACTTGTTTAACTACTCCTACTTGCCGGGCACGAACGACCCAGAACAAGACGGAATCATGTCGGACTTCCTCACCGAGGACCGCGCTCGTCTCAGGTACAGCGCCGACCACAATACGATGTACATCCCCATTGGCGAGCCAAGTCGCTGGTATGGGAACAATGCCATCTCAAGCGACAGGGTCGACATCGTCGAGGGATTTCGCGACGACTGGGTGGAGTACCAGATTGCAGCAGCAGCCACCTCCGACCCTGACCCGATCGACACCATCGTGTTCGGAATGGGCTCTCCGGAGCGCATCGCGCCGGACTGGGGGCCGACAACGGCGGGTCCGTGGGATCCAGCTTCTGCGACATGGGTCGCGAACTATCAACAGATCTTTACGGATTTTGAGACGGTGCTCGCCGGGTTGGGGGGCCTGGGGAAGCCGAACCTCGCCAACTATGAGCTTGTCGTAATTCCAATCGACGAGCCGCAGAGCACTATTGTGAGTGGGGTGATTACCGCTGGCGCTTGCACCCAGGCAGCCATCGATACCGCCTACCCGAACAACACCTACTTGATGAGCTACTCGTCCACCGGATGGGCGGCTGATTTCAACAACGAAAGTAAGTGTTGGCTTCAGAAGACGATTGCGGTCCAGAGAGACCCCGCCAACACCAGCGACACGGTGCTCACGACGCGCCGTAGGTTCTTCCAGTCCGCAGCCGGCGCCATCCGTGGGTTGCCTGCCACGTCAGAGTTTTCAAACGCCAAGATTCTGATGAACCACGACGTACCTGAAAAGACCATGCGCGATGAGCTGCTAAACGACTTTGAGGGCTGTGGCATTTGGTCGAACTGCGTCGACATCTGGATGCAGGCGGGTGTGATGGACCTCGAATTCCCTGAAGAACATGTACTGAATGATGGGACATGGCCCGAGGCACCCGGAGACGAATACTGGTGGTATCAGTTCGGGTCGACCCTTGGACCCATGCGATACCTGCAGTTCGGCTTGGTCCTCGATGACTACGGCTTCTCGGGCTTCGCGAACTGGACATTCTGGGCGGCGAGCAAGAGTTCCCAGTCCACGTTGGTAGGCAAAGACCCGTTGTTAGTCAAAGACCCGTTGTCACCGAGTATCTGGTATACCTACACACCACACAGTTGGCTGCAGACGGTTCCGGCCATCTGGGGCCAGGAATCGAGCATCTTTCTGCCGGACCATGTCACGCATCCGGCGTGGCCGAACGGAGACCCAACAGCGCACATTGCTCCAAACGGGGAGACGCTCATCCCGGGTCGTGTGGTCTTCGCACGGCGGCAGGCGCTGGAAATCGACCGCTTGATACGAGAACTGGGCGAAGTGGAGCGTCCGACCTTTCCCTGGGGAATGCGTGTGCTCAGTTCACAAGCACAGTTGCTCTTGGTGGACTTGATTGAGGAGGCCAGCCGTCAATGCCACAATGCGGAGCCCGGTTCGTTGTGGCCATCTTGCGTAGCTGATGAAGCGACTCCGGATGAGGTCATCATGGTGCTTCACTCTTGGCTCGACCGCGGCTGGGAAGACCATAAAACCTGCCCCATTTACTCGCCAAGTCCCTACACATCACAGAACAGTTTGGTCAATTCAGCACTGGGGATGGATCCATGGTAGCCATCAACACCGCATCTCGTACATTCTTCTTGGTGATTGTTTTTGGGCTGGGCCTACCCAGTTTATCGGTCGCCGGGCCGTGTCTAGACATCGCCCTTGTCCAGACCGGCGCACCCGCTCTGTCGAGGGAGCTTTGGCTTGACCAAATGTACGGCACCGGGATGATGGCTTCCATCACACCCGAGGGCTACACGTCAGGTTTGACGTCCGAATTTAACGAGTATGATGCTGCGTTTGTGTTTCACAATGGGTTGCGTGGTGGATTTGACCAAACAGAATTCGAGGCTCGCATGGAGGCTGGCGAGGCCCTAGCTGACTTCTATGACGCAGGGGGGGGCGTGGTTGTCAGCCATTGGGGGGTCGACGCACCAACCGGTCGGTGGCAGTACGGATACCTTCCACTCCAAGGTGCTGGCGACTGTCGTTCTCGCGACGACGACGCTGTGGCTGGAACGCTGGACGACTCACCAATCTTTGCGAATGTGGATTCGCTGTCGATAAAGCGCGGTTCCGTGTTGCTGTGTGAAGCGTCGGTGACGTTTGCCGACGACGCTCTAACATACGGAGCGTGGCCCAACGGACAGCCCATCGCTGCATCACTCGGCTCCGTCTATGTGGTCAACACGTCAGGAATGCCCCGCCTAAACGACTCCGACACCGGTCCTTGGTACCTCCCAAGCTCGGACTTCGCCCAACTCTTCGCCAACGCCCTCGCCCTGTCCGCCGGCCTCAACCCAGCCACCGTGTGCAACGGCGATGAGGACGATGACGGCCTGTTCGACGAGGAAGAAGACGCCCTGGGCACCGACTGGGAGAATCCCGACACAGACGGAGACGGCGCTCTTGACGGTGCCGACACCTGCCCATTGTTCGCTCACGCGGACCAGACCGACACAGACGGCGACGGGCTCGGCAACGTGTGCGACGCCGACCTAGACGGCGATGGGGTCGCCAACACAGACGACAACTGCCTATTGTGGCCCAATCCGGACCAGCTCGACGCGGACGAAGATGGCGTTGGTGACGCGTGCCAACCAGACCGCGATGCTGATGGCTTTCCGGACATCGGCGACAACTGCCCAGACGTACACAATCCTTCGCAAGCAGACGCGGATGCAGATGGCATAGGCGATGCCTGTGAACCCGATGATGATAACGACGGCATCATCGACGACGACGACAACTGCCCCACCGTCGCCAACCCGATGCAACGCGATGAAGACGCAGACGGCATTGGTGATGAGTGCGAGCCGGACAGCGACGGCGACGGCGTCATTGATGATGACGACAACTGCCCCAACGTAGCCAACGCGTCCCAAGCCGACCGCGATGGCGATTGGATAGGCGATGCGTGCGAAGGCGACAGCGACAGCGACGGCGTCTCCGATGACGACGACAACTGCCCGGACGACGTCAACCCGGACCAAGAAGACCGCGATGACGACGGTATTGGCGATGCCTGCGACACTCGGACCGTTGGCTGCAGCTCCGTGCCCGGCGGCTCGGGAGGCTGGCTCGTGCTGCTCATGGCCGTGACTTGGTTCCGCAGGAGACCACACCGTGGTGTGACGCGCGTCGGTTGATGCACGTCGCTTTAGTGGACGGAGGGACCGCGGTAGTGCTTGCTCACCGCGTTCGGGTCGGCATTGTCCTGCTGCTCGCCACCACCCCGCTGTGGGTGTGGCCCGGGTTTGTGGTCCCGTTTGTGACCACCAAGGTGCTGTTCGTTCGGGCGCTGGTGTTCGTGGCTCTGCTGTTGTGGTGTGTGCTCCCCGAGCCTGACATAAAGACGCGTTCATCGCCGGTCATGCATCATCCCATCGTAAGATGCGTACTGGCCTTGGTGGGTTGGCTCGTCGTGTGCAGCCTGTTCGCGGAGGGTTTCCAGTCTCACATCTGGTCGACCATGGAGCGCATGGAAGGCCTGATGGGTTGGCTGACCTGGCTGGCTCTTGGAGCGGTCGTGGTGCGTACGCTGGGGCACGAGCGAGCGGGCTGGCTCCGACTTGCCTATGTCTCGCTGGGTGTGAGTGCGCTTGTCTGTGGGTTGGCGCTGGTCGGAGCGCGCGGGCGACTGACAGGGCCCTTGGGGTCCACCTCTTTCCTCGGAACGTACGTCTTGGTTCACGGGGTGATGGCCCTGTCGATGGCCATGCGGTCCGGCCATCGACTCTGGGCTCGGTTGCCAGTCATTGGGCTGTTGTGCCTGCACGCCGTAGTGCTGTGGGGAACGGCGAGCCGGGCAGCCCTGTTGGGTGCGGCGGCGGCGGGTGTTGCAGCGGCCTGTGTGGTCGAAGCGAAGGACGGCGCTCGATGGCGTGCCGTGGGGACTCGGGTAGCGGCTGTGGGTGCTGCGTTCGCAGTGGGGGTGACTGGCGTGATGACAACCGGTCTAGCCAGCTCGGTGATGGTGTCCCGCCTGACCCATAGCGACTGGATGGGCGACCGACCGATGCTGTACGCGTCTGCCCTGCGCGCCGTCGGTGACCGACCGGTGCTGGGCTGGGGACTCGAAGGCATCGACACTGCGCTGGCCCAGCACTCGGGACCGGTGCTAACGGGATTCACCTGGTCGGACCGAACCCACAGCGTGTGGCTCGACTGGACCGTGCAAGGGGGGCTGCTGGCGGGGGGCCTCGCCGTCGTCTGCGCGTTGTTGGTGCTACGAGCCGCGAACCATCCAGGTCGCAGCTTGGTGGAGCGCCGCGCCCTTGTCGCGGGGGTGACTGGGTGGTGCATTGCGATGAGTCTGGGCGTGCCCGGGCCGGTCGACGCGTTTATGGCGGTTGTCGGCGTCGGTTACGTGGTGTCGACAGATCCCGACTTGCTGAAACGACCGCAGGATGGCTCCCTCCAGGTCCTTAGTCGTGGACGGTTTGTGCGCGTAGCTGTCGGTTGCGCTGCGGTGGCGTTGCTGTACGGCAATGGGCGATGGGCACTCGCTGCGCGGGCAATGGGCCGTGCCCTAGAGCCGGAGACATCCTTCCACCAGGGCTTGGACGCACTCGATGAAGCGGTGCGATGGCATGGAGCTGCACACCCCGAGGCAGCGCGCATCGCGGCTTTGCGGGTTCGGGTCAATGGCGGAGCGGCGAGCGAAGAGAGCGCTCGTCGAGCCGCCCGATTCGTGAGCCAAGCGTGCCAAGCACACCCGTGGGATGTCCGGCTGCAGACCGAGTACGCCGAGGTACTCGGACAGTTGGAGCGGCCCGCGGAGGCACTGGCGGTCCTCGATGCTACCCAGTCGATAGCGCCCGAGCAGGATGGGTTTCCGTTTCGTCGCGTCGGACTACTGCTTGAACTTGGCAGACGCCAAGACGCGCTTTCTTCGGCGCGACAGGCCCACCGACTCAACCCTCGACCGGAGACGTCCATACAGTTGGCAACCCTTCTGGTCGCATCAAGCCGTGCAGCAGCGGAAGATCTGCTCACGGACATTGGCGAACGTCAGCCCGGGCTGCTGCTGGACTTCGGTCTTGTGGATGCGGCGACGGCGTCAGGAAACGAAGACTGGCTTGTAGCCTTGTGGATTCGGTACGACACTCCGGACCGACCCGTGTACCAAGCCAAGCTCCGTGCGTTCATCGCGGGCGGTGTCTGAGCACGACGCGCCTCGGGCTCCATGCACCATGCCGGTCCGCAGACACCAGCCACGACAATAGCGACAGCAGAATGGCGGGAAGCGGGTACCGCCGCGCGCTGAAGAGCTTGGTGACCACGAGGGTGCCGAACGGCACCGACAGCAACGTTGGCGCCAGTCCCACCCCCAGAGTCTGGCGCCCGCATCGCCCTCAACCGCAGCTCCCGGGTCCTGCGCACACCGGGTGGAAACAACGGTTTCGGTCGCCATCCCCGCCGCAGCTTCACTTCACCCAATCCACACCACTTCAGACTCCGGCCACATCCATCCCGCTGGCCGCGTGCCGACCGCTCGCGCGACGCTAGCGAGGCCGGCGCACGGGGCGGCGGCCCGCAGCACCGCGCGCAGCGTCATCCCCCTCCCGACAGTCGGACCCGCCCCGAGGTTGACGTCGAAGACCGGTCACAACAGCACGCGCCACAACGTCCAGTGGACTCACCGTGCTCGTCATCGAGCACGCGGATGAGGTGGTCACTGCTGGCCCGGAGACGGTCTTCGTAGACGGAGACCACTTGGTGGTGTTCGGGCGGCTCGACAAGGTGCAGTCGTTCTTCGCGCCGCCAAAGGAATACCGCTAGCTGCTCGCGTCGCTCAAGGCAGGTTCACTTCTTCCTCGCGCTGCCACTTCCCGTCGCGACACCACAGTGCTGTGCTGAAGCCGCCGGGCTCGCCCCATGACTCCACGCAGAAGCCGGCCGACTCTGGGCACGCGTCGCCTTCGTTGGGCAAGGGAACGCACGGGTCGGCTGTGGGCGCTGTAGCTGGCTCTTCGGTCGGCGGGGATGTCTTCGGACTGCACGCCGCGACGCAGAACTGCAAGACTCCGACCCCAGCGGAGCGAGCTGCAGTTGAGCGCGGCCCCCAGCGGCATCTACCGCCGACGACTGGCTCGAGCGAGACGCGCTCGTCCCAGTTGTCGGAGCCGACCCGCGCCTTCAGTGCTGTTCGAGAGTAGCCGCGTGCTTCTGACGGATGATGTTGAGCGCGGACCCGGCGTGGAACCACTGGATTTGTTCGTCGCTCAGCGTGTGCTGTGCAAGGAACGGGGTGGACTGCCCGTCTGGCTGGGTAATGCGACAGTGAACGGCTTTTCCGGGAGCCAGGCTGTCGAGGCCCACTACGCTGATGACGTCGTCTTCGCCGATGTGCTCGTAGGTCTTCGGGTCGTCGAAGGTCAAGGCTAGAACACCCTGCTTCTTGAGGTTGGTCTCAGCAATGCGCGCGAAGCTCTTGGCGAAGACCGCCTTGCATCCTCTGAACCGAGGCTCCATTGCCGCGTGTTCGCGGGACGAGCCCTCGCCGTAGTTCGCCTCACCCACAGCGACCCACTCACGGCCGGCGTTGTGGAGCGATGCCATGACCTCGGGGAAGGGCTTGCTGGTGCCGTCGACCGGGTCTTTTCCGCTGCCCGCGACCCCGGTAAACGCATTGACGACGCCCAGGAACAGGTTTCCGCAGATGTTTTCGAGGTGGCCGCGGTACTTGAGCCACGGACCGGCCATGGAGATGTGGTCGGTTGTACACTTGCCAACCGCCTTCACCGCCACGGGAAGTTGGATGAAGTCCGCGCCGTCCCAGGGAGTGAACGGAACCAACAGCTGAATCCGCTCGCTGTTTGGGTCAACAATGATGGCGATGTCTTGGCCATCTACTGGGGGCGCGAGCAGGCCAGACTCACCGGGGTCGAAGCCAGCGCTGGGTAGAGCCTGGCCTACCGGCGGGTCTAGGCGAATGGCCTCACCCGCGTCGTTGATGAGGGAATCGGTGCGCGGGTCGAAGTCGAGGGTGCCCGCCAGCGCGAGGGCCATCACGGTGTCCGGCGAGGTGACGAAGGCCAGGGTGTTCGGGTTGCCGTCGTTGCGCTTGGGGAAGTTGCGGTTGTAGCTGTTGACGATGGTGTTCTTGCTGCCGTCCGGTACGGTCGGTCGGCTCCACTGGCCAATGCACGGCCCACACGCGTTGGCGAGCACTGTGGCCCCGATAGCTTCGAGGTCAGCGAGCAGGCCATCGCGCTCGATGGTGGCGCGGATCTGCTCGCTACCCGGGGTCACCATCAGCTCGGTCTTCGCTCGCAATCCCGCTGCGGCGGCCTGTCGAGCAATGGAGGCCACGCGGGTGATGTCTTCGTAGCTGGAGTTGGTACACGAGCCGATGAGAGCCGAGGAAATGGTCAGCGGCCAGCCGTTGTCGCGCGCGGCTTGGGCCAGGTTCGGCAGCGTGTGAGCGCGGTCGGGGGAGTGGGGGCCGTTCACCTTGGGCGCAAGCGTGGTCAGGTCAATCTCGATGACCTGGTCGAAGAAGTCGGCGGGATTGGCCAGAACCTCGGGGTCTGCGCGCAGGTTTGCTGCATGTGCGGTGGCTAGGGCCGCAATGTCGGCGCGTCCGGTCGCTTTGAGGAAATCGGCGATGTTGTCGTCGAACGGGAAGACCGACGTTGTTGCGCCAATCTCGGCCCCCATGTTGCAGATAGTGCCCTTTCCGGTCGCTGTGAGGGTGTCCGCTCCGGTGCCGAAGTACTCGACGATGGCGCCTGTCCCGCCCTGAACGGTGAGGATACGTGCGACCTCTAAAATCACGTCTTTCGCCGAGGACCAGCCGTCGAGCCTCCCGGTGAGGTGGACTCCGATGAGGCGAGGCCAGCGGACCACAAACGGGGAGCCGGTCATCACGTCCACCGCGTCTGCGCCGCCAACCCCGATGGCCACCATTCCCACGCCGCCTGCGTTGGGGGTGTGGCTGTCCGTTCCGACCATCATCCCGCCGGGGAACGCGTAGTTCTCCAGCACGACCTGGTGGATAATTCCGCTGCCTGGCTTGTAGAAGCCGAGACCATACTTGGCGCAGATGGTGCGGAGAAAGTCGTACACCTCGCTGTTGACCGTGCGTGCGACGGACAGGTCGGTCGCCGCACTCACCTTGGCCTGAATCAAGTGGTCGCAGTGGACGGTGGAGGGGACGGCGGTGGAGGTGAGGCCCGCGGTCATGAACTGAAGCAAGGCCATCTGCGCGGTCGCGTCCTGCATGGCTACGCGGTCGGGGGAGAACTCGGCGTACGACACGCCCCGCTCGAGGGGCTGGTCCGCCGGGTCGCACAGGTGGTTGAACAGGGTCTT
>JBLHSN010000257.1:0-8736 GCA_047626195.1 Myxococcota bacterium
CCGGTGATTTTGGCGGCCAGCTCGAGTTGGGCCGTGGCATCACCATCGTGGAAGCCAGCGGTGTCGACAATCGCGGAGACAGCACCTTCGTCAAGAGCCACGTCCTTGCCGGCGAATTCACTGGCCCCCGCGTCGCCGTTGAAGACGCCGCCATCGTCCGACTCAATGAAGAGGGTATCAGCGTCATCCTAAACACGGTCGAAGACGCCGTTGACCCTGTGCTTCTTACCAGCATCTTGGTCACGCCCGACCCCATCTATGAAGGTGAGTTCCTCGACTTCGACAACGACAGTGAAGGGCTCATCGGTATTGACTTGTACGTTGACGGCGTAGACCTGTCGTACGTCGAGCTCGACGTGGTGCTGATGGAAGATGAGATGGCCTTCACCGCCTCCATCTACGGCCTAGACATCGACACCAGCGTTGTCGCCTTCTTCTCTGGTAGCCAGCTGTTCGACACCGGCGTGGCCGTGTTTGCCGAGCGCGTCGACATCACGGGTACGCTGACCATGAGCGCCTTCCAGGGCGAGCTCGACGTCCAACTGCTCGACAGTGACGTGCAGGTCACCGACCTCGCCATTGACCTGTCGGCCATCCCCGGCAACTTCGAAGAGCAGATCTTGGGGCCGGTCCTCGAGGGCGTCGTTGAGACCCAAGTCTCCGGCTTGCTCGGCGAGCAGATCACCACGCTCATGCGCGAAACCCTCTCCGCATTTGACCTATCCTTCGAGACGGAACTTCTCGGAAAGCCCGTGGTCGTCGACGCTGAGTTCTCCGGTGCGAGCATCGATCCCGCAGGTGTCGAGCTTCGAATGGACGTCGATGTCGACATGCCAAACACCACAGTCCACCCCTACACGGGCGTCCTCACCGCCCCGGGTGTCCGCCCCACCCCAGATGCCAACGCAGACGTCTCGCTCTCCCTGTGGGACGACATGCTGAATAAGATGCTGTTCGAGGCCTGGCGCGCCGACATGCTCGTGCAGAATCTGTCGTCGGAAGATGGCTCGCTCACTCCGATCGCTCTGCTCGCGTTGCAGGCGGACAGAGCAACCATCGCTGTTGACGGCCTCCTCCCCCCGGTGGTGGTGCAAGACGAAGGTGGAAACCTCGAAGCTCAACTGGGCGAAGTCTACATCATCATCGACATGGAAGGCAGTGACCTCGGCACACACTTAGAGCTGGCACTCGCCGTCAACGTCGATGTCGACATCGATGTCGTAGACGGCGTCATTGACGTGGGCCTCGGTACGCCAGAGCTCGACATCATGGTGCGTGACAGCGACTGGGGTGCAAGCAACGAAGCCGTATCGGCGCTTCTTGTCGACGTGCTGCCCATCGACCTCATCCTGTCTCTCATTGGTGACTTGACCTTCCCGCTGCCCGAACTTCCGGGTCTGACCGTAGATGCCAACGCAGGGCGCGACGGAAACGGAACGCACACGGCGGTTCGCCTGTCTTTGCGGCAAACAGAGCAGTAGACTGCGAGGCCTTCGGAGGTCTCTTTGTTCCTACTCCTCGCCATCGCCAACCTCGCTAGCGCTTCCTCCCTCGACTTCATTGAAGTTGGAGGTCCGTGGGGCTCGCCAAACGCCACGGATGCCACCGCCGTTTGGTGGAACCCAGCCGGTCTCGCGGCTGGCACCGGAACCCGCTTTCACGCCGAAGGCGCCGGCGTGTTCGCTTCGATCGACTGGGAACGTGACGACCCCTTTTACGGCGGTTCCGATGGCCTTCGCACCGCTGCCATTGCCCCCTACGTTGGCGTGGCGACAGACTTGGGTATCGGAGGCTTCGGACTTGGTGCGTCGTTGTCGGTCCCCTTCGCGCGGGCCGGTAAGCAAGCCAATCCCATTCCGTTCGTGCGCGACTACGAAGGCCCCATTCCGTTCGACGGCGCAGCCGGCCGCTACCACACACGCGATGCAGGAATCCAAGTCATCCAAGCCACGCTGGCGGCGGGGTACGACTTTGGTCCCATCGCCATTGGAGCCGGAGGCGGTTTGATGTTCAGCAGCTGGACCGCAAACATCGACAATGTACTCATCGTCGACCTGTTCGACGAAATCCAGGAGCTCAATCAGGACCCCGGATACACCGACGACATGATCGAAGACCCGCGCTACGCCACCACCGCCGAGTTTGGTGACCTGCGAGACACGGTATTCACCTTCAACCTTGGTATTCAAGCCGAACCGATTCCTGGTTTGCTCACGGTCAGCGCTGCGTACCATCACAGCGCCAACCTCACGCACACCGGCGACGTCGACCTGCACTTCTCCTGCCCGCCACAAGACGACACGCTTGGACGCTTTGGCTCGGAAGCCTTCGGTTTGTGCAACACCGACGTCAACGCCGCAGCCTCGGTGTCCTATGGCCTGCCGTCTCGCCTATACGGAGGCGTCAAGCTCACACCAACTCCCATGGTCGACCTTGAGGTAATGGGCGGATTGGTCACCTGGTCTCGCTATACTGACTTCGATGTCACCCTGTCCGACGTCGAGACCCGCAATGACCCGAACGACTTCACTGACCTGGAGCGGACCGCCGGTCTGGTGAACCAGAACCGGCTGTGGGCTCGTGACAACGTCAACACCGGCTGGGTGGCCGTTGACGGCAAGGTGTATGTACAGGACTTCACCGTGGGCGCCCGCGTCACATACGACGGAAACGCTACTCCAAACCAAGCTTTAATGCTGAACAACTACGACGCCGGCAAAGTCATCACGTCGGCCATGGCCGAGTACCGGGTGTGGAACGGGCTGTCCGTCGGCCTCTCCTACAGTCACTACTTCCTCTTCCGTCGAACCATCACGGACACCGGCTTTGGGGTGACCCTGGACCCCGAGAACCGCAAAGAAGACCGCTGGTTCTACCCACAAGCCAATGGCGTGTACACCGGCTCCATCGACCGCGTCGGGCTCGTCGTACGCGGACAGTTCGGTGGGAACACGGACTAGACCTTGCAGCCGGATGACATCGGCGACACCCGCCCCGGCTTCTGCCCACCGCTTGAACACACCACCATCGGTACACTCTCCATTTGGGGCCTGTTGGTCAACGCGGCGTACCCATTACTGACGGCGGTTGGGGCCGCTCTCGTGATGGCCCTCATCGGATTGACCATAGGCAGCTCGTGGCTCTGCTACAGTACGAGCCAGGCCGACAAGATGCTCATTGTGATCTAGGTCATCCTCGGTACTGCCTTGCCGATGCTGACATTGGCAATCCCACTGCTCAACGCCTCCATTGCCCTATACGCTTCGATTGGACGGTACCGTGGTGGTCGGACGACCCTGTTGTACTTAGCAATACTGGGCTCTCTGCTAGGCCCATCGTCAATGGTCATGGTAGGCATCTTCAGCCTACTGCTGATGGGATTTTCGGCCTGTTGGCTACGATTGTCAGCCTAGGCATGATTGTCTTATGCGCAGTGATTTGCACAATAGCCTTCGCCGCTGTGTGTCGAGAGACAGCCTTGGTGCCACAGGAAGGGCATGCCGCCTAGCGCGGGTCAATGGGCGTCTGATGATGCAGAGGCCAAACAAAAAAGGCCGCAGACTCAACGTCTACGGCCCTTTCCATCATCTCAAAGAGACGACTAGAACTCCCAAGCCACTCGTGCCTGAGCGGTAAAGAAGTTGCCGTTCGGGTTCAAGCCAACAGCCTGCAGCGGAATGCGGTCGGTCACGTGGGCGTAGCCGGCCTCGACGCTGAGTAGGATGTGCTCGTGGAAGCGATGCTTGAGAGCGCCGTCGAGTTCCCAGCCGATCATGCCCTGTGTGGCGTTGTTCTGCGCACACTCAACATTGTCGCCTTCCTTACACTGGATGATGCTTCCGTCCGGCTTGTGAGGCCAGACCAACACAGCACCACCGTACAGGTCCCAGTTATTGAGCGGGCTGTAGTGAACGACGGGGTGCAGGTACCGACTGTTGTAGACACCGCCGCCACTCCATAGTCCACGAGCTGCCTGCGACCAGCGTTGAGCGGTGGTGCGTGAGAGGACCTCTTCGTAGATGATGAGGCCGACGTTGTAGTCCGAGTTGCCCGGACGACCGGTAAAGGTGGAATCTGCCGGGTCGTTGTCACCCGATGCAAATCCGGTCTCAATGCGGATATCACCTTCGCCAATCTTGTAGCCAAGACGGGCAACGTAGCTGCCAATGTTGACCTTCTTCGCCAGCACATCGCCTTCGAGCGACCGGTCGGGAAGAGTCAAAGCCGAGCTGTTGCCAACGATACCAATGCCTTCAAAGGCCACCGAGACGTTGTGTACGTCTGCTTCAAGGTAGCCGTCCACAATCCACACATCACTGGTGGTCTCGCGCTGGAGACGATGAATGGCGTAGCCACCTACGCTCAAGTCGCCGCGACCACCGAGATAGCGCACATCTTCGCCACGGTAGATGAGGGCGAGCACAAGCTCCCACACATCGTCATCTTGGTCGGCCCACCAATCTTGCTCGCGGTCTGCTTGCGGGAAGTCGGGATTGGTAAAGCTGTTGTCTTGGTCGGTGATGCCGTCACCGTTGGTGTCACAGCGCGAATCGAAGCGGTCATCTGTGTCCGGGATGTTCGGCTGACACTCGTAGCCAAAGTACTCAGTCACTGGGCTCTCGACGAGACGGTCAACAGAAACCGCAAAGTAGAACGGAATGTCCGTGTTGTCCTTGCCCATGATGGTCTGGGCAATGGAGATCGGCTTGGTCGCGAACAATGCACGGTCGAACGTGGTAGCACCGCGGTTTTCGCCCCAGATGTCGTCAAATCCGTCGCCGCCATTGACCAGGATACCGAGACCCCAAGCCGAAGGCTGACGGCCGACGCGCACGATACCCACTGGAATATTGAACTCGACCCAAGCACGCTTGAGAACGAAGCTGGGATTCTCTTGGCCGTCGAGCGTTGTGAAGGAGGGCTCTTCGGCGAACAGCGGGGTGTCTGCGACAGAGGCATTGTCACCCCAGATGACGTTCTGCAGTCCACGGAACTCGATATGCAACGACGCGAGTTCTTTGTAGCGGAAGATGGGCCGCAAGCGCAGCCAATGATCCATGTAGCGAGCGTCGCGCTCTTGGCCGTCAAACAGGTTCGGGTACAGGTAGCCGCGGGAGCGGTACTCCCCCTCAAGGTCGAAGGTCAGGTCCGGTACGTCGAGCATCTGCAGGCGAATGCGAGTGAGGTCCGCGCGTTGCTTGAGCAACGTGTCTTCGATGCTGCCGACGCGCTCGTTCATCGGGTCCGCTTCGAGCTCGATTGTCTCCAGCACAACCGGCGCCGGACGCTCCATGAGAGGCGCTGGCTCAGCCTCAGAGCCTTCCATCGTCTCGGCGGTTGGAACCATGTCGTTCGTGTCCATGATTTCCGACTCTTCGGCATCTGAACGGGTCATGGTGCCGTCGGCCGGCTCCTCTTGGGCAAAAGCGGGAAGAGCAAGGCTCACCGCAAGAAGCGTCGAAACTAGGCGCATGGATAACTCCGAAGGCGCCAGGGGAAGACGCGACTAGGGATGGGGAGGAACTGGGGTTGGACCGGAGCCCAAAAAGAAGAGAGCGGGGACCCGAAGGCCCCCGCAGACTAAAATTACTCGGCGGCTGCAGCTACGCGGCAGGACTCAGGGTACCAGACGCCGCCTTCGAAGCCCCAGTAGATGCTTCCGACGCCAATGGTGTCAGGAAAGTTGGTGATGGTGGATGTTCCGACGAGGTCGTGGCCACCGGCTCCGTCAGACACGTACGCTTCAACGTCCCAATCGCCTTCAGGCAGGTTCATCACGATCCACAGGCCGTCTTCCGACGTAGCTGCTTGGTCACGCGCTGGGAAGCTGTTGACGAAGTAGTTCGTCACCAGGCTGTCCGGGATGTTGCCATCTTGGTCGCGAACGACCACTTGGGCGTTTTGGATCGGGTCACCGTTGCAGTCGTACAGGGCGCCGGCGATGACGCTCTTGTCGTCGTCGATCGACACACCGAGAAGACTAGGAATGAGCGTGTAGGTGCTGTTCGATACCGAGTTCAGCGTGCCTTCATCGTTGTCATCGGTCGTCTCGAAGATCTGGTGGCTTTCGTAGGTGTTCTTGGCGCCGTCGCCGCTGACCTGGATGCCAACGGCCGTGCAAGCAGCAACGCTGATCGAGGCTTCACCGGAATCATCGGTGATGATTGTAGTGTCGGGTGTCGCGGTCACATCATCGCCGCCGTAGACATTGACCGTTGCGCCTGTGACAGCGAATCCGTCTTGGAAGTCTTCCGCCAACACGGTGCGGGTCTCGACGATTTGCTTGGCGCTGTCAACAGTCTGCGACAGCCAATCATCGCCAGGGGACCAGCAAGCGCCGTCGTCTGCAACAAGTGCATCCGTGACGGTCACAAGCTCAGAAAACTTGCGCTCCGTGATCTCAGCAGCGGTTTCTTCGCCGCCGCCAGTTCCTTCTGGGTCAGTGTCGGTCTCTCCACCGTCACAAGCTACAAATCCGAGGGCCAAACAAAGTAAAGCAGTACGCATGGGGTCTCCTTCCAGCAACGCGGGTTTTACGGCCTAGGCAGCATCCATGTCAACCCATAAGGCCATGCCCCATTATGGCTGAAATTCGATCAACCGTCGCGTCTCGACCTGCACGTGCTCTGGGATGTTCGGTCCGGAGCAGCAGGATGTCTCGTAGTGATGATCATATAATTCAATTGTCAAGCTTTAACCTACACTAAACCTTATGATGAACGTTGGAATGATGCAGTCAATCTCATCATTCCCAAACCGGACCCTCCATCAACATACGCCATTTATGTCGTCTTTCACGGACGGACCCTCAGGTGCAGCCGTCATGTCTGGCGGGCTTTCAGTGACCGCAAAATGGCGCGTTCTGTCGCATGGACCATCCTTCCCTCCTACCCGCGAATGGCCACCTAAAAGATGCACAAACGACTGCTGCGCAGCAGCTCAGAAGGGCGGTTTGGGCGTGTTCTCCCGACCTTCGATCGCGTACATGGACAGGTGTTCAGAACCAAAGCCTCGGAACATCGGCATCCAAGCTGTAATGCTAGCGCCCGGGATCCCGGGAATTCCCGCACGAGACCCAAGGAACCCAACAACTATGCCACTCATCAACGACATCTTCGGCGCGATGAAGCAACTCTCACCCTAGGTGTTCGTCTAGCTGAACGTCATCCCAAGCCCCATAGCAATGGGCGCCATTTGTCTGTACAACCAGCGTGGGGTGTCGAAGCTACGCTCGGTCCCACATCTCGTATGGTTGCCATTTGTCGCGTAGCAGCCTCCACTCGCTGACGTACGGCCGTTGCGGGGAACGCTTGCCCCTGCTGATACAATACCAATCTATTGCGCTCTGGCCGCGGTGATGGTGTTGGGTATTAGCCTGGTATTCGACGTCATAACCGCGGTGAAGTGGCGGGGGGAACCCGAGAGGTTTCGCCGGCCGGGTGATGCGTAGGCAGGGCGGCGGCGACTGCGGAACTCTGTCCACTGTTATGCGCTTTCTGCCATGACTTCGGGCTTCTGCGAAGCCTGTACATCGAACAGGCTCGACAACATCTCCGCGATCATTCGCAACAGGCCCATAGCCGTGAGCGGCATGAGTTCCAGAACACCAAAGATGGTTCCCATGTCCCATCGAAGCACCACGAGATCGGTCAAGGCGATGGCATGGTGGCAGCGCACTTCCCCGACCATAGCGTCGTAAAATCCCAGCCCATAGGGTGCTGCGATATCAACATAATTGCCCTCAGCGTCCGTACACCGGACGTTCCCATAGCGAATCCAGTAAGGAGCATCAGCCGGCTCACCCATCCGCCACAAAGAGTCTCCTTTCGGTATCCGAACTTCGATGAGGTGCCGCGCAATGGTCACGAGTGTGTCCATGCCGGCCTGACGCCATACCGGACCGGCTTCAGCGACAACACCAATCTTGCCAACAAGGCCCAGAGGCTCCGTCGGAGCTTCCCCAAGCGGAGGCAGCTCGTTGAATTCAGTAGTGGGTAGGGGCCCACGCATATTTAGGATAGCGCGGGTGTATTCCCGAATTGAGCCCTCTAGAAGCTCGGGACTTTCCTCGTACAAATCCACAAGATCGGTGGCTCGAATCTCCAGCGCCGTCACATCTTCTAGAGCAACAGACCGGCGGCTGGTACCGCGCCCTGACAATAGGCGAAGCCAATTCAGCCCATCACCACGCCCGACGTCCAGCGTTCGGTCGTCCCACGAGATGCGTGCGGTACCCTCGACAATCAAGAACACAGAGTCGACCTGAACGCCGTCCTCACAGATCGTCGTGCCACGAGGGTAGAATCTGTCTTGGGCCACAAGCGCCAGCTTCGCGCTCGCATCGGGCGGCAGACCTGTGAGGGTATTCATCGACCGCAGGAACAGCAATCGCTCTAGCGGACCCAGCAAATGACGGGTGTTAGGCATGGTGTTGGACCTCGTGCAGTCTGCGAAGGGTGCGCACGACGGCATCCCCAATCATGGAGTCCGCAAGGCCAGGCAACTGGCGAACTTGCTCGCCGAAATGCGTAAGTCGTAAGGCCCCTACCTGAGCAACAGCCAACACTTGAAGCGACTCCGAACGTGAGTTGATGAGTTGGGTAAGAACGGCCTCGTAGTCAGTTCTGCGGGCTTGATGGAGGGCCTGACCCCCCGCTAGTCGGGCTCGGTCATCCCCGCCGTCCAACATGGCGAGTAGCGGCCCGCGCAGTTGGGCCGGGCAGACGTAATCGAGCA
>JBLHSN010000258.1:0-8735 GCA_047626195.1 Myxococcota bacterium
AGACCAATGGTCCGATGAATCGTGGCGGCGTCGCTGGGAGTGAGGGGTGCGTTGACGCAGACCAGTGACTGGCGCACGACCTCGGCCATACCCATGACCCCGTCTGCCTCTCCGCTCCACACTCTGTCCGCACGTTGCAACGAGATGCGCAGCTCAGTGGCTACCTGATGGTCCGAGGCGCATGCGCTGAGAGCGACCCGAGGCACGGCTAATGTGGCCAGTAGGATGACGAGTGTGCGCAGCACGCAAAGAATCCTCTGTCGCAAGAGATGTGCACCGTGCCGCCTGCCGGCATTCGTGCTGTGGTTGGCATGTAACGCCACAGTCGCCAAAGGATGGCGTCCATCCCCCAACGAAACAACGGCGGAGTCGCGGGTGTGCGACTCCGCCGTTCGGCGCTTGGATGCGTAGGGCTGTTAGCCTAGCGCTTCGAGCTTCTTGCGCAGTGTGCGACGCGCTTCCTTGTTGCCAGCCTTGCCGGCCAAGTCAATTGCCGTGGTCCAGTGCTGCTTGGCGTTTGCCGTCTCACCGGACTGCTGGGCAATCTGCGCGAGGGCGTCATGGGTGTTGATGACCTTGCCCACATCGTTCTGCTTCTGAGCCAAGGGGAGGCCCTTGTTCAGAGTGGTCTTCGCTGCGGAGAAGTTTCCAGTCTGAAGCTCTGCCATTCCCTTGTGGTAGTAGAGTTCCTTGACGACGGGATGATTTCCAAGTCCAGCGGCGCCCTTTTCGGCTTCGGTGAAGAAGGTCAGCGCTTCCGTTGGCTTCTGCTTGGCCAAGTGGAAGAATCCGAGGTTGTATAGGTCGATGGGCAACAACTGGTCGAACTTGAGAGCGCGGGTCAGCTGAAGTGTGCGGTTGGCAGCCTGCAGAGCGGCGTCGAAGTTGCGCAGTCCGCCTTCGGCCTGTGCCAAGAGCTCGCATGCACTGCGCTCGCGAGCGGCATTGCGCTGCTGACGGGCGATTTGCGTGACCCGTCCGAGGACGTCGCGGGCTTGGGTGAGCTTGGTGGTGTCACCGCGTGAGCTGGCCAACATGGCCTCGCCCAAGGAGACACCCGCGTCGAGTGCCAGTCCGCCGAGTCCGTTTTGACCGGCGACGTTGTTGGCATTCTGGAAGTGCTTCACAGCGTCATCGAGTTCGCCCTTGCGGCGGGCGATGAGGCCACGAATGTGCTCGCCAGCAGCGCCAACGGAAGGCGGTGCGAACTTTTGACCATCATCACCGTCGTACGAAGCAACCTGAAGGGCTTCGTTGACGTTCTTGAGAGCTGTCTCGGGGTTGCCGTCTTGCAGTTCGATGGCAGCGAGGTGGTTGAGGACGTCTCCGGCACGGCGACCATTCTCGAGCGCCTTGTACAGCGTGAGAGCGTCATTCGCGCGGTCGCGGGCCCGGAAGTAGTCCTGACGACGCATGTCGATCTTGGAGCCGGTGAACAACAACCACGCGTTGAGGTCGCGGTCTTCACGGGCGTCGGCGAAGGCTTGCACTTCTGCGTACAGCTTTTCGGCCGACGGGATGTTGCCCGTGGCGGCCAAGCGGTCGAGAAGGTTCATGTAGATGGTGCGGACGAGCGGCTCGGGCCATTTCACTTCATCGAAGTACTTGATGAGGTCGTGGGACAAGGCCCACACGTCATTCCGGTCGCGGGACAGGGCGAGGGCGCGCATCATGGAGGCGCGGTCCGGAGCACCGTGCTCGGCGTAGATGCGGGCAACCTTCGGGATGAAGCCATTTCCGCGGGGAATCAGGAAGCGCTCCATGAAGCTACCGACATTGCGCGCGAGCTGATGGCCTTCGTCGTTGTCGTTGTGCTCCATCACGCCCTGGCGCCATGAGCCACGCTTGAACTTGTACAACCAAGTCTGCATTTCTTCGGAGAACTGGACTTCTTCGAAGGTGCCGTCCATGGCGTCGAGAAGGTCGTCGATGCTGTCGCGCTCAAAGCCACCCAAGTCGGCAACCAAGTTGCTGGGGAAGGCCTGACCGAGGAGGGCAGCGATGTAGGTGACGGTGCCGATGTCCTTGGGACCGGCATGCTTACGCTTGCCTTCTTCCGGAGGAGCTTCGGGGATGTCGAGCTCGGACTCGTCTGCGTTCATCGGAACCATGGAGGCCATGGTGACGCCATCGAGGTCGGTGTTCAGCGTGCCTTCAGCTTCGAAGATGTCTGCCAACTCGGCGATGAAGCCGGGGCGACCCTTCGCAATCTCGGACAAGCGGGCTGCGTTTCCAGTCAGGCTCTTGGAGTCGAGGAACTTCTGAGTCTCGTCTGCGCCCCAGGCGTCCAGCGTGAGGGTCTCGAACATTTCCGGACGACGCGTGTACAGGTCCGACAGCGGCATTGGGTAGAAGGCCTTCTCTTCGTCAGTGCCGGGATGGTCGTGGGCGATGACGAGGATGTGACCGCCAGACTCCGAGGTCTCGGCGTGAAGGGCTTCGAGGAACTGTGCGAGAGCAACCGAGTACACGACATACGGGTTCTGCAGGTCCAAGATGACCGGCACCTTGCGGGAGATGGCCGAGACGATCTCAACCAGGCCGAGGAGCGGGTTGTCCTGAGGAAGCTTGAGCTGGACCGAGCCGTTTGTGGCATCTGTCTTGCTCTCCTTCATCGACGAGATGAAGGCTTGGAACCAGCCCTGGACGCGCTTGGTCTGCGACGGGAGCTGTGCGTTGAGCACCATCTCGACTTTTCCGCGCTTGAGCACGTCTTGGCCGAGATTGGCGACGAGTGCGCCGTACATGCGGATGAGCCACTGAATGCCGTCTTCTTGGTCCAGACAGACCACGCGCCACAACACGGCGTCATCTGTGCCGCCTTGGATGGAGCGAAGCAGCTCGCCGGCGATGGCACGACGGCCGCCACCGAACGGGGACTGGAGACGGACAAAGCGGGAACCACCTGCCTTTGCGGCGTCCCAGTGGCCGGTCAAGGCAGCGAGGTCGGATTCACGGGCAACGTACAAGGGCTTGGCTTCGGCCACGGAGGCTCCACTGGAAAAGGCATGTCAAGGCGCGCCACGGGGGCGCAGCCCAGTAAGGGACCGGTATATAAGGGTAGTCGTACCCTTCGGCAATGACCCGGGAGTCACCGTGGCCACCTTGTTCCATCACATCGCCAATCGGGGCATTCCACAGGCACTTGTTGGACTGCTGATCGCCTCCACCACTGTGGGCTGCACCGACGATCTGTCCGGACACGTATGGAACGTGCGTCTTCAGACGGAACGGGACAGCTGTGCCAACAACAACTACGACGAAGTTATTGAGCTTATCGTCGATTTTGAGGGCGGTGCGGCTGTCTCTGTTGCGTCCGATGAAACTGTATTTGCGACGGGTGCCATTGCAGGCTGCTCCCTGACATACCAAACGGGCGCCTGGGAAGAAGACCGTGGAAACGGCATCATCCGTTGGGAACTTATGGGAGAGGCGAACTACCGATTGGGTGGAACGGCGTGTGAGATCAGCGACGGCCTGGACTGGGAGGGCACCGAGACGTTCACCGTGCTTTCTAGCGAAGATCCAGACATTGAGACGGGCTGCGAAGCGGTTCTAAATGCTACGGGGACCTACGTAGGGGAACGCTGATGCAGGCGGTTCCAGCCGTTCAAGCCGATATCCACGCGGCCATCGATCGTGTGCGTCAGGCGGTTCGGTCTGCGATTCATGGCAAGGAGACAGTGGTAGACCTTGCCCTTGTAGCGGTGCTAGCAGGTGGACATCTGCTGTTGGAAGATGTGCCAGGTGTTGGTAAAACAACGTTAGCAGCGTCGTTAGCACGTGCTCTAGGCGGAACTTTTAGCCGGGTACAGTTTACCTCGGACCTTCTCCCTGGAGACGTCACGGGCTCCCCAGTAATTGACCGTGCATCTGGCGAGCTGGTCTTTCGTGCCGGTCCGATCTTTGCCAATGTGGTGTTGGCGGACGAGCTGAATCGAACGTCGCCAAAGACGCAGTCGGCGTTGTTTGAAGCAATGGAGGAGGGAACGGTCACTGTCGACGGCACGACACGGGAACTGCCACAGCCGTTCTTCGTGGTCGCCACACAGAACCCTTTCGATACGGCGGGCACCTTCGCTCTTCCCGATTCCCAGCTCGACCGATTTTTGATGCGATTGACCCTCGGCTACCCGTCTCGTGAAGCAGAGCGCGCGGTGTTAAGGACTGGTCAGATACGTCGTCCGAAGTGGCCTGTGGCGCTGAGTCCGGAAGAAGCCGTGTGGCTCCAGCAAGCGTGCGAGACGGTATCGGTGTCGTTGGAGGTGGAGAATTATCTGCTCGACCTCATCGAGAAGACGCGCACTGACGCCAGGTTTGTTCGCGGCGCGTCGACTCGTGGCTCGGTGGCACTGTACCGAGCGGTTCGCGCCCACGCGCTTGTGAAAGGCAGGGCTTGGGCCGTACCTGAAGATGTTCGGGACCTCTGTGGGCCCGTTCTTGGTCACCGCGTGGTGGCGCGCTCCGGAGATGGCGAAGCTGCGATTCGGGCATTGCTGCTCACTCTTCCGTCACCAGTGTAGGGACCCGTGCGCCTAACCGGAACCGGCGTCATTGTTCTGGCCACGGCAATGGGGCTGTTCGCACTTGGGTGGTGGACGACCGACAACCTACTGGTACTCATCGGACTGGTGCTAGGTACACCGATTATCGCTGATTTGGTGCTCGGACGACGTGCGCTGTCTCGGGTGAGCGTAGAGCGTGCTCTGCCGGTCGAGCTCTTTGCGACCCATACGGCGATGGGTGGCTTTCGCGTCGGAAACGTGGCGGGTCGTGTGGTGGTAGAGGACCGGAGCGGGAATGCTCGGTGTGAGACACAGAGCGCCGGTGAGTGTCCGGTGGAGTGGCGGTTTGAACGGCGTGGAAGGAGGCGACTGTCGGAGTTGTATCTGCGCAGTCGTCATCCTCTCGGATTGATTGAGCACCGGCGCTGTGTCGAGCAGCCGGTGGATGTCTGGGTGGCTCCGAGGCCCGTTCCAGGCGGTGTCGAGGCGGTCTCAACCACGGATGATGTGGACCGTGCCCAGGCGCCGTCGCGCAGCGGCGACTTCTTGGACCTGCGCACCTATGTAGACGGCGACTCTGTGCGCTCTGTGCACTGGCGAACCAGCGCGCGCAGGGGTGAGTTGGTTGTGGTCCGACGCGCAGGGGATGGCGGCAGCATGGTTGTCGTAGACGTGCCCGCCTGCAAGGGAGACGCGTGGGAGCGCGCGCTAGAGCAAGGCTGCGGCAGCTTCTTAGAAGCGCTGCGTCACGGACCCGTGGTTCTGCGACTTGAGGGCCAGTCCTTCGGTCCGGGACGGGATGGGCGCTTCCGTGCCCGTGGATTGCGCGCGCTGGCCGAGGCACAGTCGTGATGTCCCCGCGAGCGATGGGGGGCTTATGTGTGGTGATTGCGTCGGCTCTGGCCTGTGCCTTTGCTGGCGAGAGTCGGCTGGCGTTAATATTTATAGGCCTCGCACTCGTGGCCTCGTTCGATTCGATGGGAGGCCTGCGTTGGCTCCTTGGTGTTCCGCTGTCCCTCGCGGCACTGGCTGCGGGCTTCATACCCATTCCTTTGGCGGCGATGCTGTGCGCGCTGAGCGTGGTGTCAGCCGGACTCGCCGGTCCGGCAGGACTGTCTGTGGTCGGGGTGGCTCTGGTGTTGGCGCTGACCGTCGCCGAGGTTCGCGGCGTGCGTTTCATTGTGCCCCTCTTGCTCTCTGGCGTGGGCATTCCGCTGCTGCTGATGGGGCAACAGACCCGGCGATTTACTGTCGCTTGGCGTCCATGGATGGCGACGGTAGCGGTGTGCGTGGTGGTTAGCGGGCTCGGCTTTGCGCTGGTTCCACGGCTAGGTGTGGCGGTGCGTCAGGGGCCGGCACTCACGGGTTTTCAGGCGCGCGTTGACCTGGATGACGCCTCCGATCTGTTGGATGACCCCACGCCGATTGCGCGCATCGAAGTCGTTCGAGGTCGCGTCGCCTTGCCGGCCCGACTGCGCGGCGTCGCACTGCAGCACTTCGATGGTTTTCGGTGGACGGCACCGGCGGAGCGGAGCCCAGCGCCCATGGGTCTGGACCCGCTGTCTCCCCACTTGAGCATCATCCCGCTTGGCCGCATTGATGAAGGGGCGGTGTTTGGCCTGGGCTTCATCAACGGTGCCAGCATTCCAACCGACGTGGATGCTGCGGGCAATCGTTGGGGTGGGGCCCTCGCCAGCGAACCGTATGTGGTGAGTCTCGGAGAGCGCAGCTCCGCGCCGATTCGAGACGGTCGCTGGCTGTCGGTTCCACAATCGCTGGACCCGCGTATTCCACGGCTCGCCGCTGAATGGGCGTCGACTGAGACCGCGCCTGCGCGCGTGGCCGAGCGGTTCGTTGGCTACTTGCGCGACACGGCTCTGTACACGCGTCACCCACCAGCGACCGGTGTCATTGACCCACTGTCTGACTTTCTCTTTGGCGCGCGAGCCGGACATTGTGAGCACTGGGCTACGGCGTTGACGGTGTTGTTGCGCCTTCGCGGCGTGCCTGCTCGGCCGGTCAATGGCTTTGTCGACCTCGAAGCAGACGGAGATGGGTTCGTGGTTCGTCGCTCCCACGCCCATGCTTGGGTGGAGGTCCGAGTCGGTGATGCGTGGGTGGTGTACGACCCCACGCCAGGACCCGGCACGTTGCCCGAGCCTCCCGCACCTTCCATCACCGAGCGCGTTGACCAGATGTGGGAGTCCGACGTCATTGGCTACGATTCCGTGCGTCAACGGCAGGCAGCACGCACAGTTGTGCGCGGTCTTGCCAGTCGACCTTGGACGTTGGCAGGTCTGTATGGACTCCTCATGGCGATGTTGGCGTGGCGTGTTCTGCGGATAGGCGATGCCACAGCCATGGGTTCGTACACCTGGGTTCTGCGAACCCTCAAGCGGCAGAACATGTCTCCACCCGTGGGACTTCCGCCGGTGGATGCCGCGAAGTGGGTAGTGGCACAGCTGGGACCCGAAGCCGAGTCTGTCGAGCAGCTCGCCTGGCATGTATATGCGGTTCGTTACGGCGGACAGCCCGAGGCCATTCATGGTCCAAGGGCGCGCGTTCTGGCCCGGGAACTGCAACGCAACCTTCCGCGACTGTGCGCTCAGCGACGCTCGCGATAAGCGCCCGGTATGCGCTATCTCCTGCCCTTTCTCTTCCTGTCTGCCTGCAACGGTGCCAATGAGTACATTGTGGAGGGGACGGTGTACGAAAAGCCATCGCCTACGCGAATCATCGTGAATCACAAAGAGATTCTCAACTTCATGCCGGCGATGACCATGCCTTTTGACGTACGCGATGCCTCGCTATTGGCAGATGTAGACGTTGGGGACACCATTATTGCGCGTCTGGAGATGGAGGAGATGGGGGCCTTTCTGGAGAAGGTTCGGGTCACCGGCACCGGCCGTGTTCCTGATGACTTGCCGGCTATTGGAACCGACTCCGTCCTTCCTGGCGCCATGGTTCCCGCTGTGACGGTGCCGCTATCGGACGGCACCACCACTGTGATTGGTGAAGGTCAGGCCGAAGCGACCGCGATCACCTTCACCTACACGCGCTGTCCCATTCCTAACTTCTGTCCGCTGACCATGTCGCGGATGACGGCGCTGCAAGAGGCGTTGGGCGGGGAGGGTCGAATTGTTGTCGTCACCCTTGACCCCGAACATGACACCGCTGCGGTGCTCTCTGAGTATGCTGTGACCCACCGGGCTCAACCGAGTGAGATGATGCTCGGACGCCTAGAAATCGATGTGCTCGCCGGCTTGGCCAAGTCCGCCGGCTTGTCTGTTGACCGGTCGGAGGGAGAGGTTCTTCATGGGCTGCGGCTCATGATTACCCGGCCGGATGGAACACTCGTGGAGCGCTACGACGACAACCGATGGTCGCTGGACCGGGTCGTTAGCCAGCTAAAGACCGGTGAGCCGTCCGCGCCCCCTGGCTCTGAAGGCACGATGACAGCACCATCGTCGGGGCTTGGCGAATAGCGAATCGTCCATGGTTGGTAGGTACCACGTCATTGGTGATACAAAAATGGTGTCTTCGGGTATTATACTGACTTCTGGGGGCAGTATGCGACGTCTTAGCCTGAGTTTTTGTGGGTTGTTGGGTGTGTCGGCGGCATGGGCAACACCAGTACAGATGCAACATTCGGGTCGGATTCTTGCCGGTGATGGGGCTCCCATTCAGGGCGAGGTCACGCTGCGTGTAGCGCTTTGGGATGCCCTGTCTGGCGGTACTTCGGCGTGGTCTGAGGACTACACCCTGACGCCGGACAACGGCTACTACACACTGACTCTTGGCGCAGACACCGCTGGCAACCCCATGGACCACTCGTTGATGAGTGGTGGTGGGCAGTGGTTGGAGTTGTCCCAGATCGCGTCGAATTTGACGGTGACGCCTTTGGGTGGACGGCAGCCTCTGGTCTCGGTGCCGTCTTCAGCGTTCGCTCAGACTGCCAGCACGGCGGAGAGCGCGGCAACTGCTGACTACGCCACGACCGCTGGCACGGCGGACAGTGCGACGAGCGCGGACACGGCGATGAGGGCGGACTCGGCGGATTACGCCACGACCGCTGGCACGGCGGACAGTGCGACGAGCGCGGACACGGCGACGAGTGCGGACTCGGCAGACTACGCCACGACCGCTGGCACGGCGGACAGTGCGACGAGCGCGGACACGGCGACGAGTGCGGACTCGGCAGACTACGCCACGACCGCTGGCACGGCGGAC
>JBLHSN010000259.1:0-8723 GCA_047626195.1 Myxococcota bacterium
AGGGTAGTCGACTGCAGCCGCCGGGTTGATTGTTAGGTCCGTAAGTTCACTACCAGGGCAAGAGGGTCCGAATGAGGCAGTCGCCCGACGACTCATTGGCAGAATACATGGACATGGCTCAACGCGTCTCGCACATCTGGACGGGGCTTGCTCGGGTAGGCTTAGCAATGCACGCAACTAGAACAGCCAGTGGCTAGGACCTAGACGCTGACGGTATCTCAGACGACCTAGACATCTGCGCCAGCGTGGCAGACCCACTGCAAGAAGACACCTCTCCCGGAGGACCCGTTGGCGCCGGTGACGCCCGCGCCCACCCAACGGCTACCGTCGACCTCTCCGCCACCCACGGTGGGCAGTACAAGGCGGCGCGGTCCAGTCTGGGAGCTTGGAGTACCCCTGGTATTCGGTCGATTGTCGGCCGAGCCGCCACCGTTGTGGATGACGTCGCTATTGGCTCCGACGTGTTCGTTGCACGCTCAGTCAGCGTTGCGAATGACGTGACCGTCGGCGACGGCAGCGACATCGGCTACGCCTCCACGATTGGCGATGCAGCGCAGCTAGGACAGGGCGTCGTGACGGTCGGCCCCGGGGTGCTTGTCGGAGACAATGCGGTCTTCGCACGCGGCGTGACCGTGCTCGCGGACAGTGTTGGAACGGGTACCATCATCGGACCCGACGCGGACATCGGGACTGGGGTGACACTGGGCGACAGGGTGCGCATCCGCAAGGCAACCACCATCGGCGCGGGGGCCACGATTGCCAGTGGCGCGCGAATCGGTGGTGGAGTGGACATTGGCGACCGCACTACCATCGGTGTCACAGCTCGCATCCGCGCAGGGGCCATCATTGACCCCGGCGCTGTCGTTTCCGACGGCGCCTACGTTCGACGCGAAGAGCGGATCGACGTGGTCAGCATTGCCGGACCGCTGTATTCCCTCGATGTTGGACCTGGCATTCCGCTCGACCTCGTCGGTATGGCTCCAGGCGCATCTTCACAGATGCCATCGACGTTCACCATGGGCTGTGTACCGGGACCTGTACGGCTGCGAAGGCTACCGTTTATGTACGGATGCCGAATGGGAGTACGGGTCACGAGATGGCGAAGACACCCTGTTAACCGGCACCAACGACCTCACAGAGACGGCGAAGTGGTGGCCAGCGCCCATGCCCGTCGGACGGAAGCCTGCTGGGGGAACGGCTACGGCCTGTACGAGATGAGCGGCAACGTGTGCGAATTCGTTGCGGACTACATGGAGTTTGGCGCGCTCCACTCTCCTGAATCCGTCACCGACCCTCTCGGTACCTCAGGACCCGTCCGCACGGCTCGGGGGGGGACTGGCAACGCGGCGTTCGAGAGATGCGTTCGGTGTATCGACAGTCTAGGTCACCAAGCAGCCGCAGCGTCATCGTCGGCTTCCGCGTGTGCCGGACGGCCGGCTAGCCTGGACCTCGCACGTCGGTCATTGACGCCGCGTCCATCCAACGCTTCGCTGCGGAACCCAGACGGGCCGTCCGTGGCTTCGTCACACGGAATGCTCTCATCGCAAAGCTCACAGTCAGCGCTGCGAGCGGGGTATCGAACCACGATAGTCCCGATACCACCCACTCCTCCGAGACCGCCATTTGATAGATCATAGCTACTATTTCCACCATTGCCGGTACCGCGAGCACCGATCTGCCCGTCCGTCGCGGAGCCGATGGAGCCGTTGCCGCCGCTTGCGTACTCCCGCTCGACGCCCGAGATGTCGAAGGAACGGCCGGCACCGCCCAAGCCACCCTTGACGGGACACCCAACCAGACTCCCGCAGCCGGGAGCGGCGACCTGATCTTGTCCGACCACTCCAGCACCACCGCCGCCAGCCGCCCAGTTTGAATAGCGCTGATCGCCGCCGGCATTGCCCTGTCCAACAATTCCGACCGACCCCGCCTGGAAACCGTACCCTCGATAGCCGGCTCCGCCGCCACCCCCCAAAAAGCTGCGCACACTTCCGCCGGCACCGCCGCCCCCAGCGACCACCAGCACGTCCACCGATGTGTCTGACACGGGGAGAGTGCACGAATAAGTAACGGAATCAGCAAATGCCTTCACTTGCTGCGCGAGACCGTCAGTGACCGTGCAGGTCAACACCCCACCCCAGGATTCTGCCGCACCATCGAAGCAGACCGAGGTGCCGCAGCTCTGGTACTCACCGAGCCCACAGAAGCCTGAGAAGCGGTCAGTTACGGTGTCACAGCGGATGTCAACCTCACACTTACCACACTCTGGCCCGCCGCAGTCCATGCCCGTTTCGTCACCAATGAGTGTGCCGTCGTCGCAGGTGGAGGCGCACGTTCCGTCGTTGTCGCACACCCCGCTTGCACAGTCTTCGGGCCCGTCGCACACCGCGCAGCTGCCGTCTGGCGGGAAGGTCTCGTTGCGGCGAATGACCTGTCCGGCGTCCACCACTGCGCCCTCACAGACAGTGCCCCCCCCGGACGCGAGCGTCCGCACCCAGCTCAGACCGACGCTCCACCGTTGCCGACCGACCGACTCACGCCGAGACGCACCTCGTCGCCGACTCAAGCGCCCTTGTTGACCCGTGCATCCGCATTCATCACCACATCCGCACCAACCCTCGTACCCGACCCGACATACCCCGAAACCAATGCTCGCTCGCCGAGCGATTACCGACCGTGCAATGCGAGCTTGAGCGGCCAGAACGACCCGGTCAACGACGAGCGACCGGCGAACCCACCACAGCGCCTTCGCCAAGCCGGACGCCAACTCCAACGATCACACCGCGACCCACAATGACGTTGTCTGCAGCGGTGAGATCACGCCCCGCCAACACCTGGGGCAGGAAGCTGACCCGCCCGCCGATGGACGCGTCGAAGCCAGTGCTCGTTTGGCGACTCAAAACAGTATCAGCGCCGATGCGAACCGGCTCTGTGACGACTGGGCGACCGGCGACAGTAGACCGGCCGACGAACACAACCCCGGCCTCAGCCTCGACATGCGGTCCCAAATCTACTCCGGTGCCAATGACAATATCCGGCGCCAACACAACCGACGGATTCACGCAGGGGTCAGGTCATTGGTCGTCACAAGGATGCGCAGCGGCCAAAGAAGGCAAGACGGCGAGGACAGAACGCCCTGTGCAGTCAGACGACGGCGCAACCTGCACAATCAGCGAGGTAATCGACACCATAAAATTACCGGCGAAGCCAACGTTACCGCACCAGCTGCGCATCCTCAACAAGGGCGTCGAAGTGGTAGCCGAAGCCAATGTCGACGTCCTTGCGCAAGGTGCCTCGGAACGCGACCCGCTGCCCAACGGTCACCGGCTCATGGGTCTGAACCGTGAGGTCGTGGGTCTCGGCCGACACGTCTCCGGTACCATCTTGCAGGTGCACCCACACCCAGGTCACAGCGCTGGTGGCCTTGACCACGGTTCCGTACACCAAGACCTCTTGGCCCGCACGCTGTTCCAACTCGGCGAAGACCGTGCCCACGGCCACTGCGCCCGCAGGAGCCAGTGCAGCGACCGACCGCTGCGCCGTGTCGAGGTCGACGACCCGAACATGGGCGATGTCGACCACTTCTGCAGCGCGCTGGCCGAGCTCTGCAATCTCTACATCCTGCCGTACTTGACCTTGGCCTAGGAGCACGTAGTCCCCAACCTTGGCACCCACCATGGGTACCTCAATCCAGGTCTGAAGCCGGCCCTGGGTCACAAATAGCAGCTGGGCGCCGTCACGATTCACAACCTGCTCAACCCTGGTGGGCGCGGTATTCGCCCATCCACTAGGTGGAGGACTCGTTCCCGAAGGCGTGCCGCAGCCGGCGAGGTGAAGGCAGACGAACAGGCACATGATCATGAAGCAGCGCATGCCCGCTTCATAGCATCGCTCCCAGTGTCCCGACAGGCATCTCCCACCGCTCTGACGACTTGGTGCAAACGGGTCAGCGCACCCAGATCTGCCCACGTGTGCGAATCAGCGTTCCACCAATCGCCGCTCCAGCGCTCACTCGCCACGGCGACTCGGCCAAGCCTCCAGCGTTGGTGTTGTAGTACGCACTGGCTCCGAAGCCGATGGTGTCGTTGAGAGTGTAGATGTTACCCTCGTTGTTGAGCCCCAGGCCGAACCGGACGCGGGCACGGTAGTTTGACAGGTCGTCATCCATGTTGATGGCGGTATCAACGTAGTTGTTCGACGTGCTGCTCTCGCCTGGGGAACGTCCCCACATGGACTGCCACTGCAACCGCTCGGCGCGGCTCTCGGTGTAGTAGTAGCCGCGGTTGCTCTCACGGCTCCCAACCGGTGTATTGGCGAACATGTCGAGCAGCGTACGGGCGTTCGGCAGCGCGTAGGTCTTGCACCCGTACGCGCCCGTGGAGAGATTGCGCAGGCACCCTCGAATCTCACTCCCGACGACCTGATTGAAGGCTGGATACTTGGCGTCCAGGTCGGTCAGCGGGTCGAAGCTATCGGCGTTGAGGGTGGTGATGTTGGTCCAATGGGGCGACAGGAAGGTGAACGTGTTCCCAGAGTCCGCGACGCGAAGTGCCAGCGTCCATCCGCCGCCTGTCATGTTGCACGTCGCGTCGAAGGGGGCAGCGGACGTCGTCAGCCGGTACACGCCATCGCCGGTGTCCCCGGCGTACGTCTCGCCTGGACCACTCGCCTGTAGGTAGGCCAGACAAGACGACGCGAACGTTCCATCAGACCAAGCGCGCGTGCCGTTGCGAAGAACGATGCGCTTGCGGGGAGTCCCGAGAACAGCGCCGCGCGGCAGATAGCCCCCATCCGGGAGGTCCGTGTGCACCGTGGCTTCGCCGCGAACAACACCACCGATACCCACGGTTCCGCCCGGACCGATGACGGCGTCACGGCCAATGCGGGCGTTATCGGCGAGGATGGCAAAGTCCCCCACCTGGGCACCGAGCCGTACACGCACCCCAGTGCCAACGAGGACCTGGGCACCGATGTCAACCTGGGGAGATAGCACTGTGTCGTCGCCAATCGCGGAGTTCGCGCCCACCCGCACCCACCGACTCAGCGCAGAGCGGTCGCCGACTTGGCTGTCTTCGCCAATGTGCACAAAAGAGCCAAGGAAGGCGTTTTCACCGATGCTCACACCCGCATCCAACGTGACGGCGTACCCAACCGCCACACCGCTCTCAAGTGCCACGCCTTGCGCGAGCACGCTCTGTGGGCCGATGACCGTGTCCACGCCGATGGTCGCGTTCGGGCCAATGGTGACGGCACGTCCTACGACGACACCGGCGTCCACCACTCCACCCTCTGCGATGCTGGACCGGGCGCCGATATAGGCACCGTGGAACACCGTGGACGGGTCAACGCTAGCCGTTGGGTGAGCGCAAGCATCACCAAGGCCATCGCCATCCGTGTCGGTCTGTGCGGGATCCGCCACGGTGATGCACACGTCGGTGCCGTCGAGAATGCCGTCGTCGTCGACATCTCCTGGGCTCGCTCCTGCCCGTGGAATGCCCGCGAAGAGCAACAACGCGACGGTCGTCTCACTACAGGCCAGGCGAATGTTCATGATGAGCTCCAAGCCGAACGAACATACTGTACTTCGCTCGCATGTTGATGACGAAGACACTGGTGGCCGCCAGGGTCGGGTGGGGTCGACGGATCCGCCTGCGGAGCGATTGACTTCCCGACAGCCGCAGTCCACTCTGCGCTCCCGCATGAGGTGGAAATGAACATCGAGATAACAGCCCGTCCGTCATACGGAATGGCGACAGTCACCCTAGACAAGGGTGAAAAAATCATCGCCGAGTCTGGCTCTATGGTGGCTATGACCACCAAACTAGAGGTCGACACCGCCTTCAACGGCACCGGAAAGGGCGGGTTCACGGATTGGATCCAGGCCGCCTTCACCGGCTTGATGCGCAAGTGGCTGGCTGGCGAGTCCCTCTTCGTCAACCACTTCACCGCGAAAGAAGACGGCGAGAAGGTCATGTTGGCCCCCGCCTTGGTTGGGGATGTCGAGCACGTCAATTTGGACGGCGACCGCCGCATCACCGTTCAGGCGTCTAGCTATCTAGCGTCGACAACGGGCATTAGCGTCGACCTCATCTGGGGTGGATTCGCCATGCTCTTCGGTGGCGAAGGGGCATTTTTCCTCCGCTGTCGTGGAGAAGGAGACGTCCTCATCAACGCCTATGGTGCCATCACCAAGGTCGAGATTGACGGTAAGTACCGAGTAGATACGGGCCATGTGGTCGCATTCGAGGGCGACCTCAAGTACGCCATCAAGCGCGCCGGTGGCCTCAAGAGCACGTTCTTCAGCGGCGAAGGCCTAGTGATGGAATTCACTGGGACCGGAACGCTGTGGATGCAGACCCGAAACCTGTCGTCCTTCTTGGGCTGGCTCACTCCCTTCTTCCGCTGAGGCATGCCATGAGAATCGAAATTCAATACAGGCCCGCTTATGCGTTGGCCATCGCGCACATTGAACCTGGAGATACCATCCTTGCAGAGGGTGGCGCCATGGTGTCCATGAGCAGCAATGTCAAGATGGAGACGTCTGCCGGAAAGAAGGGCGACGGCATGTTGGGTGGGCTGATGAAGGGCCTCAAGCGCATGGTCGCTGGTGAGTCCTTCTTCCAGAACCGCTTCACCGCCGAAGGCAGCGAAGGTCATGTGACCTTCGCACCCACACCGGTGGGCGACATCGCCGTGTACGATCTGGCTGAAGAGCTCGACCTGTACATGCAGAGCACGGCCTTCTTGTGCTCGGACGACACGGTCACCACCTCTGCCAAGTGGGGAGGCGCCAAGTCCTTCTTCGGCGGCGAAGGGCTGGTCATGCTCAAGGCAACCGGCGCGGGTCCTGTCGTCTTCAACTCCTTCGGCGGCATCCAAGAGATTGACGTCGACGGTGATTTCATTGTGGATACAGGCCATATCGTGGCCTTCGAGAGCTCACTGACCTTCAAGGTCAGCCGCTTCGGCGGAGGCTGGAAGGCGTTCATCTTTGGCGGTGAAGGCTTGGTCTGTCGCTTTAGCGGCAGCGGAAAGCTGTGGATTCAGACGCGAAATATGAACGAGTTCGGCAAATTGTTGGGCCAGAAACTTCCGCCGCGGAGCAGCTAGACCGATGCAACACTCTATTGAAAACAAGCCTGATTACGCATCCCTACACGTCATACTCGACAGCGGCGAGTCCGTTGTGACCGAAGCTGGCGCTATGATGGGTATGCACCCTGACCTCAAGATGGCGACGAACATGAAGGGCGGCCTGATGGGAGCCGCCAAGCGTGCTCTAGGCGGCGAGAGCGTGTTCCTGAATACGTACACCGCAACCGGAGACGGACAGCGCCTAGACGTCGCTCCCAGCTCTCCAGGTGACATGATTCACTTGGCGTTGGACAGCACCAAAGGCATCATGGTGCAGCGTGGCTCGTACTGTGCGAGCACGCCCGACATTGATGTGAACAGCAAGTGGGGCGGCGCCAAAGCCTTCTTCGGCGGTGAGGCCGTCATCATGCTCAAGTGCACCGGTTCGGGTGACCTGTGGTTGTCCAGCTATGGCGCCATTCACGAGGTGGACGTCGAGGGTAGCTACACGGTCGACACCAGCCACATTGTGGCCTTCGAAGACACCGTGGACTTCACCATCGGTAAGACCGGCAGCATGAAGAGCCTATTCCTTTCCAAAGAAGGACTGGTGTGCAAGTTCACCGGTCACGGAAAGGTGTGGATTCAGACGCGCAATGCTCCAGCATTGGCCAGCTTCTTGCACCCGTTCCGCCGCGTTCAGTCGAAGAATTAATCGCCTATTGAGTGGCATGCGCCGGACATCTGAGACGGTGTTCGGCGGCCATTCCACCAGGCGAGACGACCTAAAACCGCCCCCTAAACACGACACCCGCCGTTTGTTGTCGTAGGTCGTAGGTTGGACTGACGGCCCAGTGGTACCGGTCTTGGTTCTTGATGTCCATCCCTGCTGCCACTAGTGCGCCTGTGGCCGCACCGAGCGAGCCTAGAATTGCCCCACCGATGCCAGCCCCGATGATGGAACTGAAACCGTCACTTGGGTTTGCCGAAGACCCGATTGCAGCGCCGATGCTCACACCGGCAACGAACCCGCTCGCCATGCCAATGCCGGCACCGAGCGTGACATACCCGGCACGACCGTCTGTCATCAACGTAGCCGGCAGAGCCGCTCCGGCCACGGTCAACGCTGGCGCGGCTATCCCTGCCACTTCGCCGCTATCCAGCAAAGTGCCCAACGCGAGTCCCGCTGCGGTACCGAGCAAAGCCCCACCGAATGAGGCCGCAATGGAGGGAGCCTTGACGTGTCGTACCTCAGGAATGGTGTCTAGTTTTGGCGTGGTTGCAAAAGCCGAGACAATGAGAAGAGATGTGAGCACGAACGACCTCAGTGCTGAAGGGTGCGGGCTACTATTCCGGGGCCGCCATCTCGTTGACTACATCGGGTAGCAGACCCAATGAGTCTTCACCTCACACCAGGGTGGATGTTCCACGTGAAACGAGAAGCGACGGGTCAACAAACGCCACCGCCGCACTCACCAACGCCACCGTGGGCAACGTGGCAAGCTCGCTCAACGGCACCCATCGTGCAGCGGCCGTCGACCCCCCCACTTCCTGAACACTGGGTTCGCCTCGCAGCGTAGCCGTGTAGATGATCTGAACCGCCAGAAAGTCACCTCGCTCACCCGATTCGCTGTACGTCCGAGCATGGAGAA
>JBLHSN010000260.1:0-8714 GCA_047626195.1 Myxococcota bacterium
AGGCCGTTGTGAGTAACCTTGAGCCCTGCTCGCCGCTTAGCGGTGAGCGGGGCTCTTCCCGTTAGAGGCGGTGGATCCGACGCCGATTGCTGTGTTGCTGCGGCCCTCACGCACACGAGTGCGGGGAGGGCCTTGCGCCTTGCCCTCGACGCCGGCTTCACCGCCTCTGTGGGATTTGCGGGTGCTGCCGCGTCTCACGTCAACGGTGCGATGCTGATGACTGTGTTGCTGCGGCCCTCACGCACACGAGTGCGGTGAGGGCCTTGCGCCTTGCCCTCGACGCCGGCTTCACCGCCTCTGTGCTTGCGAAGTCACGATGTGCGACGAACACCACGTTTGCGTGTGTCGAAGACCACGCACAAGACTGGTTTTTGTTGTTCAGGCGCAGAGATCTCGCAATGGCCGGTCAACTGCGGGGCAGCACGATACGGGCGCGCATGGAGGCGCCATGGGTGCACGAGTCGTCATTCTGGTCATTGCTGCGTTGTTCGGCTTCTCCGGCATCGGTGTTGGCGTGCTGTTCTTTCTTCAGAACAGCGCCCGGACCACACAACTGTCTCTGGACCTGTGGCTCGCTGCTTGGCAGTTGGGTGAGCCTGTCTCCGTCACAGCACTGATCGGGGTGTCCTTCGCCGCTGGGTTTGTAGTCTGTGGCGTGCTTGCTGCGTGGCGTTCGCTGGTGACTCGTCGCCAGATTCGTAAGCTGCAGCAACAACTCGCCCTCGGTGGCGAATCGGCGTCGTTCCAATGAGTACTCCAAGCGGGTTGAACCCGGCGCGTCTAGCTGCAGCTCGCGCATGTATTGCTGTGGAAGAAGGGGCTCACCTCGAAGAAGTCCTCGCAAACGAAGCCCCTCTGCAGGATCCTGACCGCTCACTGGCCTGGTTCCTTGCCTACGGCATTCAACGCTGTCGTGGGCGGGTAGATGCTGCCCTGCGGTCAAATCTCCGACAGCCACTCGAAGCCCTAGAACCTCAAGTTCGTGCCGCACTACGCCTTGGAAGCTTCGAGCTTCAGTTCGCACGCACGGGACAACATGCAGCGGTTCACCAAGCTGTTGAGGTCGTCAAAGCACTGCGACTTGCCCGAGCTTCCGGACTGGTCAACGCCGTGTTGCGTCGAGTCAGGCCAAACCAGGCCATTGGTGCCGACGCCATGGATGCACCGGCATGGATGTATGCCCGCTGGGGAGCCCGATACGGTCGAGAAGCTGCAGACGCATGGCTTCAACAAGCCACCGAGCCGCCGCCCCTGTTCCTCGTCGCAAATGGCGACGGTGACGCATTCTTTGATGCCGTCACCACCCTTGGGCACGCGATTGAACGGACGGATACGTCCAAGGTGTTCCGCATCGCTGAGCTGCGCGGCCGCATCGAAGATCTGCCGGGCTTCACTGAGGGGCAATTCTGGATACAAGACCTCGCCAGTGTGCGTGTTGCTGACCTTGCCCGAGCCGAAGCTGGACAGACCATTCTAGATGCCTGTGCCGCCCCAGGTGGAAAGAGTTTTCGTATGGCAGAGCAGGGGGCTACCGTATTTGCCGCTGACCGCAGCGAACAACGCTTGGGCTTGATGCATGAGTCCATCGATCGTCTGTCACTCGACATTCGGGTCAAGGCCCACGACTGGTCTACCGGAGCGATTCCACAAGCACCGACCTTCGACACCGTGCTCGTAGATGCGCCCTGTTCAGCCGTCGGAACTCTACGCCGGCATCCAGAGATCAAGTGGCGTAGACAGCTGATGGACATCCTCGGCATGCCGGTTGTTCAGCGCGAGATCTTGGAGGGCGCTGCTCATCATGTGTCTCCCGGAGGTGCTCTGGTCTACGCCGTGTGTTCGCCCGAACCCGAAGAAGGTCCCGATGTCATCGAGGCCTTCGTTCACACCCACCCCGAGTTCACCGTTGAGGAGTCGTTTGTGACGGCGCCCCCTCAATTCGGCGAAGATGCCTTCTTTGGAGTGCGGCTGGTGCGTGCATGAGCACGCCCATGTTCGAGCAGTACCACTCGCTCAAGGCGAAGCAGCCTGACGCCATCTTGTTTTTTCGCATGGGCGATTTCTACGAGATGTTCTTTGATGATGCCGTTGTTGCAGCCAAGGTACTCGACCTCACGCTCACCGCTCGCAATAAGCAAGAAGCGAACCCCATCCCAATGTGCGGTATCCCGCACCATGCAGCGCCGGCCTACATCCAGCGCCTGACGGATGCGGGCTTTCGTGTGGCCATTGGCGAGCAGGTGGAGGACCCAGCGCAGGCGAAGGGCCTTGTAAAGCGCGATATCGTGCGCGTCGTCACGCCGGGTGTTGTGTATGACCCCACCGCATTGGCTGGGGCAGACCCCAACTATTTGCTGGCCTTGTCGACGCATCGCGGGCGCGTGGGACTCGCGGTCCTCGACCTGTCGACAGGGGACTTACGCGGCACAGACCTTCCGTCTATGGATGCTGTGGCCGCCGAAATCCATCGCTTTGAACCCAAAGAAGTCCTTCTAGCCAAGCAGGTGGAGCTGTCATTTGACGCAGCAGAAGCGCTCACCACACATGGCACCATCACCAGCCAAGTAGACGCCGAGTCGTGGCGTCCTGCAGTGGCGCGCGACGAAACCTGTGCCTGCCTCGGTGTTGGTGATCTGGCGGGCTTCGGTGTTCCTGATGATGCGTTGTTTGTCCGCAGTGTTGGCGCTTTGTTGCGCTACGCTCGTGATACGACGGGCTCCCGTCCGGCAAATGTCCACACTCTGCGCCCCTACGCCGTTCACGGCTACATGGTGCTCGACGAGACCACCCGCCGGAACCTCGAGCTGTTTCGCACGCTGCGGGACGGTCGGCGCCAGGGCTCGCTGTTGGCGTTGCTCGACCAGTGTTCCACCGGCATGGGGAGCCGTCGCCTGCGTGAATGGTTGGCGTTTCCATTGCTCGACCCGGCCGTCATCGCGTCACGTCAGCGTTCCGTCACCGACCTGCTGATGGATGTGCCACTGCGACACCGTCTGCGAGCCGGTATGGCCCAGGTCTCGGATGTTGAACGCATTGGCGCGCGGGTCGCCCAGGGAACGGCAACTCCGCGTGACTTGGGCGGACTTCGACGCTCGTTACTCGCCGTGCCAGAAGCCTTAGACGGTCTCAGCGCTTTGCCGGCACTCGGAGCCCATGTCCCAACAGACTTGTGTGACGACGTCCGGGTTGACCTGGCTACATGGCTTGTCGCCGACCCGCCACCGCAGAGCACCGAGGCTGGCCTAGTCCCGCCTGAGGCTCACCCAGAGCTGACCGAGCTTCATCGTATTCAGACGGAGGGAGCCAGTATTCTCGCCGAGCTAGAAGCGCGCGAGCGTCAAGCTACCGGCATCTCCAGTCTCAAGGTCAAGCGCAACAAGGTGTTCGGCTACTTCATCGAGGTCACTCGGGCGCACCTGCATCGCGTACCGGACCACTACCTGCGCAAACAGACCCTTTCGAACTGTGAGCGGTTCATTACACCGGAGCTCAAAGAACTCGAAGAGCAGATCTTAACGGCCGATGAGCGGCGGAGAGCCCTGGAGTACACGCTGTTTGTTGCTCTACGTGACCGCGTCTCCGCACAGACCGCACGTCTGCTGACTTTGGCCCGCCATCTCGCCACTCTAGACGCCTTAGCGTCTCTGGCACAGTGCGCTGATAGTCACCGTTGGTCGTTGCCGACCGTCGATAACAGCACCACACTGAACATCATCCAGGGCCGTCATCCGGTTGTGGAAGCGGAGCTGGTAGACCAGCGATTCGTACCGAATGACGTCATGCTCGACCCCGAGTCTCGCGGCCTCATTGTGCTGACTGGGCCGAATATGGCCGGAAAGTCGACGGTGCTTCGCCAGACCGCGCTGATTGCGCTGATGGCACAGATCGGCAGCTACGTGCCTGCAGAGTCCGCGCATATTGGGGTGTGTGACCGCGTATTTACGCGGGTAGGGGCCACCGATGACCTTGCCCGCGGCCGGTCCACTTTTATGGTCGAGATGAGCGAGACCGCAGCCATTTTGCACGCAGCGACACGTCGCTCCCTCGTCGTCCTAGACGAGATTGGTCGCGGAACGTCCACCTACGATGGCCTGTCTATCGCCTGGGCGGTGGCCGAAGACGTCGCAATCCGACTTGAATGTCGGGCGCTGTTCGCTACGCACTACCATGAGCTGTGTGAGCTGGCTGACCGTCATGAGAACGTCGCCAACCAGAGCGTGGCTGTCAGTGAGTACGGCGGTGAAATCGTCTTTTTGAGAACGCTCAAAGAGGGCGGGGCAAGCCGTTCATACGGTATCCAATGCGCACGGCTAGCGGGGTTGCCGGAGCGCGTCATCGAACGTGCGAAGGGCTTGCTCGACCAGTTTGAGAAGGTAGCCCCACGAAATCACCGTGAGCAGCTAAGCCTGTTCAGTGTTGGCATCGATGTCGACGCTACGCCAGTCCCCGAGCCTGTTGACCCCTTGCGAGAGCAGCTGGCCGACGTAGACCCGGACTCCTTGTCCCCGCGTCAAGCACACGACCTCTTGTACGCACTGAAGAAGCTGCTGTGACCGCCGAGTTCGACTCTGCTATCGAAGGTTTCCTGTACTGGATGCAGGTCGAAAAGCACTCATCCAAGAACACCATCGACGCCTACGGCCGCGACCTGCGGACATTCGCCGAGTGGGCTGCACGGACTGGGAGAGGAAGTCCTGGCGATATCGGCGGGACAGATGTGTCGGACTACTTGGTCTTCCTCGACAAGAAGGGGCGCGCCGCCAGCACGCGCACCCGTCATCGGACCAGCCTTCGTCGGCTGTTTCAGTTCCGCATCCAGGAAGGACATCAGACAGTAGACCCCACGGCACAGGTCCGTGCTCCTGGAGTCGGCAGTCCATTGCCGACCGTGTTGTCACAGAACCAAGTCGAGCTTCTGCTGACCGAGCCGCTGAGGGATGCCTCTCCGCTCGGTCTACGCGACGCCGCGATGATTGAGTTGCTGTACGCGACCGGTCTGCGGGTGTCGGAGCTGACCGGGCTGGACCTGGTGCAGATTCAGCGCATGCAGGGACTCATCCAAGTGCGCGGTAAAGGGGACAAGGAGCGTGTGGTTCCCGTGGGAGACCGAGCCGTTGTCCTGCTTGGTGAGTACCTTCAGCGATCCCGCCCAGCCCTCGACAAGACTGGGCGAAGTGCAGCTTTATTCCTTGGACGCAACGGCACCCGGCTGACCCGCCAGGCCTTCTGGGTTCGAATGCGTCGACATGCAGATGCAGCGGGCATTCAAGGCAAGGTCTCACCGCACGTTCTGCGGCACTCCTTCGCTACGCATCTACTCCAGCACGGTGCGGACCTCCGTGCGGTCCAAGCCATGCTTGGTCACGCCGACATCACTACGACAGAGATCTATACGCACATCGCAAGTGAGCGTCTAAAGCGGGTTCACGCGAGTGCCCATCCGCGCGGTGAGAACAATTCGCCCTCGCGTCACAGAGACGACACATAGCGCAGATACATCGCGCCATCACTGGAACCGGGACTGCCCTGTGACCGCGAAGACCGCTAGAAGAACAGGATTGAGACTTGCGCTTTTCGCGTACGTTTTCTTTCTGTCTATCGAAGCCATGGGCTCGGGAATGAAGGCGTCGTTCAAGGACGCGCTGAAGACCTACCTGTTGGAGAACGCCGAGACCTTCACCGAGCTGATGAGCTTTGTGATTGGAATCATTGGCACGTCTCTGGTGCAGTCGTCGTCTACGGTCACGTCCATGGCGGTGGTACTGACCCAAGAAAACATCGTTCCAATTCTAATTTCTGTTGGCATTGTGCACGGTGCGAATCTAGGAACATCAGTCACATCGAGCATTGTAGCGTTCTTCTCCAACATTCCGCCACTGCCGAAGAATCCACTTTCAGCCCTCAAGACCGTCCTGTTCACTCCACGTGAAGGTGGCTTTGAACGAGCGGTTGCAACCGGCGTTGTGCATGGCCTCTTCAATGCGGTGTTGGTCACGCTGCTCTTGTTGTGTGTGGAGCTCCCGTTCGGAGCGATCCACCGGCTGTCAGAGCTGACTGCTGGTGTCATCGGGCGCTCGTTGGAAGGTAGCAACGTGGTCATGGACGTCTTGTCCTGGGTGTCACCAAAGACCTACACCAAGCCCGTCATTGAGTTCCTATTTGACTTGGGTACGCCCGCACCGGTCGTGGTTATTCTCGGCTTTGTGCTGATGTTCATCGCTCTGCGTGGCTTCTCGCGGACCATGCGCAAGGTCATTATGGGTAGCGGTCTGGGCACGGACTCTAAGAGTCTCGAAGCCATTGGCGACCGCCTGCTTGGCAAGACCTGGCTGGATACCTTCGCGCGTGGACTCATATTGACGATTCTGGTGCAGTCCAGCTCGGCGACGACGTCGATGGTTGTACCGCTTGCAGCTCTCGGGCTGTTCCGCATCAAGCGCATTCTGCCGTTCATCCTCGGTGCCAATATTGGTACGACGACGACAGCACTCATCGCAGCTGCGTCCGATGTGGGCGGGACCGGGTTTGAAGCGGGACTGACCATTGCGCTGGCTCACTTCTACTTGAACACCGCCGCCGTCGTGCTGGTCGTGATGGTTCCACCACTGCGTGACAGCGTCCTCGGCGTGACAGCCTGGCTGGCCAGGGCGGCAGGTCAACGACCGATTGCCTTATTGGGCTACCTGGCAACCATGGCCTTCATCATCCCAGGCGTCGTATTTGTCCTGCCGACGGCTGCTGCGACATCGGTCATTGCGGTCATTCTGGCACTGCTGATTGTGTTGCCCCATGTGCTGGGCGCGCCAAGGCTCGACCGAACGATGGACTCATTGATTCCCGAAGACGCTGTCTGACAGAGGACGCTGGTCGTGGTACGCCATGGACACTTGGAGGGTCCCATGAGCAGCACCACACTTCCGCCAAAGGCGGATGTCTACACCGAAATTGACCGGCTGCGGAAGGAAAAGAACGCCGTCATCTTGGCCCACTACTACCAAGAAGCGGACATCCAAGACATCGCCGACTTTATTGGTGACTCCTTGCAGCTCGCCAAAGCCGCCCGCGACACAGACGCGGACGTCATCGTGTTCTGCGGCGTTCACTTCATGGCCGAGACGGCCAAGATCTTGAACCCAACCCGGACCGTTGTCATTCCGGACATGGACGCCGGTTGTTCGTTGGCCGATAGCTGTCCAGCGCCCGAGCTCAAAGCCTGGAAAGACGCACACCCGGACCACGTAGTTGTCAGCTACATCAACTGTTCAGCTGCGACCAAAGCGCTGTCAGACATCATCTGTACCAGCAGCAATGCGGTGCGCGTCATTGAAAGCATTCCGGAAGGGACACCCATTCTCTTCGCTCCGGACCGCAACCTCGGCGCCTACCTCATCCGCCAGACAGGCCGTGAGATGGTGCTTTGGCAGGGCACCTGCATTGTCCACGAGACGTTCAGCGAGAAGAAGCTGGTAGCGCTAATGGCCGAGTACCCGATGGCCCAGGTCATCGCACATCCCGAGTGTGAGCCGCCCATCCTGGCCTATGCGCATCACGTTGGCAGCACGTCCAGCCTGCTTCGCTACACCCAAGAGAGTGGCTTCGAAGAGTTCATCGTGGCGACCGAGTCGGGCATCATCCACCAGATGGAAAAAGCCAACCCGAACGCCACATTCTTGCCGCTGCCAGGCCTCGACGACTCGTGCAACTGCAATGAATGTCCGTACATGCGCTTGAACACGATGGAGAAGCTCTACCGCTGCCTGCGTGACCTCGAGCCCGAGCTGACCATGGACGAAGACCTTCGCGTAGCTGCGCTGAAGCCGCTGCAGCGCATGATGGACCTGGGCTAGACTCGCGCCTACTCGGGGAGCGCCTCAAGGAGGCTGTTGCCCTGCCAGTACCCGCACGAAGCGGCCAGGGACAGTGGACGTGGCTCAGAAGGCAGGCCAGGCCGCCACTCTTGGCTGCCCGGTACATATCGAACCACAGCCTGGACAACGCCACCCGCACCTGGAATCGCCACAGCGACCGCATCGTGGTCAAAGGTGCTTCCGTCGGCCAAGATAAGGTTGACGTCCACATACGCCGTGGTCGGCGCTCCGTTGTTCCACGCGCTGCACACCACGTCGACGCACAGCAGTTCATCCGGACATGCAGTGGCTCGGCTACTCGTTTGAATGTCTCGCCCTCCGCCACAGGTCGCCTGCATAAATGCCGCTAACGGTAGGTCCACGGACCGGGTCTCGGAGGTCTGAGGGGCTAAAATCCAGCGTTGATTGTCAGGGACAACAACCCCGCCAGTGCCTTTTACCGCGAGAGTCCAGCGACTCGGAAAACCACTGGCCATCCGATTCTCAACCTGACACGCTACCGCAGCACACAGCGGTGATTCAGGAAAGCAAGCGTCAACCGACCGAGACACTAAGACCGGAGCCAGTGCCATGAGCTCGTCGGTTTTGGCGAGAGGCGTGGCTAACGGGCCTGCCTCGTGGGGCTCAATGGCATTTTCTTCGGTGAGGACCACAGGTTCGAGGATCGCTGGAATGGGTGGGGCAACTTTTGGAGCACATCCAAAGAGTGCCAAAACCACCATCACCATGCATCGACCGCCGTCATCAAACGCTCTACCACCGTGGGTAGCGTGTCCTCAGCGATCGAGCAGTAGGCCAAGCGCACTGCATTGACGCTCGGGATGCTGATTACGCCGAGTCCGTAGT
>JBLHSN010000261.1:0-8708 GCA_047626195.1 Myxococcota bacterium
CGCACAGTCCCTCGCAGTCCACACCCACATCTTCGTCTGCACACACACCGTCGCAGTCGGGGCTGCCGGCTTCGTCCGCCTCGTCACACACGCCGTCGCAGTCCGTGCTGTCGTCGGGCTCGCCAGCATCGCAGGCCTCATTGCAGTCGGGTCCAGACGCATCTTCGGGGTTGCACAGACCGTCACAATCGAACGAGCCGGCCTCGCCATCGTTACAGATGTCGTTGCAGCCGGGGTCTCCGGCCACGGTGCCCGCTTCGCACTCTGTCGCGCAGGCATCGCCGAAGCCGTCATTGTTGCGGTCAGCTTGGTCGTCATTGGCGGTCAGCACGCAGTTGTCTTCACCGTCGATAACGCCGTCATCATCGGTGTCATCATCGTTCGTATTGCTTCCTAGAGCCTCCTCGTCACCGTTGGAGAGGCCATCGTTATCTGCATCGGCGAGGACGCCATCGGTATGGTCGGAGTCGGCCTGGTCGTTGATTCCGTCGCCATCTTCATCCTCTTGGTCGGACTCGAACGCATCCGCCACGCCGTCGCCATCGCTGTCGATCAGGTTGAGGTCTTCATCTACCTCATCCCCGTCTGGGGTGCCGTCTCCATCGGAGTCCGCATTGTTCGGGTCGGTCCCCAGCGCCAGCTCGATGGCATCCGGTATGCCATCCAAGTCAGTGTCTATTTTCGCACTACAACCCACCATCACGCATAGTGCAGCAACGCATAGCAAACGCATGCTCGACTCCATTTGAGGAATGATTGTAACAAACGATTGTTTTCGGTTGACGACTCGTTGGCCAAATAACTCCCGAGACCGTCAAAAGCATGGGCAGGGCCGCCAGTCTGCCTCTGAACCAAAATTTTGATGTTTTATTCTTTAAATGAGATTTGTGATTCGCTGCCGGCGCTCCGCGCAGACCGCTCAACGTGCAATGACTCGACCCGGCCAATACTGGCAGGTAGTCGAGAATGGAAAAGAATACTCGTTGCTATGCACGTGCGCCGCGGCTGGGACGCGCTCTGCGCGACGCTCCAGGCCGCTGACCGCGCGCTCCCCGCCTTCGTCACGCGCGAGGTCGAGCAGGCGTTGTGTTGCGGCGACCCGGCTGGAGGCTTCGCCTGGCTCGCGTGCCCCGATGGCCACCACCACCGGCTCGTGCCCTTCTCGTGCCAGACCCGGGCCTTCTGCCCGTCGTGCGGAGGCCGTCGCATGGCCGAGCGCGCGCTGCGCTGGACCGACGAACTGCTCCCGCGCGTCGCGGTGCGTCAGCTCGTGCTCACCGTCCCCTGGCCCCGCCGCCTGCTGCTCGCGCGACGGCCCGAGCTCGCCCGCGGCGTGCTGAACTGCGCGCTCGACGGACTGTACGTTGCGCAGGCCGACGGCACGCCCCGGTTCCGACGCGCGCGCCGAAGCCCCCGACGAACGCCTTCCGGTGTTGCAGTCCGCGTCGGTGGCTCGGCGCTCGGCCGTCCGACAGCGCAAGGTCCGGCGGGTGCAGAGGCTGGGTGGGCGCACGTTCAAGCTTCCTGATCTAGCGACAGCACAGGGGGATGTAGCCGCTCGTGTAGCAAATCACGTTGTTGACCTTGGAACCACCGTGATTCGCCGTGCCCAGGTGTATGAGAGGTGCATTACCGCTGGGACAACCCAGGATGGCGTGGCGGCTGCTATTGGAGTCCATATTGCCCGTTGACGGGTTGCCGGATTCGTGAGCTGCCCAGTGCCATCCGGTGAACGTGGTGTTTTGAGCACGGTCCATGACCTGCGGGATTGAGCAGACGTAGTAGCCGGAAGGGCAGGACGTCGCGGTGTAGCTGCCGCTGCCCGCCTCCATATTGGCATCGCAGCTTGCAGAGCTACTGTCCCACGTACCTCCGAACCGTTCGCACAGCTGACCGTCGATGTACGCCTTGATGTCCTGTGTTGGTTGGCCGCTCTGGCCAAAGGTGACACCGTTTATGGCATCTGCTGTTGTAGCGGTGACCGCCGTTGTAGCGGTGGACGCATGGGCAGCTAGGGGAACGGCGGTAATGGGGATGCGCGTGCCGAACTCAACCGCCGGACTACCGATAGAAATAGCCAGCCATTGTGGAGAATCGAAGCAGGCATCATCCACGCCAGCGAGTTTGATGGCCGCGTAGCCATCTTCGAAGCTCACTGTGTCGCTTACTTGGGTGAAGCAGACGGTGTCGGCATCGTTGGGGTCATCGTCTGATACCAGCCGGAATTCGACCTGCTGGTCGCCGTCAATGGGGGTGCCCTCGACGTCGATCAACCGTAGTTGTTGGGCTAGGTCGACGGTGCCAGCGTGTGCCACGCCGGTCAGGAGAAGAGTTAGAGCAAGTAGGCGCATCGTGAAATCCAGGGGCATTGTGATGAAGCCGGTATGAGTTTTAATGTCATCGCCAAGTGCTGCAATTGCAAGAATGGCGTTCGAGGAAGACTCACGGCAAGGTGCACGACGTGCGGATAAGAAGCAGTGGCGCATCTCTCAAGCCAATATACAGGCTTTTGGTTGTTTCGAGTAGACGTTCGGTGCTTGTGCGCCAACGGAGTGGGCTGGTGGCGTACTTTGACGCAAACGCGGATTGGCGCACCAACGCAGCGTTAGCTGTGCGGCTCAGGCGGAAGCAAGCTGGGGCAATGGTGGCGCTCGGGGCTGGCGTTGCGCGGAATGTTCGGAGCTGGTGCGCAGGACATTCGGATATTGACCACATGTAGTTTTTATATTGGTCGTGGAACACACGCCGTTACCGTTACCCAACGTGCACTTGTTCCAAGTCAACGACCACCGAGGGACACCTCATGATTCGCACCTGCCTTGTCGGACTTCTCTTCGCCAGCGGAACAGCCGTTGCCCAAGATGATGGTTCGGGAGCCGATATCGCAGCCCTGGCAGAGCAAGTGCTCAGCTTGAATACGGCGCAGGACGACATTGCGTCACACCAGGCCGCCCTACGGGTGACCATTCTCGGTGCGCGCGACGCCATCGACGATCAGAGCGTTGCGAGCGAGCTAGAGACTACCCTGACCTTGGGGTTTGACGCCTGCACGAATTAGCAAACCCTAGAGGAGGACGTCAATCTCGCAGCGAGCCCCGCAGAGTTCGAACAGCTCTGTGCCGCTGCAAACCGCATCATCGTGACTCAGCGACAACACCGCTTGTGCAGTTTTGGCGAAGAGGCCGACCTCGGTCGGCTAGCACTGCTGGAGCATCGAGCGGCCCTCAAGGTCGAGGCACAAGCCCTCAAGGCCGACTCAAGCGGGCGTGGTCGGACGGGACGACGGCGCTTGAGTTGTCCGCCGAGGAACTCGCCGAGCGGCGGGCCGCGCTCGTGCCGCCGCCCCGGGCGAACCCAGTACGCTACGGGGGCGTGCTGGCGGCGCGGCATCGCACGGTGCGGCCACGACCTCCAACGCGGCCAGCTGCCTCCCCCAGGGGTCAGGCCGCGACTAACGAAGGGGGGCATAGGGAGCTCCCGCTGGACACCGTTGAGCCTGCTGTTGTGGGGGGTCTTCGACGTCAACGGCGTGGCGTGCCCGACGTGCGGAAACGTGATGGCGCTGCGCGGTGGTTCGGCCCCCGGTCCGGAAGACCGGCGACGCTGAGCGTTCTGGCGTCGCTCGAGCGGTCGGCACGAGGCCCGCCGGCCAGCGAGATGGATGTGGCCTGAGTCTGACGTGCTGTGGGGGAGTGCTGTGGACTCGAAGGGGTGTGTCTTTGAGGGCGGGACCCACCAAAAACGGTCGCTTTCGCCCGGTGTGCGTGGGGCGCGAGAGACTCAGTCGAGGGCGATGCAGGGGCCAGGCCGTGGCGGTGGGCGCTGCGCGGAGCTGACAGGTCGGTTTGGGGATGCCTGATGTTTCCTATCCTTGTCATCTACACCGTCTTGCGCTCACGACGCCTACAGTACGCGTTGTAGGGTTGCGGCGCACTTTGGGGGAGCTTGGGGGGAGCTTGGGGGGAGCTTGGGGGGAGGTTGCTTGCAGCGTTGGTGGCTACAGTCTGGTGCATCTGGAGCTTGTCATGCACACTGAACCACCGCTTAGGGAAGGAGAGGAACGGAGGGTTGAAGAGCCGACCTCCAAGTCCTCGCAGGCCGAGCCTCTCTCGGATGCGCTCCAGGCCCCCTTGTCTGACGCGCTTCAGGACCCCTTGCTGCCGAAGAAGGACGAGCCATTCGAACTCAAGAGGAGTCACGAGTGGGCCAGCGAGAACACGAGCGAGTTTGGGACTACTTCTGAGCTCACGACCGCCGCTGAAGCGAAGCTGACTGCCAAGAAGCTGTCCGGCTCGTTTGAAGCAGGAAGTTCCATCGCGAATAATGAGCGCGGTCTCGCCAAGACCAACTCCGTGTCGGCTGATGCATCGCTGGACAAGGACAGCCTAGAGGCATCGGTGGGTCGCTCGGAGAAGCGGGTGAACAACGGTGCGACAGCCTCTGAATCCCAGAAGGCATCGATGAAGCTGGGTGAGCAGACCTCCGCCACGTACACCACGGCCAGCGCAGAACAGGCGGCGGACGGTAGTGGCAGCTCGTCGGAACGGACCCGCGAGCTGGTGTATGGAGACGGTGACCTTCAATACGTCCGGAGCGACACCGATCGCACGGAGGACGAGGGGGGCTCGTTCAGGGAGGAGTCGACTGAGACGGAGCTTGGTACGAATGGCTTTAAGGTTGTGAAGGCCGTTGAGGATGGCGGGAAAGATTCGTCGACCCGCAATGAGACCTCCGTTGGATTCCAGGATGGCCAATTCAACTTGGGTGCTGTGGGAACGGACACCAATACGGTTGGCGACGCTACCAACGTGAAGACGAACTCGGCGTCGCTCAACGCGGGTCCAGAATCGATTGGCTACTCCGCCAGCAGTGCGGACAAGACAACCAATGCCGACAAATCCAGCAGTGGCACCACCAACACCACGGACGTGAGTTGGGGGGCTGATGGGGCCAACCTTTCCCAGGGTAGAATGAGCGAGACGGTGGATGCGGACGGCAACAAGAGCGTGTCAGGCGTCTCTGGGTCGATTGGCCCCAATAGTGCCCAAGGTACCGTCACGGCAAACAACGTTTCGATCACGGCTGGCATCACCCCCGACTCAGTGAATCTAGGTATGGGTGGTGAGAAGGGCGGCGCCTCCATCACTGCTAGCAAGGACGCTACAACACTCGCAGCCAACGTGAAGGTGAACAAGAAGCTGGCGGTGAGCGGCAGTTTGACCCGCATCCACACGGAGTCGGCAGAGGAAGGGCACGAGACCGTGGCCGGCGAGCACATTTATGGCGGGACTGAGTCGGCCACGAATGGTGTGGACGCGTCGTTGACCGTTAGCCATGGAGCGGTGTCCGCGACGGTTGGAGGAAGGATGACCGATACCGTGAAGCGCATCGATGGGTTGGTGGTGCCTCAAGCGTCTCGCGGATGGGGTGATCGGGAGTGGGCCGCGTTCAACGAGGCTGCCATCGCGCTAGCCTCCGACCCCGTCAAGCTGCGCACCTTGGCGTCGATGTGCGATGGCCAGGCCACATTCGCGAGCTTCGGCGAGGACGCGTCGCTTCGCGTGAGCTTGTCTGTCCTAGGTCTGACCGCAGGCGCTAATGGCACATGGAGTTCCGCCAACTCTCGTGGGTATGTGAAGACGGCGGACGGGGGTAAAGGAGAGTCCACGACCTCCAGTGGCCATTCGGAAGGTACCAATGCCAAAGCATTCGGTCTTGCCAAGTACACCGACACCAACATTGAAGAGCGCTTGGAAACCTACGGATTCAAGGTGACTGTGCCCCTGACACCTGACGCGGAGGCCGCTGTGGACCGCTTCTTGGCCACTGGGCTCCTTCCGGGCGCGGGCATGACGGCGAGTGTGTTCGACTTCCGGATGACCATGATCGAGGCTACCGAGATGGAGCTGCTGGCGCTGAAGAAGAAGATGGAGGCGCCCGAGCCCGAACAGGAAGAACCTGAGGACGTTCTGGGGCGCCTTGAGGCCGGAATCGGGGCGTTCATGAGCGCAACCACGCAGTCCGATGCGGACCGAATTGACGAGCTCCAGCAGAAGATGTCCGACTACGTGGCCGACTACAACGAACAGATGGACTTTGCGGTTGGCGATGAGCCGGTGCCGGGGATTGTGTACACAAAGCACGTGATCACCGACAAGACCACTCACGCGTACGAGCAGAGCGGATTCTTGGTGGACGACTACTCAACGAGGTCCACGGAATCCGAGTCTGTCGAGGACTACCAGAACGACAAGGACGAGACCCACCGCAAGTACCACTACAAGAAGGACGACTACTGGTCGTTCGCTGGTTCCGAGAGCGTGGGTGCTACCGCGGACACGGATCGTTCGAGCAATGCCGCGCTCAAGCTGACGTCCAAGCAAGACTTCCGCAAGTCGGAGCACGGTGATGACCTGGGGCTTTCCGGAAGCAATGTGCCTGGGGACTTGGTGGGCGAAGCAGGCGAGCACGCCGAGCGGATTGGCACCACGGTGACGCTAGATGCAGCCACCTTGGACGGTGTTGGAAAGTCGCTCAACCGTGAAGGCGCCGCGACGCTGTGGCCCGAGATGGCCGAATCTGCGACGTGGTTTTGGACCGAGCGCATTGCCGGACTCTTTAAGATGGCCACTATCGACTGGACCGAGGTCCTTCTTGGCCGGGGTTTGATTGGGGAGATCATGGATATGGTGGTGCCCTCTCCCTCGCTTCAGACGCTGCTTAATGTTCCCAATCCACTCCATGAGCATGCGCCGGAGTACCCGGCGGCCAAGGAGTTCATCAGCGACTTCGATGGGGCCACTGAACGGCTGGCGTTGGCCCTTGAAGGGCCCATGCTCCTCGACCAGGAAATGGCGTCGACCATCGCCGGTATCCGTTCGCCGGATGAGTTTTCAGCCCATCCCGAAGCCGTGCAGATGGCCTTCATCGCGTCCGTGTCTGTGAGTGCGGAGTTCTTGGGTACCAATGCCTTCGATGCGTATGCAGCGGTCTCTCTCATCCGGGATGATGACGTGCGGGCCAAGACGTACGTGCAGGTGGCGAAGCTGGCCAAGACAGCCATGGAGGCCAGGCCGTACTGGGAGCTGCCGAGCGAAGACTTGGCAACCGAATGGCAGTCCTTTGTAGAACGGCGGCTGGGCCAGGAAGGGGATGCCCTGCGGGAGAAGACCACCTCTGTGGACGTGACGTCAGATGAGCTGGACGCCCTACGTGCGATCAAAGAGAGCAACGTGCTTGCCAAGTACTTGCTCGACCCGATCCTGCCCGGGCAGCCTGGATTTAAGTACTTCTCGAGTCCGGCCGAGCAGGTGTTGGACGTGCTTCGGGCCGCCGAGCACAACGGCTGGGTGGACAACATCATCCAGATATCCGGCGCCAGCACTATGGATATCGCCGACCTTGTAGCGGGTAAGGGCTCGTTTCATGAGAAGTGGATTCTAAAGATCTTGGCAATGAGCTGCCTTTCCGATGAGGTAGCGCTCTTGGCAAAACCTGATCTCTCCGGCTTTTTGTCGACGGAAGCGCGCGCAGCCGCCTGGGAAACGGAAGACGATGGACTCAAGCTCACCGCAGAAGGGCGTTCCCTGCGTGCGGCGTTCTCTAGATCTCTGTTGGGCTTCAACGTAGCGTTGGGATTTACCCGCCTTGGGGGCGGTGCCGAGCTAGTGGCGAGTCGTCTGGAAGCGGCAGAGATCACCGCGAGCGAGATCGCGAAGGCGTTCGACGGGAATTTGCTGATGTATGCGCAGCTGATGTCGTCGGCGGCGCTTGCAGGCGTTCCCATGGCTGCCAAGGTCAAGCGGGCCATGGGCATGCGGATGGCCAAGGGGATCCAGACCGCTATGGCGGAAGAGGACGTCGACGGGCTGCTCACCGCCTTTGAGGCTGCCAACGACTTCGGCGTGCTCAAGGAGGCTGCGAACCGGACCCCGTCGCTTGGTGGGCAGGCTGCACGCACCATGCTCGAGTACAACACCAAGGAGTCGGATCTGCGGTCGAAGTATCGAGATCTCTCCGGCTGGCTCGCCCGAGCCGGCAAGGGCGGCGGCTTCGAGAGCCTTGTAGCCGTCCTGCGCGAGCTGATTGAGCGGGAGCTGGAACACATGGGTGAGCGCGGCGCTAAGCGATGGGTGGAGCGAGCAGAGTTCTGGGAAATCGACCCTGCGATGGTGTGTCGTGGCCTGATGCAGGTCCCAAGGCCGCAAGAAGAGAATGCTGACAATGACGACCAGGGGTGGGGCGACCCGTTCGGTATGGTCGAGTAGCGGCAGCGCTGCCGCTGGACTGCGGGGGCCCCCCTGACGCCGATGCGGTTGAACCCGTCTGCCCACGCCATGAGCCAAGCAATCAGCGGCCCCTCGGCCTTTGACCGACGCGGGTGCGCCGACACCTCGGCAAAGCGTTTGAGCACTCGCGACGTCATGGGATGCAGAGGCATAGGGTCCCGACCTTGAGCAGAGGTGTGCAGGCGACACGGCGTTGTATTGCGGCGTCGATGCGCTGAGTGCCTGCAATTCACACGTCCTCAGCAACCGTGCTGGACTGAACCGGGCTGATGAGCCGAACCTTCACGTCGTCCGAGAAGAAGGAGGCGATTGCCGCAGCGATCAAAGGCTTCCGCTTCGACTCGCCCTTTGGCAGCACCTTGCGTCGCTACGTCCTCCACGGTGTGGGGCTACATCACGCCGGATTGTTACCGAAGTCCC
>JBLHSN010000262.1:0-8691 GCA_047626195.1 Myxococcota bacterium
GGATGACTCGGCGCGGTCCAGCACATCGGAGCCTCTGTGTCAGGCTCGATGTCGGCGTCGGTTTCGAAGGCGTGTTCGGTTGTAGGAGTCATCTTCTTGGCGCATCCGCTGAGGATGAGTGCCAACGCGAGCAGGCGCATGGGGGCTCCGGGGCGCACGCCATCTATCCCGCAGATGATTTGTGCGTCGGCTCAGGATTGTGTTCAAGGAAACGTCCCCGTGCCGACACTGCGATATGCGGCTTTGGCTTTAGGCCGCGACGGAGACTCATGCGAATGCGCCCCAAGACTATTTGTGTGATTGGACTCGGCTACATCGGCCTGCCCACAGCGAGCTTGCTAGCAACGAAGGGCTACACCGTCCTTGGCGTCGATGTCCATCCGAGCGTTGTAGACACTATCAATGCTGGGGACATCCACATTGTGGAGCCTGAGCTCGACATTCTGGTCCGATCTGCGGTGGGCTCGGGCAACTTGCGAGCTTCGCTTACACCAGAGCCGTCCGACGTCTTTGTGATTGCGGTTCCAACCCCGTTCAAGGGAGACCACGAACCCGAGCTCGCCTACGTGGACAGCGCCACGGACGCCCTATGTCCACACCTCAGTCCCGGAGACTTGGTCATCCTGGAGTCCACCTCTCCAGTCGGTACGACCGAGCGCGTAGCGGCACGCATTGCCCAAGCCCGGCCAGAGCTTACCGAGTCGGACCGTGTGTTCGTCGCTCACTGCCCTGAGCGGGTTCTTCCGGGTCATATCCTTCGCGAATTGATCGAGAATGACCGTATTGTTGGCGGCGTGGACGGCCCTTCCACAGACGTTGCAGTAGGTTTCTACGAGACCTTTGTCAGCGGCGAGGTGATTGCAACGAACGCGCGCACCGCCGAGATGTGCAAGCTCACCGAGAACAGCTACCGCGACACAAACATCGCGTTCGCCAATGAGCTGTCGATGCTGTGCCAGGAGCTCGGCATGAACGTGTGGGAGTTGATTCGACTGGCGAACCGGCACCCCCGGGTCGACATTCTCAATCCAGGTGCCGGAGTGGGCGGGCACTGCCTCGCCGTAGACCCGTGGTTCATTGTTCACTCGGCTCCAGACACCGCTCGGCTCATTCGCACCGCTCGCGAAGTCAATGACAGCAAAGCGCACTGGGTGGTGGACCGGGTCGTCGAGAAGGCGAGCCGCTACCGTGACCCGGTGGTGGTGTGCCTGGGCTTGGCCTACAAGCCGGATATTGATGATCTTCGCGAGTCTCCGGCGCTTGAGATTGCCAAACAGCTCACGGAAAAGGTCGAGGGAACGGTTCTCGCAGTAGAGCCCAACATTATCGCCTACGATGGTCTCGAATTGACCCCATTGCACGACGCTCTTGAGCGAGCGGATATCGTGGTGGCCTTAGTGTCTCACCGCGAATTCAAGCGAGTGGACCCTGCACTTTTGCAATCCAAGGTCTTGATTGATGCTTGTGGAGTATTTCGCTGATGGCCCGTATACTTTCGGTCTTTGGAACCCGTCCTGAGGCCATCAAGATGGCCCCCGTTGTTCGTGCGATTGAAGCGCGAGAAGGCTTGGAGAGTCGCGTCTGCGTGACCGCTCAGCATCGCGGCATGCTCGACCAAGTGCTGGAGCTGTTCCAGATTACGCCGCACCACGACCTGCACATCATGAAGCCGGGTCAGGACCTGTTTGATGTGACCAGCCGCGTGTTGCTTGGCATGCGCGATGTCTTGGCGCAGGAAAAACCAGATGTGGTGTTGGTCCACGGCGACACCACCACCACCTTCGCCGCCACCTTGGCAGCGTTCTACGCCCGGATTCCTGTGGGTCATGTCGAAGCGGGACTTCGGACTGGAAACCTGCAGAGCCCGTGGCCCGAAGAGGCGAACCGGGTCCTCTCCGACCAGCTGTGCCGCTGGCACTTTGCCCCTACCGAGCGAAGCGCGGCCTCACTGCGGCACGAGCACTTTCCACAAGACGGTATTCACGTCACCGGAAACACGGTCATTGACGCGCTGTTGTGGGTACGCGACCGCGTTCGTGTCACCCCGATTGATGGCTTTAAACAGGACTACGGTTCGGCCTACCCAGCGATTGCTGGCGGCGGGCGTTTGGTGCTCATCACGGGTCATCGTCGTGAGAGCTTTGGCGGCGGCTTTGAGCGCATTTGTGTGGCCATTCGTCGGCTTGCAGAGCGCTACCCAGATGTGTCCTTCGTCTACCCAGTTCACTTGAATCCAAACGTACAAGCGCCGGTCCACGAACACCTGTCGGGCTTGGACAACGTTCACCTGTTGGGCCCGTTGAATTACTTGCCCTTCGTGCGCCTCATGGACCGCTGCACGCTCTTGCTGACCGACTCTGGCGGCATTCAAGAGGAAGCACCCAGCCTCGGCAAGCCAGTGTTGGTCCTGCGGGACACCACCGAGCGTCCAGAAGGGGTGGATGCCGGAACGGTAAAGTTGGTCGGCACGGATACTGAGAAGATTGTCCGGGAAGCCTCGCTCTTGTTGGACGACCACTCGGCTTACGAAGCCATGCGCCACGCCCACAATCCATACGGGGACGGGCGAGCGGCTGTGCGCATTGCGGATGTTTTAGCCCGAGACCTCGCGTAGCCCTACAGCCGGCGCAGGCGCTTGAGGTCTGCGCGAGTCACACCGCCAACGCTCCAGGCGGCAGCACTCCACGCCGCGATTCCCAGCCCTGTGGAGAGGGCCAGAGGCACTGGGGTGACGAGCACGGCGGCAAGAACGCCAGACGGTAGCAGTGCACGCCACGATGTCTTTGCAACGCCGATCATGGTTCGCCTCACTGGCCACATGTACAGTGCCAACAAGAGTGCCTCACAGGCGATGGTGGTCGCCATGGCGCCGGTCGCGCCGTAGATTGGGATGATGAGAAGGTTGAGCACAACGTTCACCGCGGCCGCTACCGCCATGCCGGCGAAGCGGGTGCGCTCGGCATCGAGAGTGAGCAAGCCAAGCGAACAGCCGATTCGCAGAAAGACGATGGGCAACCCCAGGGCACCCAAGGCCAACAGCGGACCGGAGGCGACGTAGACATCGCCGAGGGCGGCGTGCACCAGCGACGGTCCGACCAGCCATCCACCGACCGCGAAGGCCGCACCGACCGCCAGGAGCAACCGAAGAATATGGCCGAGCTCGGTAGGGTCTCGTTTGGTGGCGAGACTCGGGTAGGCGGCGGTGCTCACAATGCGAGCGACGATGGGGATGTTGATGAGGAAGAGGGTGGCACCTCTGTAGATGCCGACGTCTTCGGGGCCGCGAACCGCGTCCAAGATCAAGATATCCACCCGCTCTTGCAGGGCCGCGAAGGCAACGAAGCCGGCGAAAGGAACAGAGGCGCGGACCATGCTGGCGGCGTCGATGTGTTGGTCGCTGGGGTGAACAGTGCGTCGCCATGTCCAGCCGAACACGGCCAGTGTCACCAACCAGGCCAGTCCCTGTGCGGCGAACACCCCGGTGAGCCCGCCTCCAACGCCTAGCGCAATGGCGGTTGCTACAACCACCACGACTCGCCCAGCGACGACTCCGCGCAGCTGCAGTGCCATCCTACGAATGCCCTCAAAAGCCGCCATGTAGACGTTGACCAGAGACATCAGGCCGAGGCTTACCCCCGCGACGACGGCGGGGATCCACCAGCTCGGGTTGTACACGGCAGCCCAACACCCGAGTGCTGCTGTGGCGACGGTAGATCCGCCAAGGGTGCTCCACCACGCTGTTCGAATCCAGCCGGCGTGTTCAGTAGACGGCGACCGGGCGATGGCTCGCGGGAGGAGTTGGTGAATACCGAGGTTCGACGTGAATGCGATGAGGTGGGCAGCGGTTGCGATGGTCGCGTACACACCGTAGTTGGCAAGTCCCAACCCGCGGGCCAATGCGATAGATACCGCGAAAGCAGCCGTAAAGCGAATGATTTGAACCGCAGCCAAAGCGGCGATATTGTGTCGCGGCGTGCTCACAACGGACAGTTCCCCTTGAGTGGCGATGCTGTATCCGGTGGCGCCGCTTGAAATTTACGGTGAAGGATTGCCGGTAGGGTGCACACAGTGATTATGGGCACAGTCGCTGCTCCGTTATCCGAGGGTGACCGATGCTACAGGCAAACTTCAGATGCTGACCTACCTCGTCGCCTTTCTTATTTCGGCCGTTGTGAGCTTCATTCTGACGCCTTTGGTCAGAGATGTTGCGATTCGTCACGGTGCGGTCGACTCTGGCGAAGAAGAACGCAAAGTGCACGAAGTTCCCATGCCACGCGTGGGTGGCTTGGCCATCGCGGTGGGGTTTTTTGTTCCCGTCATCGCATTGTTCTTCTATGACAACCGGGTTTCCGAGAGCTACCTCGCGGACATGACTCGCTTCACTGCCCTCGCGGTTGGTGCGGCTGTGATGGTCGGCATGGGACTCGTCGACGACATCCGCAACTTGTCTGCCAAGGTCAAGTTGGTCGTTCAAGTACTTGTGGCATTGGGTGCGTTTGCCGCCGGATACCACATCGACTTTGTCAGTACGCCCTTCGGCGTTGTCGCTCTGGGCTGGCTTGCCCTGCCACTGACAGTGTTGTGGATTGTGGGTATCGTTAATGCCATCAACCTGATAGACGGACTAGATGGTTTGGCTTCGGGCATCAGCCTGTTTACAGTGTTTGTGCTGTTTATCTTGGGCGTCACCGGGAACAACGTCATTGTGGCTCTCACAGCCATTGCCTTGGCCGGCTCGCTCTTGGGATTCCTGCGCTACAATTTCAACCCCGCGTCCATCTTTATGGGGGACTCGGGAAGTCTGTTCTTGGGCTACGTACTCGCGGTCACTGCGATTAGCGGGTCAGCGAAGTCGCAGACTGCTGTGTCCTTGCTCATCCCGGTCCTTGCCCTTGGCGTACCGGTGTTCGACACCACATTGGCGGTTCTACGGCGGCTCATCTCTGGCAAGCACATCTTCAGTGCGGACCGCGGACACGTCCACCACCGCCTGCTCGACAGCGGCATGACCCATCGGCAGGCCGTTTTGGTTCTGTACGCAGGCTGCACGGTGTTGGCTCTAGGGGCTCTGGGGTTGGTCTGGGCGACGACCGCACAGGCGGCAGTCATTCTGTGCGCCATTGGCGTTGCGACCATCGTCTTCACCAGGGTGACCGGTGTGTTCAGTGTTGCCGAAGCGAAGGTCTCGTTCAAGTACGGCCTGCGTCGCCAACAACGACTGCGCGACAACCTCCAGCGTATTCAAACGGCCGTAGACGAGATCCGCAAGTCGGATGACATCGACACCACCCTGGAGACGCTCGTTGAGATGGCCAATGCGGTGGGCATAGACCGGTTGGAATGTCGGTTGGCGGTGAGCGGAACATCGGGCCTACAACGGTATGCCATTCGCCACCCATCAGGGGCAGACGAGAACGCTCACTTCGGCCGCTATATGCTCGTCTTCCCTCTTGATGGCCATGCGAGTGGTATCGACATTACTGGCGAACTGCGTGTGTCCTGGGACGCCCCGGATGAGATGGTCCAAGTTCCCGAGGCTGGGTCGTATGACTGGCTGGCCATGGTGCTGCGCGACCGTGTGTTGGAGATAGAAGCGGCGAGTACCGCATTGCCGTTGCGCCCACGCCTCGCTGCCGAGACACTCCCGCCAAGCTGAAGCGGACATTGACGGGCCCGGACAACTTTTGTCCCGTGGGCTCGATACGATGCACACATGTCGGTCCTAGATCACTTTGGCCCCGCAACGCGCGCGTGGTTCTCCAGCTCGTTCGACAGTCCCACTCCGGTTCAGGAGCAGGGATGGCCGGCGATTGTCAACGGTGAGCACTCGCTGCTGCTAGCGCCAACCGGGTCTGGTAAGACATTAGCGGCATTCTTGGCCTGTCTGGACTCACTGGCCCATCGTCCGGCCAACGCCGAGCCTGGCGTTCGAGTGCTGTACTTGTCGCCGCTCAAGGCGCTAGCTTACGATATTGAGCGGAATCTGCGCGCGCCTCTGGTGGGCATTCAACGTGCTGGCGAACGGGAAGACGTCCCTGTTCAGCCCATCACCATTGGTGTGCGTACCGGGGACACGTCACAGAAAGCGCGTCGTCAGATGCTCAAGCACCCGCCGGATATTCTGGTCACCACACCCGAGTCGTTGTTTCTGTTCTTGGGAAGCGGCCAACGAGACATCCTGAAGACGCTTGAGACCGTCATCATTGATGAGATTCATGCGGTCGCAGCGACCAAGCGTGGTGTGCATTTGGCGTTGTCCATGGAGCGATTGTCAGCGTTTCTGGACCATGAGCCGCAGCGCATTGGCCTGTCTGCGACTCAACGACCTCTGGACGAGATTGCCCGCTTTCTAGGTGGTGGACGACCGGTCACCATCATTGATACGTCCGAGCCTCCAAAGCTGGACTTGGAGATTGTGGTTCCGGTAGCGGACATGGAAGCGCCCATACAGTCCGTCACGGCAGAAGAGGGAGGACCGGTCCTTGGACCGACCAGTGGCGGTGGTAAACGGAAGCTATCACCGTCTATCTGGCCCGCGCTGCACCCAAAATTGCTGGAGCTCATTCGCGCTCATCGCACCACCATTCTGTTCGTGAACAGTCGGCTGCTGTGCGAGCGTTTGGCGCAATCGCTCAATGAATTGGCCGGTGAAGAGCTGGTGCGGGCTCACCATGGCAGCATTGCTCGCGCGCAACGTGAGCAGATTGAGGACATGCTGAAACACGGCCAGTTGCCTGCTCTTGTGGCCACAAGCTCGCTGGAGTTGGGCATTGACATGGGGGCGGTGGACTTGGTCATCCAGATTGCGTCGCCCGGTAGCGTGGCTCGTGGGCTTCAGCGCATTGGCCGTGCAGGGCATGGTGTGGGCGAGGTCAGCAAAGGGCGTATCTTCCCCAAGTTTAAGGGAGACCTTCTCGAGACTGCGGTTGTTGCGCGTCATATGGTAGACGCCCATATTGAGTCGACTCGGGTGCCACGCAACTGCTTGGATGTCCTGGCCCAGCACATCGTGTCGGCTGTTGCTGTAGACACCTGGACGGTTGACGAGGTCGAGAACGTCTTCACCCGTGCCTACCCCTACAGCACACTCACCCGCGGCGCGCTCATCTCCGTGCTGGACATGCTGTCCGGGCGCTACCCGTCTGACGCCTTTGCGGACCTACGCCCGCGCATCACTTGGGATCGGGACGCCGACACTCTGGTAGCTCGCAAAGGCGCTGGAATGCTGGCTCTAGTTAACGCTGGCACCATTCCGGACCGTGGCTCCTTCGGGGTCTATTTGGGAGATGGCGGTCCGAAGGTCGGTGAGCTGGACGAGGAGATGGTGTTCGAGTCGCGTCGTGGAGATGTGGTCATTCTCGGTGCCAGTAGCTGGCGGATTCAAGAGATTACCCGCGACCGGGTGATGGTGACACCGGCGCCCGGTGAGCCGGGGCGTCTGCCGTTTTGGAAGGGGGACCAGGTGGGTCGTCCGGTAGATTTGGGCAGGGCGCTTGGTGCCTTCGTTCGCGAGGTAGGCGCGTTCAAGACAGACGAAACCGCGGTCGAGTTTGTGCGCAGCGTGGCGCCGTTGGACCCGCTCGCGGCAAAGAACTTGGTTCGCTACATTCGCTCTGAGGTTGAAGCGACGGACACGCTTCCTACGGACAGGACCCTTGTGGTGCAGCGGTTCCGCGATGAGCTTGGAGACTGGCGCGTGTGCATCTTGTCGCCATTTGGCGCTCGGGTTCACCAGCCTTGGGCACTGGCTCTCGAAGCTGAGCTGTCTGCGCGAGCCGGCTTTGATGTTCAGACCATGGCGACCGATGACGGGATTGTGCTTCGCTTTGCGGATGTAGAGGAGCTGCCATCGGTGGATGTGCTGTTCCCAGATCCGGAAGTCGTCGAAGACCAGATTGTGGAGCAACTGCGGCACAGCGCTATCTTCGCCAGTCGCTTTCGTGAAAACGCTGGGCGTGCGTTGTTGCTTCCGCGTCGCTCACCGAAGCAGCGTCGGCCGCTGTGGCAGCAGCGTCTGAAGGCACAGAATCTATTGGCCGCAACCCGCTCCTACCCGGCTTTCCCGATGGTCTTGGAGACCTATCGCGAGTGTCTACAGGACGTGTTTGACGTCCCCGCACTCGTAGACTTGCTGCGCAAGGTGCGCTCCCGTGATGTGCGGGTTGTCGAGGTCGAGACCAAGAGCGCTTCACCATTCGCGCGGTCACTGGTCTTTGCGTATGTGGCCGAGTATCTCTACAACGGAGATGCACCTCTCGCCGAGCGTAAGGCGATGGCCTTGTCGCTGGACCGCGAGTTGTTGCGCGAGCTGTTGGGTCAGGAGGAGCTGCGCGACCTGCTAGACGGCGATGCGGTCGCACAGGTCGAGCTGGAGCTTCAGTACCTGACGGATGACCGCAAGGTGAAGCACGCAGACGCTGTGCATGACCTGCTGCGTCGCTTGGGAGACCTGTCGATAGACGAGCTCGCGGCTCGAAGCCGGGAGGCGCCCAACGACTGGGTCGAGGAGCTGGTGAAGGCGCGGCGTGTATTGCGTGTGCGCATTGCTGGAGAGCCTCGGCTCATCGCTGTAGAAGATGCGGGGCGGTACTTAGAAGCACTGGGGGTTGTGGTTCCGTCTGGCATTGCCTCCGTCTTTTTAGAAGCCCCAGAGCGGCCATTGGAGTCATTGCTACTGCGCTGGGCGCGAAC
>JBLHSN010000263.1:0-8679 GCA_047626195.1 Myxococcota bacterium
CTTCGCGGTGCTGGTCAACGCTATTCATGGTGGGTCCGTAGGTCGTGCGCTCGTCTGGACCGTTGCCCAAGTGAAAGTCGCCGCCAAAGAAAATGGCATGGTTGGACCAGCCCGTGAATGCATCGACCGTAGTGCGGTCGCTCGCGGTGACCTCGGTGGCAAAGCTCTGGCCGGAGCCCGTGATGGTGATGGGGGCATCGAATAGCTCATCGTCAGCAACAATCCAGCTGCCGTCTTGCTGGAACAACAGGGTCTGGCTTGAGGCTGTGCAAACCTTGTCCTTGGACGCACGAGTGGTGTTGTCGTGGCTGGTCATTTCGATGGCATCGCTGGCACCCGGCTTGACCCAATACACGCCGCTGACGGCGGTGGAGTCGTCGTCCAAGATATCCTCGCGGTGCAGATTTGGATTGGACGCAGAGCTTCCGAGTGCGGCCTCGGTGTCGGTTCCTAGGTCTGTGCGGGTTGCCAGGTCCGTGCCCATGCCATCGTCCACCGGGCAAGCGGTGAGCAGAAGTCCTAGCAGCGCGAGTCGATTCATCCGTGCCTCCAGCGGTGCAGAATATGGCGGAATGGGTGGCTCGCGAACCGGATCGTTGAAAACGGGTCTGCGACCATCGTGCTGGCCGACCCACCCGTCAGATTCTACGGCGCGGCCATGCCCACCTGCGGCAGGAGGGGGTCGGGCTACTCCGCCTCAAACGATGCGACCGACAATCCCGAATCCGCGAAGCTCGCTCGAAGCGACTTACGATGGTCGGGCGCGACAATCCACACCAGGCCAATGCGTCGGGCCGTCGCACTGTGGAAAAAATACACCGCCTCACGGCCAACGTAGGCATGCTGGAAGTCCGCAGGGTTGACGGTCCAGGTTTGAAACGCCTCTTCGTCGCGGTGCCACTCTCCCAGCCACACGCCGTCCTCACAACGGTATTGGGTGGTGTACGGCGCAATCTTTCGATTTACCGCAAGGTATTGTGACGCCGTCCGCATGAGCAATCGGTCGGTCAGTCCGCGTCCGATACCCGTCACGCCGCCTGCTACGGCCGCCCTACGCCACCGAACGAAGGCAATAAGGACTACACCGCCTAGGCTCACCGCAGCGGGAACCAGCAGCGTGGGCCGAGCCTCTCCAGTGACGGCCCCAATGACGAAGGCAGTCAGGCAAAAACTACCCAACACGAAGAGCATCAGCACACCAATCCCGGCGAGTGTGTCGCGAATCCACTGTGGGGAAGACACGATTGATGTCGCCTCTAGCCCGCGCCTGACTGCGTCGGCTCCGCTGAATCAGCAACTGCGCAAGCTCTGCTACAACGGCGTTCAGACGGGCTTGGTCCACTAGGATCTCGGAAGACCACTCGTCGCTTTGCTCAGTCATGGCACGCCTCTAGACAACGATGATGCTTCTGATGAACATGGGGAGCGGGGTCGCCGCGCAATTGACATCGGCAGGGTACCCCGTGCGGATAGGCGGCAGCGAATCCGTCGTTTTGCACATTGGCGGGTTCAATGCAAACGCCTTCGGCAGCCGTGTGTCCAGATGGCGAACAGGTGGACCTGCCCGGCTACGCCAGCCTCGCTGTCTCGGCCATTGGCGTGGGCGACCGCTTCAAGAGGGAAGGTCGCGCCGCTACTGCGGTCGGCCGTCACCCAAGTTCGTCAGATCGAGTCCGGTGAAGTTGCGGAACAGGTAGGGCTGGGCGCGTAGGTACGTGGGCGGCAGTGACGAGACGCCGGTGAGGTCCTGGTAGATCAGGAACTGGCCACTCGGGTCTGTGTTCGGAACCCAGGTGTTGGTGTCGATCTGGAAGGCGAAGCCCGTGGAGTAATCTTCGAGGACGAAGGCCCCTGCCGCATCGTTGAGTGCTGTGAAGGTGCCCACCATCGACGGTGCTGCGGCGGCGATGTTTGCGTTCAGCCAGTTGCCGTTGGCGTCTTGCCAGCCAGCCAGCAAGTCGGGTGTCATGGGGCCCACGCCCATGCCGAAACGGAACGCGGTGAAGGCGTCGAGAAGGTCTTGGCCACCGTCGCCCCACTGCGTGTAGTCGAGCAGGAAGCCGCAGCTGGTGTCTTCGAAGGTCCAGGTGTTCCGCAAGATACTCACGGTGGTGTCCAGCTGGGTCCACACTGGCTGTCCGCCTGTGTCCAAGATGGACGTCCCCTGCACAACGTCGAAACCGGCGAGTGCGGTGCAGCTGGTGCCCGCCAACTCTTCCGGCGTTGTGGCAGTGAAGTACGCCTGGCTCGCGAAGGTGAGTTCAATGATTGGCTCGATGACCGCTGGGCCGGTCTGCCCAAAGAAGGTGTAATCGCGCGGTTCGCTGCCGCTCCAGCCACCATCGAAGCCGAATCCCACAGCAATCGGGTCGAGGGTGCCGCCAGTCGGGCTTGTGCCCATGACGTGCTCGTCTATGCACCAGCGGTCCCCTCCAGGGACGCGAGTCGACACCAATGTGTTGGGGTCAACGGTGACCTCGACCAACTCTAGGTCGGTGATGACGCCGGCAATGCCTGCCGGCTGGGCGCTGAACTCGGTCACTGTGATGGTGCCACTGGTGGCAAAGTACTCGGCTTCGCAGGTCACGTTTTCGTCGCAGGTCTGCAGTACTCGTACGCAGGTGGAGCAGGACTCGAGGTTGCGATCCCCCAGCTCTGCACCGATTGTATAGGTTCCTGGACCGGTAATCGGGGTGCCGTCGCCTTCGGTGAAGACTTGCAGGACAAGCGTATCAAACGGGACGAGGTCGGTATTGAAGGCTTGGTAGAGGAAGGCAGCCGCGTTGCCAGTGCTCTGTGATGCAGCGGTTGTAAAGCCGAACTGGTCGCAGCCCGTGTCGCCGTCGGTATCGGGCTCGTCCGTGCCGGAGTCGGTGTCGGTGTCGGTGTCGGGCTCGTCGGGTTCTCCCAAGGTGTCGATGTCGTCGGGAATGAAGACCTGGGTATCCGCGTCCGTGTCGGGCTCGGGGTCTGTTGAGTTAAGCCCCGAACAGGCTGCAAGCGTCAGGAAGCCCAGCGTGAGCGCGGATAGTTTGCATGCAGCGGTCATGTTGGCATCGCCTCCGTGTCCGTGTGCGGACAGCTGACCGTAGAGGTTGTGCGTGGACGCGTCAATGACGAAGGTAAATTCCCGCTGTGGGACGGCGATGTTCCGTCGTGAGAGTTCGTCAGGTCAACACGGTCGCGCTCAATCACCGACAGAAGGTGGAGCGCCATTTCGATACCAGCCAGGTTCACTCCCAGCTCATCGTGGAGCGTCCAGCTCACGCGGACGCGTTCCACTGTGGCTTCGGTAATAAGCTCGCCTTCCGCATCGACAATGCCAACGTCGCACAACTCCACAACGCATGACGATGGGATGCCGAGCTTAGCGGCAATGACATCAATGGGATTGCTGCTCATGATGTGGCCTCCCGCGAATTTTCACGGATGGGAGTCGTGTAGGAAGCGGCAAGCGTCTCCAGCACGTCGTCGTCGATGTCACCGTCGGGAGCGACGGCCACGAGGTGGGCGTACAGGTCCCCAGCGTCTCGGTCTATTCGGTGCCTCCCGCGCTCGCGGATTCGGAGAACTTGTCCGGTCTGCGCCTAAGGGGGGACGATCAACACCACCCGCCCTTCGAGGGTCGGTACCTCGAGCTTCGCACGGCGCACGGCTTCGACGACGGTGATTGGTAGGTCGACGTGCAGGTCGAGTCCATCACGTCGGAGCTGCGGGTCAGGTTCGACTCGAAGTGTGATGACCAAGTCACCGGTAGGTGCGCCGAGCTGTCCCGGCTCGCCCTTTCCGCGAATGCGACTGCTGCCGCCATCCTCGACGCCCGGTGGAGTGCGTACGTCTACGGGGCCGCTACTGCCCACTCTTAGGCTCCTGACTCCACTGAGCGCAGCAGTGCGAAAGTCGGTGGCGAAGTCTGCTTGGATGTCTCGCCCGGGTCGGGGTCCCCGGTTTCGACGGCCAAAGAGACTCTCGTGCATGTCCTCGTTCTCGTCGAACGAACCGGCTCGTTGCTGGTTTGGTCGGCATCCAGATTGCTCTTGCCAGCGCTTGTGTGCGCGCACCTGATCGGGGTCGAATTCACACGCAGTTCGCGTCTGCACAGCCCGAACCCGTCATTACTTGGCCCCACCCGTTGCTGTCGTTCCGGCCCTACCGACAGCAGGCAACGTGAGGCTGTCGAATGCACCCGCCGTCCGGAGTCGCCGGGTGATGTCCCGGGGTGTACGACGTGTGGGTCCTCAGAGAACCTGACAGCTTCGGACGCGTCAGTTTAGCGCCGGGGCAGGCTGTTCGACTGTGCTGCGACGCTTTGCTTCGTATGCGTCGGGAGTCGCCGTGATTGTGCTGGCCGTGGCCCTCGGCCAGAGCCGTTGTGAGGTACCGGTATCGGCCCCCACTTGGGTCGAACGAACACGTCGGGCCGAAAACGCACTCGCTGCGCTGGACTCTGCTGCTTTTCTGGCGGATAGCGAGTGGGTTTGGGCCGCCATTCCCTGTCTGGCCGAGGTGCCGAGTCCTGAACAGTCCGCCGCTATCAACGACCTGCCCGCCGTTATGGCGGGGATCTAGCGGCGAGACGAAGTGGTAGGCATGGCCTTCGCCGCCGCTGTCGTGGTTCGCGGTCCGCTTGAGCCGACCGCGCCTCGCGACCTCGCTGTAGCCGGTCAGAGTGACGCGATTGTGGGTGGCGAGACCAACGCGCGCGCCGGATGCGTCGCCTTCCGGTCACAGATACCTGAGGGTCACCTGTTGATGGCGCCCCCGGCGCTGGCGGGTCGGGGGCACCGGGCGCGGTGGCCATCGTTTTTGGCAATACCGGTCAGTGAGAACGGACGTTGGCTGCAGAACCAGTACTCACGGGGTCAGGGAAATGACCCGCTTTCCGAACGCTTCTCCGCGAAGCAAGCCGATGAATGCATCGGGCGCTTGCTCTAGGCCGGAGATGACTTCTTCGCGGTATTGGATGTCTCCGTTCTTGACCCACTGGGTCATGTTCTTGGAGAACTCTGGGTAGAGGTGACCAAAATCGTCGAAGACGATGAAGCCGCGAAGGGTCATTCGCTTGCGAAGAATGATGCCCATCAGCAGGTTCAATCGGTCCGGCCCCTTCGGCAGGGTAGTGGCGTTGTACTGCGAGATTAGGCCGCAGACTGGGATTCGAGCCGACGGGTTGAGTAGCGGTAGAACCGCGTCGAGGACCGCACCGCCAACATTCTCAAAGTAGATGTCGATACCGTGGGGAACCGCAGCTTTCAGGGCGCTTGGAAAGCCATCGGCTTTGTAGTCAATGCAAGCGTCAAAGCCTAGGGTGTCGACGACATGGGCACCCTTCTTGGGCCCCCCAGCAATGCCGACGACGTGGCATCCTAGGAGCTTGCCGATCTGTCCGACCGTCGCCCCAACGGGGCCGCTAGCGCCAGCAACCACCAGGGTCTCACCGGCCTTGGGGCACCCGATCTGGGTCAGTCCAGCCCAGGCGGTCAGACCCGGCATTCCTAGTACACCAAGCGCCCAAGAGGGATTCTCGGGGTCACGGCCGAGATTGATCAGCCCCTTTCCATCGGACACGGTGTAGTCCTGCCATCCGCCGAAAGCGACAACCCAATCACCGACTGCGAACCCATCCACGTCGGACGTCTCAACGGTTGCGACCGTGCCGCCGACCATGACGGCACCTAGCTCAACCGGGGGCGCATACGACGGTGCGGCACTCATCCGTCCGCGCATGTAGGGGTCCAGCGAGAGGTACCGGTTTCGAAGCAGCATCTGGCCGTTACCCGGCGTGGGGCAATGCTCGGTCTCTAGCCGTAAAGTGTTTGCGTTTGGCTCGCCCTTGGGGCGCTCGGCTAGAACAATCTTACGGTTGGAAGGTACGGAATCTGCCATGGGACGCTCCTCTGCCAGTCGCCCGGCGTTGTGATTGGCTGCCGGAAATAACGCGCTGTTGTTGCAGGTGATGGCCGCTGTTGTGTCGGACTCGACTTGTGCCGCGGTCTTCGCCGCGCAACTGAAAAGACCCGACGCCAACCCGGGTAGGCGGTTCGGTGGGACCTCGGTCGAGAACAGGCCGTTATGCGGTCCATCTGCAGGGTGTCATCGCAGCCGCTGGTATCGATGATGCTTGGGTCCTCGGCAGACATGACGCCGTCCGCGTCTCCAAGAATGCCTTCGAACGTGAACTGAGCACCAGTGGAGTAGTCGAAGTCGGCTTCATCGGGCAGCACGGTACCCGTTGGGTTGTCCGGCGCGGTTCCGAACAACTTATCCGTGGGGAGTGGGCCAAAAATTAAGTCGACGTCGCTGTCGTTATTAGGGTCACAGGCTGCGAAGGAGAGAGCGAGAAGTGTGATTGGCCATAGGGAACGTTGCATAGAGGTCCATGTCTGACTCCTGAGCAACCACTGTGCCAACTTGAGCGGTCTTATTGAGGTATTTGGTTCTGCGGGATGCCCAGAATATTCTGGGTTTCAATAGCGATTTGATGTGGCAGGTGGTCGCAGGTTGGTTGTATTAGATCGATCAGAATAGAGTCATGAATTGTGGGATTTCGTACACCCGATGCGGGTCAGATGAGTGCATGGGGGACCGTCGCCTAGCCAGAAATACCGCTATCTCTTCAGGTGCGAGACAACGGTATTCGCATGGGCGACATCGGTGCCGCTGGGCGCCATCAACGACAGGTAAGGTCAACCGTATCGGGTGGAAGCACCTCGGTCTCCTCCAACAGTGGGTTCACATCTCCCGTTGCCAACGTGCCTTGAGTAGTGGAGCTGACACAGCGCTTGGACCCGGTGTCCATCCCGACACAGACTGTGTCGGTGTAGTAGGGACCGGGGAGGAAAAGTGATGTGAGATCCGCGAAGAGTTTGGTTGTTCATGTGCTTTCATCGTCCAGTTTGTCGAAGCGTTACACCCCGCCATCGTCTTCGAGCGAGACGATGTGCACCGCAAATTCGCCTGGGTCGATGTATCCTTCGTCGACCACACGACCCGAGCTTCCCAGAGAGTCATGGCTCGAGCTGTCGAGTCCGACAGGCCTCACCGTACACTCGTCATCCGTGCTCGCTGCCCACGCCATCCAGGACTTTACAGGGTCCGTATCGCTTAACCCAAGCTGGCTATTGTAGTTGTTTGCGCCGATACACAGAGGAACCCCGTCCACAATCGCGCAGGCTCCGTTTCATTCTCTGCATTGGCAGTAGATATACACCATATTTGACTCACACCTTCCACAATGGTCGTCACAAAGCTCGGCCCATAGTCATGGGTATACAACCGTCCAGCCAACAGTAGTGTGCCGTCGGTCTCTCCATAGTAGGCCGCTTAGTCCAACACAGTCGCGACAATGGACGTGGTGCAGTCCTCACCATTTGAATTTACAAAGTGCGATACAGGGGTGGACCTCCACGCTGATGTCGAAGCCGACGCGTTGGCACGCCCAGTTTCGCCGCCAACTTCCTGGTAGTAACAAGGTACAACGTCGTCAGTTGGCGACGCCCCTGAACGCACCCTAGCGCCCGTTTCTTCCATCAACGACATCGGCCACCCCTGTAGGTAGCCAGGCTGTCGTCTCAGTACTCGATGACGATGTAGCGGTTGCCACCCACACCAGCGATGGGACCTCCGATAGCGGACCCGTCTAGATAATTGGACTCTCGGGTAGCAGGTGGGATGTAGCGCCATCCGGTGAGGCTAGTGTCCCATTGGGCACTGGGAGCGATGAAGCCCGAGTCGCCAACACTGCCACCCATAGTCCCAGGGTTCCTGGTACGCACCTGCACCCCCTCCGCGGTAACCGCCACCGCCGGTGCCGCCGTATGAGTTCACCGGTACGTTACCCCCGTTTCGGCCCGAGCCCGGCTGGCCACTGGTATTGTTTTCCACTCGGCCGAGTCCCGGACCGCTGAACGACCGCCCCCAGAGGCACCGTATCGGTTGTCGACCGAGGCCCCCCAGCCGCCGCCTCCACCGTAATTCTTATTCCCACCATCGGGGAATGGGTAGGCACCGCCCTGTCCAACCATCATCGTGAGGGTCTCACCGGGCGTGACCGTCATGTAGGCCGTAGTGTACCCGCAGGCACCGCCGCGAAAGCCTTCGGCCCAACCGCCCGAGGCATTGCCATCGCCGCCCGCCGTCAGAAGTTCGTGGGTCGCCCGGCGAAGTGCGGACCGTCCGCCGTCACTACCGCCGTACTCATTGTCATGCGCATTGCAGCGAAGGCCGCCGCCACCACCGTAGTTTGGCGAAGACCCATGCGGAACGTTGTACTGCCCTCCCGTGCCGACCATCACCGTGAGGACCTCGCCCGGCGTCACCGCCACCGTTCCGGTCACAAGGCCGCCACCGCCCTCACAGTACCCGAATGTCCAGCCGCCGGCTCCGCCCCCCCCACCGGCGTGGGAAACCCAGAACGGCTGGTCGCCGGCTGTGCCAACGAAGGTGACTGGACCGGGTGTGGTGAACGTGCCGGCTTGGGCCAGGACTAGCCAGGACACGGCATCATAGCCCTGGAATTCGTTGTCTGTCCGGCGCACATCACCGGTTACCGAACATGAGCTGCTGCCCCAGTTGCCGGTCGGGAAAGTATCGCCTGTGCCTGATACCGCGGCCCATGCGCTTCCGTCGCATACGAGCAGGTTGCCGGCTACCGTGTTGTGGACAATTGCGCCCGCAGAG
>JBLHSN010000264.1:0-8656 GCA_047626195.1 Myxococcota bacterium
TCGAAAGCGGCAGTTTGGGGCGTAATGGTCGCTGCGACCAAGCCGGTGGTCGTGGTGTAGCCAAGCATGTCTCCATTACCGAGAACCATGTCTACCTCTGCTACGTAGGCGCCTGATGGCGGCATTCGGAAGTCCAGTTCTCCGCTGCCTTCGGAGATAATGAACACCCCCGGGTAGTGGATGTTCTGGACGTACATCGCTTCGCTGGTTGCGGTGATGTTGCCGTCGAAGCGGTAGACCACGTCTACGGCGGGGGCCTGGCCTGTTGCAATTTGAACGCCGCTCGATGCGAGATCTGCAATGTTCAGACCCAGACCGAGACTGACCTGCTCGGTCCCAATCCGGCCATCGATCGTTGAGCGCAAAGAGCCGATATCTACGAGCCCCTGGTAGTTGAATCGGTCGAATGACGCAGTGCCAACCAGGCTTAAGTCGAGGGTTTCGGCCATGACATCGCCGCGGATACGGAGGTTTGTCCGACCGGTTCCACTTAGGCCGGGGAGGTTCATACTCTCCAGTCCGGTGGGCATGACTGAGCCGACGAGCTTGAGGTCCATAGGGCCGTTGATGAGGTCCAGGCCACCGTTTCCAATGAGGTCGGCGTACGGCGTGACCACATTGACTCCGACCAGGTTCAAGATGCCGTCTTCAATTCGGAAGTCTCCAGCAAGCTGGTCCATGTCAAAGCCGTAGGCAAGCTGTGGTCCACCCTTGACCGTTCCTTCAATGACCATGCCGTTTGGCCATGAGGTGCCATGTCCACAGACGTTCACTCCACCGTCTATGCGGACCACCTGTGCAACGGGAGCAAGCAATCCATTGAGCTCGAAGCTGCGTAGCTGCCCCTTTGCTGTCCACGCCATGTCGTCGGTCCCGAGGTCCACACCCACCGCTACATCGAGACCGCCAGCCACGCCGGCCGTGTCGTCGAGGACCGCGGTGATGTCGAGGTGTGTGGGGTCTCCACCAATGTGGGCGTCACCCGTCCAGACACCCTGAAATCCCGCGTTTCCGAGCACCACAGGGTCGAGTCGTTCCATTGCAAGAGCGTCGATTAGCAGGTCGATGTCGAGATCCGTGGACGTCGAGAGTGCGGAAATTTCGCCTTCTGCAGTGAGGATGCTGTCCAGGGTGCGCGCGCGGATTTGGGGAAGCTCAATGCGGTCGGCGTCCCAGTCGTACAGCAATCCTCCGCTCACGATGAGTGGGCCGTCCAAGCTCTCGCCAACCCACTCGCCCGCGACGTCTAGGCCGGTGACTTGTAGGACATCGTTCGTGTAGTCGAGCCGCGCATCGAGCGACAACTTATGGGCACCGGCGCCGTTCAGGGTAACGGTTCCATTGCGTATTTTCAGCTGCCGTATGGTCAGATCAATCGGTAGGAGGTCTTCGCCACGCGGTGCGTCTGGGTCGCCGGTAGGGAACAGCTGCGTGAGGTTCAACCCACCTTGTGGCAGGTTGTGCAGGGTGACATCTGGGCCGTAGACGGTGGCGCGACGAATCACCAATCGCCGGTCGAAGAGTAGTGGCAGCAGGGACAGCTGGACGTCTGCGCGTGGCAGGAAGATGACCGAGCTGCCGTTCGCGTCGTTGATGTGGACGTCAGAGACTCCGAGATTACCCCACAGGTCGGTGTCGAGTTCGCCGATCGTGAAGGTGCCCTCTGTCATCATGGCTTGGACTGCGCCTTCGATTTGCCGCGTCAGCAATCGTTCACCGGACTCTGATCGCAGCCACGCCCAACCCACAAACCCGGTCAGGGCAAGGGTGGAGACGCCAAGACCTGCGGCAATGAGCAGCCGCGGCAGCCACCCACGCTTCTTCTTGGGCTTGGGCGTCGTGGGTGGTGTGGCGCTGGCTTCGCTCAAAATGCTTGGCCAATGGTCACGATAAGATTGAGAGCGAACGGGATGTTGCGCTCGGTACCCGTGCCGGCACCGAAGGTTGAGAGCAGATCGACTCCGCGAGCTTGACCATCGCCGATCTGGCAGCCGAAGACGGCGCGTGCAGCGCGGTCTTCGGCGTACAAGGGCCTGACAGCGAGGTCTACGCGGATGGGGCCGACGAGAGATGCGTAGCGAATGCCCACGCCGCCAGCGACACGGATCTGCTTAGGAGAGAGTTGTCCGAGAGACGGAGAAAGCAGTCCGGTGTCGACAAAGGGTACGAAGGACAGCCCATAGGGGAGCGAGAATCGCCCTTCCGCTGAGAGCAGCGCACTGGCTTGCCCCCCCACCGGCAGCTGGCGACGGGTGAGGTCGGTGCCCGAGGTGGGAGACTGCCCGAATGGGTCTGCGACGTCGCTCTGGCTGTAGGTGCACACGGTCTCGTAAGGGCCGACTTGGTTGATACGGAAGCCGCGCAGGTCTGCCGAGCCACCCAAGAAAGAGAGCTCCGGGTAGGGTACGCCGACCACTTCGCCGTCGTCGCTCACGCCCTCTGAGATGAGCACCTGGCCGCGTGCACGTAGGGCGATGGTGAACGGCTTCGTACCGTTGGCCCGGAAGCGCCGGTAAGTGCGAGCCTCACCGAATAGGTCGGTGAAGACGTAGGGCTTGGCGTCTGGTGACGGCGCAAAGATAGGCAGCGCCTGGCGAACACCGGCCCGGTAGTAGGTTCCGCGCGTGGTATCGAGAGGGTCATCTCGCCAGTCGGCGGTGAAGCCGAAGTCTATGGTGGCGAGCTGGTAGGTGCCGTCGAACTCGCTTCCGAACAGACTTCGAATCAGGATTTGTGCGTCGTCGCCCTCCACTGCGAGGATTCGGTAGACCTCTAGGGAGGGACCGAAGTTCACCGACACCGAATCGGTGAACCTGTGGGTCACTCGCAATGAGGTCTTCGGGTTGAAGTAGACGTATTGGTCGGGGATCTGGTTTTGCTCGACGCTTGCTTGTGCTGTCAGGCCCCAGCGCGGTCCAGCGAGGCGCGGCGTGCTGATTCCGATATTGGCCGCGTAGGTGTAGCGGCTGTCGTCTGTGCTGCTGCCGTCCACGGCGAAACGGTAACCAATGGAGGTTCCAAGTTCGGCTTGGATGAGTCGGTCGAACAGGTGAACATGCCGGTAGCGCGTGGCCAAGCGGGGCGTAAGATTTCCACCCTGGAAGTCCGCGCCGCCACCGAGTCGCAGGGTCTGGAAACGCGTCTCGGTGAGCTTGATGACAATGGGTACATCAGACCTTGTCGGGTCCGTCAGGTCGGGGACGACATTGACAATGGCGTACGTTCCCAGAGCGAATAGCCTGGTTTGACCACGCCTTAGCTCTTTGGCACTGAAGGTGTCGCCCGTATCGAACGGTAGGGTTTCCCGGACGATCAGGGGGTCAATAGCCTGGTTTCCCTCGATAGTGATCTCACCAAAGCGTGAGGGGATACCGGCCGCCACATCGAAGGTCACATCGACAGAGTGGACCTCTGGTTGGGCGCGGACCGACTCTTCAATTCGAGCATACGGGTACCCATTATTAGCGAATAACTCCAGCATCTGACCCTTGGTGTACTCCACAGCCACCATGGAGAACTGACCACCGGGCTGCAGCGAGCCCGTGCGTTGGATGGTGGATGCGAACACGCGCTGGGCGGCGCCCTGGATACCGTTGATGTTGAACGTGTTGACGAGCGAGGGTTGACCGGGGTCCACATGACCAAGGAGGCGAACCATGCCGGCACGCTTGAACGACTGCCGACGGATCTGGTGAACTTCCCAGCCTTGAAATTTTGCGTCAAACCAGCCGTTCTGGGCGTACCATGTCTCTAATCGGTAGCTGTCTCGTGAAAGGGCGGCGTTGTTTAGAGTGACGGGCTTTGCGAGATAGTTGAGCGGAAAGGTAGCAATACCGAAGCTGCTGTCGCCCTGTTCCATGGCCCCTTGCAGCTGGTAGTCATTCTGGCCTGACAGAAACGTGCCGTTGCCATCAAAGTGGATGGACCGGACAATGTCGCCCTGCACCTTCTGTCGTGCGGATGTGCAGCCAAATAGTCCGCTTACGCTTGCTAGGAACAGCAGGCTTTGAGCAATGCGGGTCATACAGGGTCGGCGAGCCAAGCCAGGAACGGTCGGGAGGCGAACGCTCTGCGCATATCTATCGGAAGGCGGGCTTGGAATTCAAGTGCCCGTTGTTGGCCGAGTGTGCGGTGTCGCTGTGCGGCGTCAGGGTCTTCCGCCAGATGGGTGGCGACGGCGCGTGCTTCCAAGTCCACGAGAACCAGCCCGCGAGATGCCGCAGACGCAATGACTTCGTTGGTACGGAGGCGCCCGGCTTCGGCTTCGCCTCGAACCAAGTGTGCTTTGGCCAGTGCCAGCCCCACGCGGCAGCGTGCAGGAATCGGTAGGCCGGCGAGCGCGTCTGTGGCACGGCGCAGTAAGTCCGCAGAGGCTTCAGGTTCGCTCGATGCCAATACATGCGCCAAGATGGCCTGTGCGTGCGGTGTGTTGCGCTCGGGATCCCGACGCTCGGCAGTGCGAATGGCGGCTCGGGCGTGGGCTTCTGCAGCCCCTGCATTGTCTGCTTCCAACTCCAGCTCGGCAAGGCGGAGCTGACACGAGCCAATCTCTTCGGGCAGGTCAATGTCGAGTGCGGTCTCCAGCGCTCGGTGCAGACCTTCACGGGCTTCGTCATGCAGGCCTAGGTCTTTGGCGGCAGTGGACAGCGAGCGAACAGCAGCACTGAGTCCGAGCTTGTAGTCGAGCTCAGTGGCGATCTGCACAGCGACATGCCCGCGCTGACGTGCCTGAATGGGCTCCCCCTGCCAGGTCAGCAGTTCGGCTATGTTGGCCAGGGCTAGACAGCGCGGGCGCTTCTTGCGCAGCTCACGGAAGATACCTTCGGCTTCGGTCAAGCCGCGAGTGGCTGCGGCGAGCTGGCCGCGGGTGGCCTGGGCCGCGGTGAGCGCCAGCAGCAGCTCTGCACGACGGTCTGCAAGCAGGCTGCCTTGGGCGATAAGCAGCCCTTCTGTCGCCATGCGCTCGCACTCTTCGAGGTCGGCTTCGGACCAAGCCAGTGCTGACAAGCAGTGCAGCGCGTCGGCGACGCCCTCACGGTAGTGCAGACGACGACTGGACTCGAGGGCCTGCTTGGCGAACAAGCGGCTCTCGCGATGGCGTCCACGGCGACGCAGAACGGTGGCAAGTTCTAGCGCAGCTTCGGTTGACGCGCGTACATCACCTTCGCCTTCGGCCATGCCTAGGACGGCACGCCAGGTACGCTCGGCGTCGGCCCATTCGGCGCGGTTGTAGTGCACAGCGGCGCGGACAGCGTGATGTTCTCGTCTTAGTGCACGGAACTCGTCTTCCGGCAGGTCGGTCATGGCGGACTCTTCGAGGGACCCGGCCCGCTGGGTGATGTCCCAGGCTTCCTGCACCAAGCTGCGGTCAGCGAGGCGCTTTGCGGCGGAGACCAGGTACCGGTACGCACGACCGGCATCACCGGCGCGGCGGTAGTGCTCGCCGACGACTTCCAGAGCAGCGGGGTTCTGCGCGTACGAAAGCTCCAAGGCGCCAGCCATGCGGCGGTGGGTGTCGGAGCGGCGGTCGGGGTGTAGATCTCGGTAGACGACGTCGGCGAACTTGCGATGGGTGACAGCGTAGCTGGTGACGTCCGCTGCGCGTCTCTCGCGCACGATGCCCGCAGCGAGCAGGCGGTCGATGCTGTCGAGGACGTCTTCTTCGTCTGCGTCGAGTACGTCGAGCAAAATGTCGAGGTCGATCTCGCGGCCACCCACCGCGAGCGTCTCGAGTACAATCCGGTCTTGGCGGCCAATCACTTCTAGACGGGCTCGCATGACTTGGCGGACACCCAGCGGAATCTCAAGATGGCCAGTGGCGATTTCTTCTTCGCTGGCATTGAGGACCGGGCTGCCATCTTCTTCCCCGATAGTCCCCTTGGCTTGCAGTGAACGCAAGAACTCGGTGACGAAGTAGGCGTTGCCTTCGGTCTCCTTGTGCAGACGTTGGCTCAGCAGACGGGCGCTGGCGCTGTCTCCGACAAGGTCGTTGACAATGGCATGAATGTCTGCGCGGGAGAGCGGACCCACTTCCATCTCGACGGGTAGCACACCCAGGCCCTCTCCGGCGGCGAAGGCGTCTGCAGCGGCGTTGGCTTTGGCGCGCAAGGTGCCAGCGACAAGGAACGCCTGTTCACCGGGCGCAACCAGTGTGCGGCAGAGGTAGGCGACTAAGTCGATTTCGCGTGGGTGGGCGTCGTGGAGGTTGTCTAGGAGCAAGACAAATGGCTGGTCTTCGAGGACCTTGGTGAGTCCTTCGCGGATGCCGTCGTACAGGGCGAAGCGAGCGTCTGTCGGCGTGCCGGTGTCGCTGGTGAAGCGTCCAAGGGCTTCGGTCAGAGACGCCGGGATTTGACGCTGTGGGATGGTCTCTGCCAAGTGCTTGGCGAAAGTCAGCACGGCTTCGAAGGCCGGAGCGTTGGGCTCAAAGTTCAGTCGGTATAGCGGAAAACCGAGGTCTCGACTTCGCTTACTGGCGAGGTCCAACAGGCGTGACTTGCCCGAGCCGTCTTCGCCTTCGAGCACCAACACGCCACCCCGGAAGTCGGTCAGTGCTGCAATGGCGTTGTTGAGGGCTTCTTGTTCGAGGTCGCGCCCAACCAGCGGTGGTACCCAGCCGGATGCCGGCATGATGTCATCTGCTCGTTCTTCAGCTTCGAGGCGGTACAGTACTTCTTGTGCCGATTGAAAACGGTCCCGTGGGGCCTTCTGTAAGAGGCGCCGGCAGATTTCATCGAGGTGGGTGGGAATGCCGCGGACAATGTCGCGCGGGGAAGGGGCGGGTTGGTCGCGGTGAAGCTCGAGGTAGCCAGCCATATCGTCAGCTACGAACGGGCGCTTTCCGGTGAGCATGGCGAAGAGAATGACGCCCAGACTGTAGAGGTCGCTGCGGTGGTCGAGGGGTTTGCCGGTGATCTGCTCGGGCGATGCATAGGCCCAGGTTCCAACCAAGGTGGTGCTTAGGAACGGGTCATGTGCAGGGTCCAAGTCTTTTACAATGCCAAAGTCGGTCAGCTTGCAGGTACCCGCTCGGGTCAACAGCACGTTGCTGGGCTTGAGGTCTCGGTGAACCAAGCCGCGTTTGTGAACCACGGCGAGCGAGCGGCAGAGGTCGACGAGAATTTCTTCGACTCGGGTCCAGCGACGCTCGGGATCCCAGCCACGAAAGCTCCGAATTGTGGCATGCAGATCTGGGCCGTCTACATACTCCATGGCAATGTAGGGGTGACCGTGGAGGTCTCCGTAGGCTTCGACGCGGATGACATTCGGGTGATGAATCCGCGACAGAGCGCGAAACTCACGGCGGAATCGTGCCAATCCGGTCTTGAAGCGGTTCTTGCGCAACACCTTGAGCGCTACGAGGTCTCCTGCTGGGTCTTTCGCCAGCAATACCCTGGCCATTCCGCCGCTGCCGACCTCCCGCAGAAACACGTAGTTTCCAACACGAGAGCCGGGGTGCAGCGGCACCCCACCCATCTCTAGCGGTTCTTCATTGTTGCGCTTGGCCATGGCTCTGGCCTAGCCCGATTCGGGGGCTGAGGCCCGGTGTTCGCCACTCAGAGCGGACTCACTCTTTAGGACTCTGACTCAGCGTGCCAAGCGGCCAACAGCACGCCCATTTCGCCCGCGGTTTCTAAGACCACTTCTCCTTCCACAACGTCGCCGTGGTGGACTCCTCCAGGCCAGCTTCCGAGCGGCTGAATGGCTTGACCGGCAATGCTTCGCTTACCTCGCTTACCGATTCGAAACTCGCCGTAGATACGATGCACCGGTAGGGCATTCGGAATGGTCTTTGCCGCCTGTGCAGAGCGCAAGCCCGCCCACGTCATAATGGCCATCGTCAACAGGCCCAACCCGCCGCATACAATCAACGGAACGGGGTCGTTCAAGCCGTTTGGGCTCCACACGCCATATAGGGCACCCGCTGTCATCGCAGCGAAGACCAGGCCCGCGCTTCCCGCAAACATCACCCCATATTGGTGCTTTTGAACCAACACCGCGCGCTCTTCATCCGTCGTCATGCGAACCGGCTTTCGGGCTATCAAAATGAACCTCTAACGTTCGATATAGACGATTTTTAGGCGGCTGAAAAACAAATTGAGGGCGAGAGGCACGGTTCGTGGCGGAGGTCATCGAGTGGCGAAACTAGCGACAGCACCACACCCGATTTACCGAGTAAAACCCAACGCCTTGGCGCATATTGACCACGTTTCCGCGCAGTCCGCTTCCTGAGTTTGGCGGTTGGTAGCCGAGGCGGACGGTCGCCGTTGTACCGTCGACACCATCGCGGGATTTCTCTAGGAAGTCTTGGCAGTTGTGAAACATCGACCCTCGTTTTCCGACGTCTTGGCCTTGGGTGGTCGCGATTGAGCTGAGAACCCTTCCGGCCGTGTTGTTGATGAGGAGTGTGTTTTCCAGAGTCCACCGTCTGGCTCCGATAGCCCTGGTGAGATCACCGTAGCTGCACAAGTGGACGTCCGGCTCCCCCGAATAGGTCGTCGTACAGAGGCCGTTGGCGACGGCGAGTCCGACTTGTCCACCGCTCTCGATGGCGCCGGTCGTTTGGATACTAGATGGGCCCAAGAGGAAGGGCATGCGCAGGTCTCGGGCTTGGTCGAGCTGGTCGGCGAGGTCGTCTACGGTGTCGTGTAGGGTT
>JBLHSN010000265.1:0-8603 GCA_047626195.1 Myxococcota bacterium
CCGGTGCAGGCCGCATCTACTTCAGTCGATACACACTGCAGGTTTAGGTCTACAAAGATGGCGTTCTGCGGGACCTCTTGGAAGCCAGTGAGGATTAGGGAAAACTCGTCATCCCCCGTGACGTCGGCCACACCCTCAACGTTGATGACGAGAAAGTCTCCATCTAGGTCGCCCGACTGGAGAACGAGGGTGGCGGTGCCGTTCGGCTCGACCACAACAGTGCCATCTAGGTCGGAAAGTGAGCCCGCATCGAGCTCGACGGCGGTGATTGCCCACTCCCCTGATAGCTCGGAGCAACCCACGAGGAACAGACAGGCAAGGACGTTGAATACGGGTGATGACAAGGGGGTCTCCTATGGAATGACAGAGGAGGTAGCCTGAATGGGTTCGCTCGCCATACTAGATAGTGCGGTGGGACGATGAGGCGAAGCCAGAAAGGCGCGACAACCTACCTGCTAGCTGACTCTTCGCCGAAGCTATCACCGCCACAGCTTTGCATTCCGGTCGAATCAATGAACGTGCGCGCCGCACTCGACCGTCTAAAGGCACCGGTTTTGCCTGTCTAAGGTTTGTTGGAACCGCGAGATTTCCGACGTCTTACCCCAGTGAGAAACGGTAGCGGTTCTGCGCAGCCGACAGAAAAGTCGGACACTCTTTTCGATAGACGGGGTCGCGACGGCACCCAGCATGACCGAGTCGACGTCGAGTCCATGCCGCCGCGTGAGCGTCAGCCCCGCTGCTAAGGTAGACTCGCCGTCGGAGGCGAACCGTGAGCTACCGAGTCCTCAACAGCCAGCTGATCTGTGCCAAGTACGAACAACCCTACCCAATGATTGTGCGCGGTGAAGGGGCAGTGCTGGTGGACGACCAAGGTCGTCGCTACCTAGACGTCTCTGGTGCCACCGCTGCGGTCACCCACATTGGTCACGGCAACGAGCGCGTCGCCCAGGCGCTCGCCGCCCAGGCACGCATCCTAGCGGTCCACACAACACATTTGTTCCACAGTCCCGTGGTGGAGGCCTACTTCGAGCGCTTGTGCGACTTCGCGCCAGATGGTTTCGACCGCGCGTGGACTGTCAGTGGCGGGACCGAGGCGGTAGAGAACGCCCTCAAGCTGGCGTTCCAGTACCACCGGGCGAAGGGGCGCAGCACACGCCGTCGCTTCATTGGGCGGTGGAGCAGCTACCACGGCAATTCACTGGCTACGCTCGACGTCGGCGGACTGGTCGGTCGACGCAGTTTCTACAGCGACCTGTACGCGGGCCTCAACCTCCACGTTGGACCGTGCCTGCCGTATCGGCGCCCTGCTGGTATGACCGTAGAGGCCTACGAGGACCACCTCGTAGAGGAGTTCCGCACAGTCGTGCACGCCCACCCGGATGAAATCGCTGCATTCGTGGCGGAGCCGGTAGTCGGCAGCGCGCTTGGCGCAGGTGTGCCGACCGACGGGTACTTTGCTCGTATCGCGACCATTTGCCGCGCCCACGACATCCTGATGATTGCGGATGAAGTCATGACCGGTTTCGGACGCACGGGCCGCCGGTTCGGCTGCCAGCACTTTGGAACCCATGCCGATGTACTGGCGTGCGCAAAGGGAATCAGCGGTGGCTACATCCCGCTGGGGGCACTGCTCGTGCGCGACACGGTGAGCGAGGTCCTGCGCGAGAGCGGAGACCCCTTCTTCAGCGGACAGACCTACTCCTGCATTCCGCTCGCAGCGGCCGTTGGCATGGCGGTGCTAGACGTGATTGAGGAGGACGGACTGGTCCAGCGCGCCGCCACCATCGGGGCCTACCTCAAGGGTCGACTCGAGGAGCGCCTGCTCGACCTGCCGTGTGTTGGTGAGGTCCGTGGCCTCGGCATGTTCCTCGGGGTGGAGTTCGTTCAGGATGCCGACACAAAGGCACCGTGGCCAGACGAGATTCGATTCAGTAAGCGCGTTGAAGCTGCGGCCCTGAAGCATGGCCTAGCGACACTAGGTGCGCGCGGATGTGTCGACCAAGTGCACGGCGACCACATGCTAATCGCGCCACCGCTGATCTTGACCGAGGCCCAGGCGGACACCATCGCAGACGGACTTCGCGCCGCGTGCGAGGACGTCATGGCGGCATTGGGGTGACCCGCGTCGCTGAATAGCGAGGTTCACCCATGCAGATTCGAGTCTGGCCTCAGCGGCCGCCGAAGCTCAGATTCTGCCCTTTTCGCGGCAGTCTCTCTCGGCCCGCGAGGTCGGCATCGATGACCCGTGCGGCCTCTCGTCCGTCGGCAATCGCCCACACAATGAGACTCGCGCCGCGCTTGGCATCTCCGGCGGCGTAGACCCCAGGTACCGTGGTGCGGAAGCCGTCGGTCTGCACAGCGCCGCGGATGTTCAGTGCGACGCCTAGCTGGGTGGCGATGGTGTCGGTTCGCGGCCCGGTGAAGCCCATGGCGAGCAGCAGAAGGTCGGCATCGAATCGCTCGCTCCGAAGCCCGGCTGTTGGCCGTCCGTCTTGCATCACAACCTCTGCGGCGTGCAGCGCGGTCACCGCCCCCTCGTGGCCATCGAGCTTGGTGGTCATCCACGCCCAGTCGCGCTCACAGCCTTCTTCATGGGAATGGGACGAGCGGAACACCATGGGCCACTGTGGCCAGGGGTTGCCGTCCGACCGACTCTCTGGCGGAGCTGGCATCAGCTCGATCTGGTGGACACTCTTCGCACCTTGGCGAATGGCGGTACCTACACAGTCGCTTCCTGTGTCGCCGCCTCCGAGAACCACGACATGCTTGCCTGACGCATTCAGCGAGTCCGGCAGCGCTGCGCCGCCTCCGACTGTCTTATTCGACGCCGTCAGGTAGGTCATGGCCAAGTGTACGCCCGACAGGTCTCGCCCTGGGACGGTCAGGTCGCGCGGTCGCTCGGCTCCGGTCGCGATGAGCAGCGCATCATGCTCGCTCGCAAGCGCGGACCACGTTGGAGATTGCCCAACGTGGACACCGGTGCGGAACTGTACACCCTCTTCCCGGAGCTGCTCAACTCGGCGCTGAACGACCGACTTTTCAATCTTGAAGTCGGGAATGCCGTACTGAAGTAGTCCGCCGACCAGAGCGGCTTTCTCGTAGACCGTGACCGCATAGCCTGCGCGACGGAGCTGCTGGGCGGCTGCCAATCCGGCAGGGCCAGAGCCGACGATGCCGACGGTGGACCCGTTCTCTCGCCGCGGCGGAAGTGGCGTTTCCCACCCTTCTGCCCATGCGCGCTCGGAGATTTCGAGCTCGATCTGCTCGATAGTGACGGGGTCCTTATTGATGGCGAGTACACAGGACGACTCGCACGGAGCCGGGCACAGGCGACCGGTGAACTCTGGGAAGTTGTTGGTGCTCTTGAGCAGCGCAAAGGCATTCTCCCAGTCGTTGCGGAACACCGCCTCGTTAAAGTCCGGAATGCGATTGCCCAGCGGGCACCCTTGGTGGCAGAAGGGGACGCCGCAGTCCATGCAACGACCTGCCTGCTGGCGGCTGGTTTCGGGGTCGCGCTGTTCGTACATCTCGAGTGAGTCTGCAACCCGCTCGTCCACGGGGCGTCTGGGAGCGGTCTCCCGGTTCCACTCGAGGAATCCGTCTGGCTTACCCATGGCGGACCTCCTGGTTGGGTTGGCGGAGTGCCGCTCGGCGCTTCGCACGTCGTTGCTGAAGCACGCGTTTGTACTCGATGGGCATGACCATGACGAAGCTCGGCACCAGCACCTCCCAGTTGTCGAGGATGCGCTGTCCAGCCGGACTTCCCGTCAGCTGCACATGCCGTTCGATGAGGCTTTGAACCAGCCAGAGGTCGGACTCGTGCAGCAGAGACTCAAGCTCGACCATCTCGCGGTTGACCCGAGAGCGGAACCGACCGTCGACGTCATAGACGAAGGCGACGCCGCCGCTCATGCCGGCGGCGAAGTTCCGACCGGTCTTTCCGAGTACCACCACAGCACCGCCAGTCATGTACTCACAGCCGTGGTCGCCAGTGCCCTCTACAACCGCGCGAGCCCCGCTGTTTCGCACAGCGAAGCGCTCTCCAGCGATGCCGTTGAGGAAGACCTCGCCTCCGGTCGCCCCATAGAGTGCTGTGTTGCCAATCAAGATGTTCTCATGGGGGGCGAAGCTGGCATTTCTCGGGGGTTGGACAACAATCCGCCCGCCCGAGAGTCCCTTGCCCAAGTAGTCATTCGCGTCGCCTTCAAGATGGAACGTCACTCCGCGAGCCAAGAAGGCCCCGAAGGACTGTCCGGCCGACCCGGTGAACCGGACGACGACCTTATCGTCTGGCAGGCCGTGCTCTCCGTGTCGACGGGCGATGGCTCCCGACAGCATGGCGCCGACCGACCGGTCGGTGTTTTTCACGTCTCGCGACAACGCGACAGAGACACCGCCGTCAATCGCAACCTGGGCATCCGCAATCAGGGCAACGTCCATGTGACCTTCAAGGCCGCGGTCCACGCCCTTGATGAATCGATGGACCTCGCCGGGCTCGCCAGCGGGTAGCAACAGGTTTGCCAGGTCGATAGTCTCCGCTTTCCAGTGGCCCAGATCTGTGCGGGCTCGGAGGAAGTCCACTCGGCCAATGAGCTCGTCCATGGTTCGTACGCCCAGGGCTGCCATGTGCTCGCGTATGTCTTCGGCGAGGAACTTGAACAGGCGGACAACGTGCTCGGGGGAGCCGGTGAACGTCTCCTCCAGTCGTGGGTCCTGCGTGGCGATACCAACGGAGCAGGTATTCAGGTGGCACTTGCGCAGCATGATGCAGCCCATCGCGATGAGCGCCGAAGTGGCAAAACCGTACTCCTCGGCTCCGAGTAGGGCGGCGACGATTACGTCGCGGCCTGTGCGCATGCCGCCGTCTGCCTGCACCCGAATGCGGTCGCGCAAGCCATTCTGCACGAGCACTTGTTGCGTCTCGGCCAGGCCTAGCTCCCACGGCAGTCCAGCGTGCTGAATCGAGGACATTGGGCTTGCCCCCGTGCCCCCGGAAGCGCCGGCAATCACCACACATCCAGCGCGCGCCTTCGCCACACCTGCAGCCACGGTTCCGACGCCTGCTTCACTGACCAGCTTCACGCTGACGCGGGCTTCGGGATTGACGACCGATAGGTCGTGAATGAGCTGAGCGAGGTCTTCGATGGAGTAGATGTCGTGGTGCGGCGGTGGGGAGATTAGCGTGACCCCTGGGGTCGAGCAGCGAACGGCGGCGATGCGCTCGCTCACCTTGTGTCCGGGAAGCTGTCCGCCCTCTCCAGGCTTGGCACCTTGGGACACCTTGATCTGCAGCTCATCGGCGTTGACCAGGTAGGCGGCGTGCACGCCGAAGCGACCCGATGCGATCTGCTTGATGGCTGAGCGCCGAAGCTCACCGTCTTCTCCTACCTTGAATCGCCGGGACTCTTCGCCGCCTTCGCCCGAGTTGCTGCGGCCACCGATACGGTTCATGGCAATGGCCAAGGTCTCATGCGCTTGCGCGCTGATGGACCCGAAAGACATGGCTCCGGTGCAGAAGCGGGTGACGATGGCGGTCCACGGCTCCACCTCTTCGATGGGAACGGGCTCTCCGGGAGCGAACTCCAACAAGTCGCGCAGGGTGGTGTATCCGTCGCCTGGAGACTCGATGAGGTCGGTGAATCGGCGCCAAGCCGCTGCGTCATCGCCTCGTACAGCCTGCTGCACGGCGGTGATGGTCGCTGGGTTCCACACATGCCGCTCACCGCGGCGTCGCCAGCGGTAGCGTCCGCCGTCTACGAGTCGGTCTGGGTTGAGGGAGGCGTCTACGTCGAATCCGCGTGCGTGCCGGTTGCGCGCTTCTCGGTCGAGGTCGACCATGCGCAGCCCTCCGATACGAGACGGCGTATCCGAGAAGTGAGGCTTCACCACCTCGGACGACAGGCCCAAGATCTCAAACAGCTGAGCCCCGGAGTAGCTGTGAACCGTGGAGATGCCCATCTTGCTCATGACCTTGAGTAGCCCCTTGTCCATGGCTGTGCGGACGTTCGCCACAGCCTGCTCGGGAGTCACTTCGAGGTTACCATCGGTGGCCATTCCGCGGGCTGTGTCGAACAGCAACCACGGATTGACCGCACCCGCGCCGAATGCGAGCAGACAGGCCACATGGTGCACTTCTCGGACTTCCGCCGTCTCCACCACTAGGCCCGTCAACAGGCGGGTGCCGGCTCGAACCAAGTGTTGGTGGACGGCTGACAACGCAAGCAGCGACGGAATGGGCGTCCGACGCGCGTCGACGGTCCGGTCGGAGAGAATGAGGATGTTGAAGCCCTCGTCCACCGCATCGGCGGCCGCAGCACACAAGTCGTCTAGGGCGTGCTCCAGCGCGTCTGGGCCCTCAGCCTCGTACACAATCGGCAGCACAAGAGGTTCGAACACCCCTTGGTCGACGTGGGACAGTGTGGTGAGCTGGTCGTTGCTGAGCAGGGGAGAGGGGATTGTGATGCGATGGCAGGACTCTGGCGTCTCGTCAAACGGGTTGCCGCCACCACCGATGTGGGTGCGTAGAGACATCACCATACCCTCGCGAATCGGGTCGATTGGCGGGTTTGTCACCTGGGCGAAAGCTTGCTTAAAGTAGCGGAACAGACTGGGACTCTCGTCGGAGAGCACGGCCAAGGGGGTGTCGTTGCCCATGGAGCCGGTCGGTTCTTTGCCCTGGTTGGCCATCGCACGCAGGAGAAGGTCGATGCACTCGGTCGTCCAGCCGTGGGCGCGCTGTAGGCGCCGTCGTTCGACTTCTACGGTCAACGGCTGTGCAGGAACCAGCGGAAGCTCGTCGAAGCGAAACTCATTGCGGTCCAGCCACCGTCGGTATGGAAACCGGCCGGTGATGTCGGCCTTGACCGCGTCGTCATCTTGAATGCAGCCCTCGACGGTGTCGACGATGAGCATGCGTCCGGGCTGAAGCCGTCCCTTCTCGCGGATGTTCTCAGCTGGGATGTCGATGACGCCGGTCTCAGAAGCGAGCACGATGCGGTCGTCTTTCGTGATGAGGTACCGTGCGGGACGAAGTCCGTTGCGGTCGAGGGTGGCGCCGACGACGTGGCCATCGGTGAACAAGATGGCCGCGGGGCCATCCCAAGGTTCCATCAGCGTGGACGCGTAGTCGTAGTAGGCCCGGCGCTGGGCATCCATCTGCTCATGGTTCTCGAACGCCTCGGGAATCATCATCATCAGGGCGTGCGGCAGACTGCGACCGCCGAGGTGCAGGAGCTCGACCATATTGTCGAACTGCGCTGAATCGGAGCCATCGGGCACGATGATGGGCAGTAGTCGGTCGAGGGGGCCGCTGAACTTTGCGCTCTGCAGTAGAGAGCCTCTGGCTCGCATCCAGTTGCGGTTGCCGCGCAGCGTATTGATCTCGCCATTGTGGGCAATGTGCCGCATGGGCTGCGCCAGATCCCATGTCGGAAAGGTGTTCGTCGAGAAGCGCGAGTGCACCATAGCGATAGCCGAGACCATGTCCGGTGCGCCGAGGTCGGTGTAAAACGGGCGGAGCTGTGATGGGGTCAGTAGGCCCTTGTAGATGACGACTTCCGCCGACAGGCTGCAGATGTGGAAGTAGCCATCTGGGTCCACTCCCGACTCGCGAATGCGGTTCTCGGTGAGCTTGCGGATGACGTACAAGCGGCGCTGGAACGCGGATGGAATGACCCGACGCCGGGCCACATAGACCTGCCGAATCATTGGCATGACCGAGCGTGCAGTCGTGCCGATTGCCTCTGGGTTCACCGGTACATCGCGCCAGCCGAGCAACCGCTGACCTTCCTCAGCGACTGCAGCCTCGAAGATGGCCTCACAGGCTGCCCGCTGCTCGGGATCTGGCGGAAGAAAGACCTGGCCGACCGCGTATCGGCGTCTCCGTGGCATCTCAAAACCGAGATCAAGCCCGACCCGCTTGAAGAACCTGTGCGGAATCTGCACGAGAATTCCAGCGCCGTCGCCTGTTCCGGGATCGCTACCGGTAGCGCCTCGATGTTCCTGGCAGATGAGTACGTCCAACGCATCCGTGACGATACCCCTGGACTTTCGCCCTTTCATGTCGGCAACGAAGCCGACTCCACATGCGTCATGTTCAAAGGACGGGTCGTAGAGACCTCTTTTGGGTTGACGCATTTCGCTCCAGGGGATGACAACCCCGTAGCGCGCGCCGGCCCACGCGACAGGTCAATGCATCATCAGGTTTCAAGCGAGGCTTGGGCGCGGCGCCTGCCAACCCAGCTCATCACCCACTTTACAACCACTGGAAATACGCCGAGCAGCGCGAAACTACCGAGCAGAACCGGGGATAAGATACCCGCTGGTGATTCCAGATTTGCGAGCTGGGTACCGGCATTTACGTAGACGGCTGTACCGGCCAACATGCCAACCTGACTGACGATGTAGAAGGTCAAAATACGGATACGCGTCAGTCCGAGTACCAGATTGACGACAAAAAATGGGAACAGCGGGATGAGGCGCAGCGAGAAGACGTAGAAGGCGCCGTCGCGCTCCACTCCTTGTTGGATGAGGGTGAGACGCTCACCAAAGCGCGCCTCCAACCAATCTCGCAGCAGGTACCGACTCATCAAGAAGGCGAGTGT
>JBLHSN010000266.1:0-8532 GCA_047626195.1 Myxococcota bacterium
CGACGGCAGATGCAAACAATGCGCTGTGGAGTGAGACCCATACTGTCCAGTTCGCCCGCGGCACCTTCGCCGTCTCACTGGGTGCGCTCTCCGACCTTGAGACGGCCACACTCGGGGACGGTAGTCGCTGGCTCGGTATGCGCATCGCTGGCGAAGACGAAATGGAGCCTCGCTCTCGCCTCAGTACGGTCCCCTACGCTCTGTATGCGACGAACGCAGCAAGTGTTGGCGGTAAGACAGCGTCCACACTGACTATCGACGCGATTACCGCAGTGACGGACCATGTGCGGACGCGCGAACTGGAGGTCGGCGCTCTCGCAATCAACGGAGCCGGAACGGTCATCAACGAGGATGGCGACTGGGTTGGCTCCCCAACCGGTCTTGCCGGCCCCACCGGACCACAAGGTTCGCCGGGTGCTATTGGCTTGATTGGCGCACAAGGTGAAATTGGCCCACAAGGTGAAACCGGCGCGCGCGGAACCACTGGCTTGGCCGGTGCGCCCGGGCCAACAGGCCCTCAAGGCTCGACAGGTTCTCGTGGACTCGCCGGACAAAACGGCGCTCCGGGCGACGCAGGTATCCAAGGCCCAACCGGCGCGCGTGGAGCCACTGGCTTGGCCGGTGCGCAGGGGCCAACAGGCCCTCAAGGTTCCACAGGCTCTCGTGGACCCGCCGGACAAAATGGCGTCCCGGGCGACGCAGGTATCCAAGGCTCAACCGGTGCGCGTGGAGCCACCGGCTCGGCCGGTGCGCAGGGGCCAACAGGCCCTCAAGGTTCCACAGGCTCTCGTGGACCCGCCGGACAAAATGGCGACGCAGGTATCCAAGGCCCAACCGGAGCTCGTGGAGCCACCGGCTCGCCAGGAGCCACTGGAGCCACTGGAGCCACCGGCTCGCCCGGAGCGCGTGGAGCCACGGGTTCAACCGGTTCCAGTGGGCCAACTGGCCCACAAGGGCCATCGGGTAGCGTTCTCGTGGCGACAATCGACGTCAATAACGAGTCCCAGACCTCACAATACCGCTGCAGTACCTACGACGTGAGCGCTGCCTGCGGCGACGCTGACGGATGCATGATTCGCATGATCATGGACCACAAGACAGACGGAAACGACCAGGTCCGGGTCATTGACCAGAACATCTACATGGAGAACTCCACAACCTACGGCAACCGGTCGAGCAATGGCCGATACGGTTGGACTCGGCAAGGCGGGGGCGGTGACCACAGCTGGATTAGCGGAAATGGCAGCAAGTCGACCATCGCCGCCCCATGGGATTGGGGATGGATTTTCACGTACGGTCACTCCTACTGTCCCCAATACGGCGCGCATACCAACTTACCCACCGGCACGTTCGGCTTCATGAGCCATCCTGCCGTTCGCACACGTTTCCAGATCTTCGACTAGGATTCACGCGGGCCGCTTCACCACCGCCTGGGCCCTATGGAGACGCTGTGACCACCCTTGGCGCGTGCATGATTGACTTGACCGCGCACGAAGCGCGGTGGCCCAATCGGACTGAGGCCCTCACCCAGTCCGAGGTCAAGCTCTTCGCCTACTTGCTACGCCAACAAGGCAAGGTTGTACCGCGTACCAAGCTCCTTAAGGACGTCTGGGGGTACGCGCCGAGCGTAAAGTCGAGGACGTGTGATGTTGCGGTCGCGCGTCTCAGACACAAAATTGAAGCCGACCCCAAGCAACCCGCCTTCCTGTTGACGGTGAAGGGCAAGGGCTACCGACTCCGCTGCCCGTCCTACCAACCGACGCCAATCGGTAGTGCTGCGCTCGTCGGCAGAAGCGAAGCACTACGAGCCCTGCACCTGCGACAGGCCGAACCGCTCATCACCCTGCTGGGTCCACCGGGCATCGGCAAGAGTCGACTACTTGCCGCGTATGTCGAAACCCGCTCTGGCTGGGTCGTTGACCTGGTCGGGGTGCACAGCAAGGTGCAGCTCGCCGAACGCTTGTCAGAAGCCACCGGCGTTCAACTGTCCAAGACAGCGGACCCCGTCGAACTACTGTCCCGACTTCCCCATGCGGGCATTGTCGCTCTCGACAATGCCGACACCTGCCTCGAACTCGTTCGCCCCCTCGCCGCCGCTGCCAGTCCTGAGCTCCCAATACGCGTCTCATCAAGGCTGCCCCTAGATGTCCACGGTGAGAGCCTATTTCCCGTACATCCATTGGATGACCACGCGGCCATCGCACTGCTGCGCGCGCGAACCGGCCGCTCCCACGACCGCGACCCCGATCTGATTGCGTGTACGGGAGGCATGCCACTCGCCATCGAGTTGGCCGCCGGTCGCCTACACCGTGCCAATATCGATGCCCTCATCCGCGAACTGACCGACTCATCCGCCGTCCTGCAGACGTCGGGTGACGGACGCCACGACTCCCTCCCCGCCGTACTCAACGCCGCGTGGAGCGGACTGACCGACATTCAACGCATTTGGCTAGGGCGGTTGGCGGTCTTTCCTGGGGTGTTCGACCTCACGCTCGCGTCTTGGGCACTCGCCGACACATGCGACAGCACCATCATCGCACTGGAGCAACTCCAAGAGTGCGCTCTCGTACACCCCGTTGGCAGTCGCTTGCGACTCTTGCCCACCGTCGCCCAATTCGCACGTCGCCAAGCCACCGATACGCTCCAGGTTCTCAGGCACATCGCGCACGGCCTGAACGCCCTTGTTGGCCTCGACGAGCAGATGTGGAACATCATCGACGATGACGACGGAGCACGGCGCCTACACGACATCTTTGACCTTGCGACAGCTGTCGTCTCGGGCCTGTCAACCGACGCCCCACCCCTCGCACTGGCACTCGGGCTCCGTCTTGGCGTGGTCGCGCGTTGGTTCCGCTCACCCTCCCAGACCGCAGAGATCTACACCGCAATCCTCGAGCTTGCCCAGGGACATCCGAGCGAGCCTGCGGTTCGGATGTGGCATCTACGCGCGCTACAGCGAACCGGGCGGGCAGCACAAGCCGCTCCGCTACCCGTGGCAACGCCCATGGAGCGTGCCCACAGCGCCCACATACACGCACTTCAATGCTACGACGAACGGAGGTTCGATCAGGGTTTGGTGCACGTTGAAGACATGCTGACCATCGCACAGACCCAAAACTGCCGGCCCCTGCATACGGTCGCTTCGATGTGCGCAGCCCAACTGCATCGCGGCCGCGGTGACCTGGACAATGCCGACAAATTCCTGCAACACGCGGTTGAAGCCTGGGGAGACCACCCCCTTCAACGAATCGTCGTCACCTACCATCTCGTGCGCTTACGAGCGGAGCAGGGCCGCCTGGCAGAGGCCGCAACGGCGTCGCAAGTCGGCTTGTCGGATGCCAAGCGACTGGGCTTACCCCGGCTACTCCGAGTCCATCAGACCGCTAGAGCAAATGTTCTAGAGCTGAAGGGCGACCTGTCCGGAGCCGAACGAGCGCACATCGACGCCGGCGAAGGGTTCGAGCGCGATGGCGAGCACAACTCGATGACGGCCTGCTTCGCCAATGCAGCGGCGGCAGCGCTCGCCGACGGCCGCCCCGAACACGCAAAGGACCACGCCCTGCGCGCGCTACGTCCAACACATAAGCAGCGTCTTAGTCACCATTTCTCACGCGTGTTCCTCGCATGCGCCTTGGCGGAGCTTGGCCAGGCGGGAGAAGCACGCGCGCTACTCGACGCGGCGACCGCAGCCCTAGGCCCGATAGGCGATCCGGGCGACCAGCTCGCCATTGCCGAAGGCGTGTTGGCCGCATGCTCAGGTCACCCTCCCAGGCTCCAAAACGTCTGCCAGTTCGAGACCTCCATGCTTCGAACCGCCCTAGAGCGCTTCGCCATTCCATAGCTTGGGTGTGGTCTTCGACACATCCGGCGCCACGGAAAGGGTCTGGGTCATCGCGTCCACGAACGCCTTTTTCCGCTGCTCATAGAAAACCCGCGCCGGAATGTTGGTGTTTTCGACCGACTGGTCCCGCCCCTGCAGGTTCATCCATTGGTCAAACAAGGGCTCCACATCGATACTCGACCACAGTCCCTCACCGTCCTCCCCGGTTCGCACACCGGTCGTTTCAGTCCCCACAGCGATCAGGTGTGATGTCGCCCCCAGTACTACGGGCACTTCCAGTTGAGTCAACGCCTGGTTCGTGTGCGCCTCCCAGACCGGTGCGTATACTGAAGGGTCCGCTCGGGCAGGGATGGGCATGGGCGAGTCAAGCACCACGGCGCTCTGCGTGATGTTCCACGTCAGCCAGGTGCTGCGCAAGTCCCGAATGTACGCGTCTTCTCCGTGAGTGGATGCGCGGCCAAACGGTATCGCTCCAAGCCCTGGGTTGGCCTGAACCGTGGCCACATGCTGACTCCCCAGCCTGTCCAGCATGGTCTCTCCACCATCATTCGCAGCAATTATGGTCAACCTGACGCTGAGGTCCGACTCGACCGTCCACCCGTGCGGAGACATGGCCTGTCCATCCACCAGCAATGTGGGGCCACCGATGGCCTGCAGACGGTGCTCAATCGCGCCCTGCAGAATCTTCTTGTACGGCCCCGCTTCGAACAGGGACATCTGTAGGCCGCCAACTTTCCACACCGCAGCGCGTACCACGGCACTGTGTGGTCCTTGCCGGGTCATCATGCCCGGCTGCAGAGCGATGCTCTTGCTCTTGGCATCTGCGAGTGCCAACCGGTTCACCGGGAGTTGGAAGGCGATGCCCTCATCCTTGCAGCGCGCACGGAGCGTGGTGAGCTTGTGGTCCAGTCGGAACAGGTTCAACGCTTCGGCTTCAGACGTCAATCCCGCCACCACGGTCAGCAGATTGATTCGGACCGGGTCGTTGTACAGATCGAGCACCAAGCTCGCGAACCGTTCTTGCTCCCAGGCTACGTCTCGCTCGAGGTCGTACTCGCCTCGCGTCCTCTTGCTTCGTTGCTGTTCGCGGTTCGCCGCTCGGTCCGGCGCTTCGGTCTCAGTGGCGCTTCCGTAGCGGGAGTGGTGGGCTCCTGGGGCGAATAATGCCGTGGTGGCTGGCTGACCTTGGTCGCTTTCGACACGACGATTGGCTTGAAGAACACCGTCTGCCTCCTCGTCCCGCTGGATGGGACCTTGGGCAATCGGCGCTCGTTCACCGTACGAGCGCACCGTCAAGACAGCGGGTGGCACGCCTGCATGGATGAGCAAGGCACGAACCGCGAGCGCACGGCGATGCCCCAAGAAGAAATTGTGGACGTCAGTATCGCGAAGGTCGGCGTGGCCCTCAATGGTCCAAACATGGCCAGCACGCACGCTTCCGTCGTCGAGCGCACAGACAATCGCGGCGGCCATGTAGATGATCTGAGCGCCGGCGTCCGCGGTAAAGCCCCAATCCTTGCGGCTGGGCCCAATAGTACGCAGGTCTTCCGGGCTCAGTGTCTCATGTGCCGGACGGACCTTATTCGCCGACATTCCCACGAGCGGGCGCGGGTATGGGTGATTCGTCTCGAACAACTCGGGCCGAACCTTCGGCGCTTCTGGAGGAGCCTGTGGCGTAGCGACGTCGTCTTTCGTCCCCGCCGGTCCTTGCGGCATCTCCCAACGCGCGAGCTGGTCGCTCACGCCGTCGTTGGCCATCGACCGCTTGACGACAGCATTTCGGCGCTCGTGGGTCACGGCATCGTCCCAAACACCCGCGCCAATGGACCGCGCAATCAGCGGCGAACTGTCGCTGTACTTCCTGTACAATGACTTAAACTGGCGATTCATGGTGTGCCAGCGGACCATGGCTTCGGCGACTTCGCTGTGGTGTTTCTGCACCCTCCCCTTGGTGCTGGCCGAGTCCTTGATGGCCTCCATCCCATCCAGCAAGTGTTCGGCCACGCCCAGCACGGTTGCCATCGACAAGGCGAGGCGTTCGGCAGCGCGAGTGTCGGCATCGCGCGCATCCCCGTTGTTCTGCGCACCCGACTGCGTCTCCCCGTTGTACTCGGTACCATCCAGAGAAACCGCATAGCCACTGCGGCTGACATGCCAGCCATAGGCATCATGGTAATTGGACAATGCATCGGCCAGCTCAGCATGGCGCTGCGTCGCAAACCGGGCCATCGAGGCCATAGCGTTCGGGTTTTCGAACTGGACGGGGTTCATTCCATCGATCTGGGCCAACACAGCCTCAAGCTCCGACAGCTGGGCCCCAGCTCGCTGCACCAACTGCTGGTCCGGTGTGTGCTCGATGACGCCGCCGGTGTCCAACTGCCGAGACCGCTCGGTTTGCTGTTCAAGAACCGCCGAATCCCGGGCCGTCACCAAGTCGCTGACCAAGTGGATGGAGCGGTCTTCGACCTTGGTAAACCAATCTAGGTCGCTCATGGGTGTGCCGTCCGCATGGACCACATGTCCTTCGAGCTCGACACCCACTTCTGCATAGCCGGCGGCAGTCTCACCAAAGTTGGCGCCCGATTCATAGTGGACGCCGCGCGCAATGAGGAAGAGGTTGGTTGTGACCTCGGCGCCCTCCCGTGACGACGCTTCGGCAATGAACCCCGACAACAGGTCTGCCGCGAGGAAGGTCTGCCATTCACGGAGTGCTGCGAGTGGGATGTACGGCTGGTCATGAATAACGGTCGCGGGGCCATCCGCAGCACCCAGCACTGCAGCGGAGAATCGAGCGGAGGTTCTCTCCGCGCCCAATGGCGATAGCGACAGGTCAATCTGCCGCGCACTGGGGTCTGCCAGGGTCGCTTTCAGGTTTTTGCCGAGCGCGCGCCAGTGGCCCCACATCTCCCCGCCGCGGTTAAAGAGGCATGCGTCCTCCCAATCCGAGACATTGTGCGCTCTCGCCACCAGACCACGAATGGCGGTCTCCCCCATGGCAATGCGAATGCGCCCAAGGGCCTCGATCAGGGTGCCACCTGCACCGGAGAAAGACGCCGTCTTGCCGTCATATGCCCACGCATTTCGCGCAAAGCCCAGCGACGCCTTCGCGCTCTCTAGGCCAAACTTCTCCCCCTTCTCACCGGGTTCGAACGTACCCGTCACAGACGTCTCGCCGCTCGCTTGGGTGCTGGCACGATGCAATTGCGCAGTCTCGTAGTCAATCACAACATGACTCTCGTGATTGCCCTCGTGCTGTGTACCCAGTGTGGCTTGCGCCCCTCGCGCCTTCAGAACGCCGGCATTGGCGTGTTCGCGTGCCCAGTTCTTGTCCATGGCAATGCTCAGCACGCCCATACCCGTACCACCATCGTAGATCAGCTCCTTGTGGTGGGTCAGCGCAATCAGCTGACTTGGGGTCATGGCGTCAAATGCCCGTTCGTAGAGCGCGCCGAACTGCGGATGCGACTTCTGCAGTCGAAGGTTCACGGAATGGCCGTCGGACTGCTGAGTCTTGCCGGACGTCGCCACCCCCATCGTCACGCCGGACCGCCCAGCACCGACCGCTGCCTTACTGGCCTGGTCTCCCGCCCTCTCGAAGTGAATGTGGATGTCTACCGAGTCCCCGCTGTCGTTGCCGTCCACACGAAACACCCGGTCCCAGCTCGCAGACGCATCTCGCGACACGGCAACGTCGCCCGCCAACATCAAGGTACCGGCCGATACGATATCTCCGCCAAGACTGACAGCACCGCTCGCCTTCGCATTCGCTTGCATGCGCAGTTCATAGGATTCCCCGCCTTCAAGCGCTTGGGCAGCGTCAGGTTGGCCCATGAGTGTTCCAACGACCGCGACTGCGCCATCGCCGGCTGCATGCAGCTCGATGAGCAGAGCTCCGAGTGTCTGCCCGAGCAAGACCAGCTCGCCCGCCCATTCGCCCGCATCTTCTCCGGTATTGAGGACATCTTGAATGCCGCGGTAGGCGGCCGATAGACTGCTCGCTGCAGACTTCATACGCGTGATGTGCTTCTGAACATCGCGCGCAAGTTCGACCCCTTCTCGGTAGGCTTCAATCGCCTCATCCATGACCTGTTGGACTCCCAACAAACCCGTGCGAACGCGCTCGTAGGATGCTCGGCTGTGTCTGCAGTGGCTCGTGAACTGCGCGCCCAAGCTGGTCTCAACACTCCCGGAAACACTAGCTTCACCGGTCATGCGATTGGCCTGCGCAGGGCCGCTTTCAGTCTTCCGTTCGCCAGATAGCGACCCTTTGGCGAAGGCGCTGGCAGATGCAAACATGGTGGTGTTCACCATGACATTCAGCGAGTCAGACGGGTCTTCCACCGGAATCAAGTGCAGTCCAAAGGTCAGGTGTGCGCCAGCAGACGCCGTGTCTCCGCCCAATTCGAACGCTGCGGGGTCCCACGTTAGGCGAATAGGGTCCAGAGGTTTCTGACCGACGTCCACGCTCAATGCGGTCGGCTTGTCCGTCTCGCTTTCACCGATGGCCTCACGGTGTAGACCCGGGCCTCGACTGCCGGTCACCGACACTGCACGTCCGGCAGCGACCTGTGGGGCCAAAGCAGCCGCCTCGCGCTCCGCGGGATGGCGAGTTGACTCCACCTGTTCGGCAGACCCACCACCCGACTGAAGGACATGAATCAACTCATGGGCAACGGTCTGTTTGTCCGGCT
>JBLHSN010000267.1:0-8526 GCA_047626195.1 Myxococcota bacterium
ACGCGACGCTCTGGCTTGAAGCCATCCGCCCGGGCGAACAGCTCCCAGCTTCCTGGTCCGAGCACAAGGATCTCGTCGCCGTCGTTGCCGAGGGTACCGCTGCCAGAACCTTCGGTTCCGGTCCAAGAGATAGCTGCATCCACCGGGTCACCGTTGCCATTGCGAGCGATGACTTGGATGGTTCCGGGGAGCCAGATCTGGCCGAACTCTGCATTGCTGCTTCCTTCGGGCAGGTCAATGGATTGGCCCTTTGATTCGCTGCTTCCGGACGGGTCTGTGATGGTGATGTCAGCGTTGCCTGGAAGGCGGTTGGTGACCATCAACTGTCCGCTGCCGTCTGTGATGCCAATCAAATCGCCGTTGATGCGAACTTCGGCGCCCGGCATTGGGTCGTTGTTAGGGTCGAGCACGGTAACGGCCAAGCTGGCCAATTGGTCGGGGCAGCCGTCTTCATCCATGTAGCCATTGGGGGTCTCTGGCTCGTTGGGACAGGTATCCATGTCGTCGGTCAGACCATCACGGTCCGAATCCATGGCCTTGCTCTTGTTATTGACGACAACGCCTGCCAGCAGCCGGAACTGGCTCGCACCGGCTCCGGGCGTCACGGCGGTCTGAAGGGACAGAGTACCGGTGAGCGCGTCGATCAACTTGCCGCGCGCCGAGAGAGCGACTTCGCCCGGGCTTCCCTTACCGCTGACTTCGCTTCCCTTGAGAGCCGGATTCATCCAGGCCTCGACGCGAATGCCGTAGCGATCTTCAAAGTGCCAGCCGCCCGACAGACCCAGCATCAGGTGGTTGCCGGGATTGAGGTTTTCGAACGGGTCGCTCGACCCAAAGCCAGCACCGATATTGCCGGTGATCTCCCAGGTATCGTTGCCCCAGCCTGGAGCGAGGATGATTTCTCCACCGACACCTTGGTCGCCGAGGAGACGGCCTGTGTTGCCCGTTGGCAAGCGAAGACCGGGAACTACGGACAGGCCGAAGCTGGACCGTTCTGGGTCCCGCAGAATAATTCCAAGGGGAACAGCAACCCGCAGGTCACCCACTGCGGGTCCGCCGTCGCCGAAGTCTCCGCCAGCGGTAAACCAGACGGGCATCGATAGTCCAGCTGCGACGCGTTCGTGCAGGGACACATGGCCACCAAGGTTTACACCGATGGTATCCGTGAGGAGCGAGCTACGTGTTTCATTTTCGCCTTCTCCCCGGATGAGAACAACGTTGTTCTTCGAGTACTCGAAGAGAGCTTCGAAACCCCAAGTACCTCGTTCTTGGGTCTCTGGACGCCAGAGGTTAACGGCATCATCAACGTTTCCGTCGGATGGCACTTGGGTGTAGCCGTGACCGTCAAACCCACCATCTTGGGCGTTTGCGGCCGTGGTCAGCGCTGCAATGAGTAGAAGACTGGTCATGTAGACCTCCAGTATGCCGGGGGTTTACCACGAAATTAGTCAACTGTTGGGGAACTGCCGATTCATTGGTGTTCGCATCAGCCGAACTATGGATGAACCCGGCGTGAAAGGGTCCCCGTGGAGGCGTACCGGAGAGTGGTTTGGCGGTGGGCATGTGACTTGTCGGTCGCCTTCACGGACGGTTCGTTCTGGCTGCATGTGCCGGAATCAGGGCTTCCGATCTGCCAATTCATGGTCGCCAGGAAACCTGGCCGGACAGTTCGATCGGTGCCGGTTCTCGATCAGGACAAGGTCTGGCCTTCGCCCTGCCGACTCGTCGACACCTCCGGTGGATGAAAGGTCGGCGTAGAGATCTAGGTACATTCTTGGCACGGACGTAGCGCTTTAGTAGTGCATGGCCTCAAAAACGCATGGATGCGATTGGGGAACGAGGCATGTGCGTTTCGGTTACTTTCGGAGAGACTGTCCGGGTTGTCGAAACGGAAGGTCGAGCCAGTCAGCGCAACCTGTGGAGGTCCCATCCGATTCGCGATTCCAGTACTACTCCTACTCTCCGGATGCCCAGCATCGGACGACGCCGACACAGGGGACGGTACAAGTGGGACCGATGAACCTGTCGTTATCTATGATTGCGACGCGGTTCCGATTGCTCCGACACAAACACGTCTTATTGCAGGCGCCCGCGCCTACCACGGCCTCGCTTTTGATAGCGCCGGCCGCTTGGTAGGGAGCGATGGCAATGCGCTGATCCGCACTCAGGCCGATGGTACGAGTGAGGTTTGGATTCCGGGATTGGGCGAGCTCGAACAAATCGTGTTTCTGCCAACGGGTGAGTTGGTGGTGTCATCCGCCGAAAACGGCGGCTTATGGAAGCTCTCCGAACAGGGAGGCCGCGAGATCTTGGTCGGTGACCACTTTGCTTATGGCGTGGTGCTGGGGCCAAACGGCAAGCTGTATACGTCTGGACGGCAGGGGATCTCGCGTGTTGATCCCGAAGATGGGACCGTGGAGACGTTGGCGGACGAGAGCGATGTTCAGAACAATGAACCACACGCCATTGGCTTTGGCCTGAACAATGACCGGCTTTACGCGGGCGTCATTACGTTCGCTGAAGAGGGGACCGAGGAGCAAGGAGCTCCGGTGTTTGAGTGGAGCGTGGACAGCAGCGGTGGGTTTTCGGTAGGGCCATCGGTCCTGGTGCCTGCGCTCGGTGGGGGCTGGCATGACACCATGGGCGTGGATGCGTGTGGAAATCTGTACATCGCAGATTTTTGGACGACGACCCTCTACCGGGTCACGCCGACCGGAGGGGTCACCTCATTGGTGAACTGGGAAGACCCGTTTGGGACAGAGTCTGGGACCTCGGACTACGGCCATGCCCTGTTGTGGGGGAGCGGCGCCGACGGGTGGCGAGAAGACGCCCTGTACCTGTCCATGCCCTTCAACGGAAATCAGGTGCAAGAAATCGTTGTTGGTATTCCCGGCAAAGACTGGGGCGGCGATGTCCTAAACCGATGAACGGAGTTCAGGCGATTACTCGCACATCTGGTTCACAGTGTCGCAGGTCAGACCCTCCGGGCAGTCTTCTTGACGATTGCAAGGAGTGAACCCTGCTACGCGCACATTTGGGCTTCGTTGAGACCGGGTGATGAGGTCCACACAGCCGCCGCCGACGTGCGCTTGGTCCACGGTTTGGCGGGCGAGTGATCCGCTTGGAAAGCCTGTGACGCCGGCATTGATGAGTTCGTCGACGAGTTGAGCTGGGATGGTGCCCTGTCCGTCGTCGTCAAAGTCGCAGAACACGGTGGCGGGGGAAGAGCCGTGCTGGTCAATACGCAGAGCGAGCCGGATCTGAGCGCGCCCAGATGCGGAGGTCCAGGTGACCTGCATGTCTTCGTCTGCTGCAATCACCCAGTCATCAGCGGAGATAACCAGGGGTTCCACACCTATTCCGTGGAGGTCGAAGGCCGCGAAATCTCCGCCATCCGCGCGCAGCTGAAGGAGGTCACCGGCGGTAAATGCGGGATGGGGAAGCGAGGTGTTGAAGTAGCGAAAGCCTGGTTGAACAGGGTCCATACGCACGTCTACGATTAGGCCAGCCACGGTGACTTGACCCAAGTTCTGAGCTTGTGGGTACGGCAGACAGGTGCCGTCGAAGTCACAGGTCTCATCTTGCGCGCAGCCGCCTTCACAGAACGGGTTGTTGCGAACCAAGAGTCGACAGTCGCCTTCGGCCGAGACTTGTGGGGTGATGGTCACTGGCACCACTGAGTCCGCCACGGCACCATCGACGATGGTGTAGGTCTCGAAGTCGGCAATGGTGAACGCGCCATAGTGTTCGTCCAGTGGACAGTCACCGGCGAGCGCGACGGTTGCGACGTCTCCTTCAGGTGGTTCCAGCGCTTCGGGTATCCCTGTGTCGGCATTGCTGTCGGAGTCCAACTCTGAGCCAGGACAAGCGGTAAGCAGCAGCGACAGGATGAGTGGTGCTCTCACGGGACCTCCGATGGCCTTCGGAACGGTATGGCGTCCGAAAAGAAGTTGCTCGCATTGATGCCTATTTCCGGCGATGACGGATGTACTACGGCGATACTCGACGTCTGGAGACTGCATGCGCCCTCTAATCACCTTGTCATTGACTGCTGCTCTTGCGGCATGTCCTGGTCCAACCAACGACACCGTTGATACCGATACACCTTGGGTCTGCGAGATTTCCGACGGGAACGCGCCAAACTCTGCACCACGCCTAGGCTGCCCGGAGGACTTTGAGTCACTGGCTGCAGCTCCCTTCGACTCAAGTATTCCTGGCGCTCGCTCCGCCAAGACCCTTGTCGATCGCTCCGATAGCGACAGGCTATACTTTATGAACAGCAACCGTTTCCCGATTCATTGGGATTTCGCATCGGCCACCCTGTCCGGTGGCGGCTTGCCCTTTGTCCCCGAACTCTCCACGTTCAATCAGACCGAGTACACGAGTCCGGACCGTCGCTTCGTGTTGGGCGCGGTGACCTACTACTCGGGGCCCGATGTGTGGACCTACGAGCTGGCCCCCTACGACACCGCTAGCGCCGAAATGATCGAGGGTGCCTTCGATGCGATTCGCGACAACGCATGGATGGGGTCTGACCTTATGCTGCATCCGTCGTCAGACACCGTCATGCGCAACACAGTCGACCTTCCAGACGATATCCCCATCATCACAACGGATGAGCTGTTTACTGGCATCGACTTTCAGCCTCTGAACTTGGGCGAGACCGTGGCTCAGGTTTCCTTTAAGCGTGCAGCAGATGTGGACGAGTCTTTTGTCAACCCGCGGGCACTGGTCGTCCTGGACGCGATTCCGAACGACATCTCGGTTGTGGCCGGCATCATTACCGCTGCGTTTCAGACGCCTCTGTCGCACATCAATGTGTTGTCGCAGAACCGCGGTACGCCGAACATGGCCTTACGTGGCGCTTTTGATAACGAAGAACTCCGGGGGTTAGACGGTGCTTGGGTTCGCTTGACAGTGACGGCCAATGACTGGACGGTGGAGGAAGTGACTCTTGCCGAGGCGGACACTTGGTGGGAAGAAAACCGGCCGGAACCCATTGATATTGGTGAAATGGACCTGATGGTCACCGCGATTACCGATGACGTGGACTTGTTGAACTTGGAGGGTCAGTCGTTGTCGGCTGCTTTGTCCGAAGCGGTCCCCGCGTTCGGTGGAAAAGCGGCGCATTACGGTGGACTGTCGTTGATTGGAGACGCCGTCCCGTCGCCGCCCGGCTTCGCGATTCCCGTGTACTACTACAACCAGCACATGGAGACGCACAACCTGTGGGCCAGAGTCGATGAGATGCTGGCAGACGAGGCGTTTCGTTCCGACCCGCTCGTGCGCTCTGTCGAGCTGCAAGCACTTCGCGACGCCATCAAAGCCGCGCCTATCGACCCCGATCTGCTGGCGGACGTCTCGACAAAAATCCTGGAAGGCCCCTACGGAACCACCCGTATGCGCTTCCGCTCCAGCACCAATGCCGAGGACCTTGGTACCTTCACCGGTGCGGGTCTGTATACGTCCAAGACAGGCGACCCCACAGACCCCGACAAACCGGTTGATGAGGCGATGAAGAAGGTCTGGGCCAGTGTCTGGGGTCAACGCGCTTACGAGGAGCGGGACTACTGGGGTATCGACCACAAGGCGGTTGGAATGGCCCTTCTGTCACATCGTTCCTTTCCGGATGAAGAGGCCAATGGCGTGGCGATTACCGCAAACTTGTTCGACCCATCGGGTGTGGAATCCGCGTTTTACGTCAACGTGCAAGACGGCGAAGAGTCAGTTGTACAGCCGGATGCAGGCGTTATCTCCGACCAGTTTCTGTACTATTTTGACCTGCCGGGTCAGCCGATTGTCTATCTGGCGCACAGCAGCCTGGTTCCTGAAGGCGAGACCGTACTGTCGGACGCGCAGGCATTCGAGCTTGGTGGAGCCTTGCGGGCCGTTCACAACTACTTCGCCCCAGCCTACGGGAGTGCCCCATTCTACGCCATGGATACCGAGTTCAAGTTCGATGACGATGGGCTCAATCAGGAGCCGATCTTGTACCTCAAGCAAGCGCGTCCCTATCCGGGGCGCGGTGAGTGAGACATTTGCGACGGGTTCGCAGCTACTGACCGGCGGAGTCCAACACGATGCTGGCCGAGTCGCTCGTGCAGTCAGAGCCACCGGGTACATTGGCCGCTGCCAACTCGTGCTCGCCGACATTTGCCTGCGCGGTGAGCTCAATGTCGTTCGTGTACAACAGGGACGTGCCGTCGAGACCCGCGACCACTGGGGGGTCGGAGCCTAGGGTGACTTCGTACGCGATGCCAGTGTTGACGCGTACGCCGCAGTACGGCGTGTAGTTGTTCACCGGGTTGAGAGGGGTCAGCGGTGTTCATGGTGAGCGCTTTGCCCGATACCCAGGTGATATTCTCAACTTGGATAACTACAAGGGTGAGCATCGGTCTTGGTCTCAAACCCGACGCTTTGGCGTGCCCAGTTCGGCCGCCACCTTCCTAGTAATAACCAGTTACAACGTCGTCAGTTGGCGGCCACCCCGAACGCACCCTTGCGCCGGTTTCTTCCATCAAGCCCATCGCTCGCCCCGGTAACGTACATAGGGGCTGCAAAGCGAGTCATGATTCCTCCCCCGAAGATGTTCAGCGCGTATCGGTCTAAGGATCAAAATGCGACGGAAGTGACGGCCGTAGCTTGGTGTAGGAATCACGTAGGATTCCAATTTCGCCCCGTCGATATAAGGAGATGACACCCGAAACCCGGAGTCATCAATGCCTCGTCTTTTCCTTCCAGCATGTCTGTTGTTTGTGGGGTGTGACACGGATGTGGGCATTACCAATTTGCCAGATGTTCAGGCGGAGGCGCCCATCGCCATATTGTCGGTAAGTCCCATGGCCGTGCACTTCGACAGTCCGCAGCTTGGGGATAGTCAGGACATCGTGGTGTCGAACCTTGGTGGTGACGATCTGCTCATCGAAAACATCGAGGTCTTCTTGGCCGAAGACCGGTTTTTGATATCCGACGCTCCGCTCCGGTTGGTAGAACCTGGCCAATCAACGACCCTCTCTGTTTCGTGGGTGGGTACAACGTCGGAAGATGCATCTGGGCTCATCGTCGTTCACACAGACGCACCAGAAGGGGGCTCCGTCGAGGTGAATGTCACGGTCTCGGCGCCACCCGTCGTGGACTGTGACCCGGCCGGCGCTCCATTTGGTGGTGGAGACGGGACGACGGCCGAGCCGTGGCGCGTCTGTTCTGCAGTTCACCTTGATGCCATTCGAACGGATTCCGACGCGGCATTCCGGTTGTACAGTGACATCGACCTCACCGGTGCTGAATTGGCTCCTATTCAGGTTTTTAGCGGCGTTCTAGATGGTGGCAGCTTCGCCATTACCGACTGGTCGTATACTGATGCTGCCGGTCAGTTGGCTCTGTTTCGCCTGCTGGAAGGCGGCCACGTGCATGATTTAGCGGTCAGCCGTCCCACGCTGAGCGGTGGGCAGGGGTTGGCTGTTCTGGCTCTTTCACTCACCGAAGGTGGCGTCGTTGAACGGGTTCGCGTGACAGGGGCCTCGCTGACTGGCACGGATGGTTTTGTGTCCGGCGTTGTGGAAATGGCGGTCGCCGGAACCACGATTTCCGACGTGGTCTTCGACGGAGACATCATCAGCCAGGGCAACACCGGGTTTGTCGGCGGTGTGGTCAACTCGTGCCGCGGGGTGTGCGAGAACCTCGTGAGCTTTGGCAGCATTGATGCTGGAGAGTCGTGGAAGGTTGGCGGCATCGTTCAGCACTTGTCAGGCGGTCGGTTGTCGGGCTGCGCTTCGCACATGAGCATCATTGCTGGGAGCCGATTGGGAGGTGTTACGGCGGTCCAGTCGGGCGGCATTATCGAAGATTGCTATAGCGATGGCGTCCTGAGTGGCGTGCACTGGGTCGGTGGCATTGTTGGTGAATCCTACAGCGGCTCGGGGCCGATCATTCGTCGCTCGTTCTCGGCGAGTCCGATGACTGCAAGCGGTTCTCATTCCGGCATTGAAGCGAGCGGTCTGGTGTCGTGGGACCCTGAACCTGTGACGGTGGTCGATTCGTTCTGGGACATCGAGGTCACCGGCACCGTACACTCTGCCGGCGGCGTTGGCATGACGACCAGCGAGCTGCAAGACCCGAACAACCCCGGCTTTATCGGCTGGACAGCGCCATGGGTGTTGGCCGCCGGGCAGTATCCGTCACTCGCGTTCGAGTAATTCGGACTTTCAGGCCGCTGAGACGTAGACAGCAACGGTGTTGTCGCGCGGTGTGGCGCTGTCGAAGTGGCGGGGGTGCCTCACCCGCTGGGTGGGGGTTGGAAGGTTCCGCATGCTGAGAGCACTGCTGACACCTACCGGGTGCCGGGACGTGCACGGCACACTGTTCTGATGGCCAGCTGTATTGGGCTGCGGTCCAAGTTCCGCTAATCCAGGAAGGCTCGGTATGTGGACGGGTCACCCAGTTCTGCGTCACCACCAAATAGTCGCGTCACTCGACCAGCGTGCCTTCGGCGCGTGCAACGGCCCGACCAAAGCTCTCGAGAAGCAT
>JBLHSN010000268.1:0-8510 GCA_047626195.1 Myxococcota bacterium
TCACTGGCGGCGCGGCCATGAATGGCACGACCTGTCAGGTCTACGTTGACAGTGGGTCCATCGGAAACGACGTGAATCCCAACTGGAACGAAGAAGAAGAAATGACGGATGCTCTGCCGGATGTTGACGGCGAGGGTGTGATTGGCCTGACCATCACTCCCAGCGACATCAACCTCATCCAGTATGACGACTGGGACAGTGGCGTTGTCGCCACCTACGACATTGCCTCGCTGGATGCCCGATTCACGGACGACGGCATTGCAACCATCGACAATGATGGCGGCGGTTGTGAAGTCTCCTGGGTTGCACCCAGCGGCGATATCAACGGCCAGGCGATTGCAGCCGGCGCGTGCATCGGTGGCTTTGACGTTTCCGGTGCCGGCGTGGCCCTTGTGAACACATCGGCCGGTCTCAACCGGGTCACCCCGGCAGGTTCGGAGTCCGTCGCAGACTCGCAGAATCTAGTCTCTTGGGACGCAGGATTGGACCTTTTCTACACCGCAAACCGTGGCGAGAACATCATCACGGCCATGACGGACTCCGGTATGGTCCAGTGGACCGCTACCGTCGGAGGCGGCGTGGTTGACTTGGAAGCGGCTGGTGCTCGCGGCATCGTGTTCGTCAGCGTTGAGTACGCGGATCTGACCGGCGGCTTGATGCTGCTAGACGGCCTCACGGGTGACGTTGTCAACCAAGCACAAACCATCAGCGCAGCACGTGACCTGTCCCTCTCGGGTGACGGTCATGTGGTTGCCGCCGCCGTGGCTGGACAGGTTCACTACCTCAGCGTCGAGTAGAAAATCGCAGTTTTTCTGCGCAGCAATGAGCCGAGCTTCCTCTAGGAAGTTCGGCTTTATTCGTTGAGACCTTATTGATTCGCAAGCCGAGGGTTGCATGTTGTGATGGGCACTTGTTGGGCAAGGTGTAACAATGGCGGCTACAGTGATATCGGAGGTTGAACACCTCCGGTATGGTCCGATGGTATAAGAGTTGCTCACTACAAACTGAGACTTCATGGTGCTATCTCCACAATCGACTTCCCGAACCCGCCTTAGGCGGACTTGGTGTGGTGCGGTTGTAAGTGCAGGGCTTGTGGTTGTGGGCGCACTGGGGGCTCATGTCGCGGTCGCATCGCCCCCTTTGACGATTGCAGTCCGGGGTGCCACAGATCCGCAGACCGGTGCCGTAACTTCGGTAGTCCCGCAGATCGGTAGTCAGCGTGTTGATTTTGGCCACGTGGCGAACGGAGGACTGCGCCCGCGCACCGGAGCGCGCATCGACGACGACTCAACATCTTGGTACGTGGCCACGGTTGAGCTGACCGTTGTGCGTAATGCAGATGACTCGCTTGGTATCCAAAGCGTTCGCACCCCGGCTCCGACGAACGGCCGGCCTGGGTTCTTTGGCACCACCACCATGGGGCCGGACATCTCGGTGTTCCCGACTGGTGGGGTCACTTCACCGGGTGCCGGTGCGTACCGGTCCGCCGGTGGTACTCCGGTCATGACTCCGATTCCGCGTCGAGCTCGGCAACAGCAGAGCGGCGAACGCCTCGATGGCATCCACATTCCGTCCGCGGCGCAGGCAATGGCCGATGCCACTACGCACGTAGAGGTCTACGTGCGGTTGGATGGCCACAATGAAGGGGCTGCTACGGTCTGGTTCAGCTCGCCTCAGACCGGCGGCATCCAGAATGCTGTCGAGGTGATGTTTATGGAGACCCTCGTGGCGACCATGGTCCCGATTGGCCAGCCGTTTTTGTGTCAGGTGTCATTCAAGGTACCCCCCACCGAGTGGGGGCATCAAAACGCGAACGTCCTGTTTAGTGCGCGCGCGACCGGAAATTAAGGTGTTGTTGCCTGGTCGGTGACAATGGACAGCAGGCGATACAGCCCATCTCGTAGGTCGTCTTCTCGGATGTACTCGTTGTGACCGTGCATGGAGAAGGCTTCGTCTTGGGTGACACGGATGGGGGCAATTCCGTAGGCGTGCACACCGAGCGGTCGCAACAAAATGGAGTCGGTGAAACCAACCGACAGCACGGGTCCAGCTACAGCGTCCGGTTGGTCCTCGGTAACGTAGTTGGCAATCGCCTCATACAGGGGATCATCGATGGGGCTCCATGAGCCTTGAACCAGGCCAACCTCTTCAATATGAACGCCGTCGGTTTGAATGAGCTCGCGCAGCTCGTCCACGAATGCTTCTGGCTCAGTCTCGGGCTGCAGGCGGCAGTCATAGTGGGCCACGCTGCGTCCAGAGACAGTGTTGTGCGAACCGCCGCCGAGCAGACCGGTGACGTTGCACGTGTTGCTCGCAGTGGCACGTACAGCGGGCTCGTTGAGCAGCTTTCCCTTCGCTAAGGTCCGAACCCAGAACGGTCGGGTCAGAACAGCTCCAGTGAGCCCGCGCTTGTGGCGTCCTGCAGCGTCTAAGAGCTCGTACATGGGCTCGGGGATGCGGTAGCGAACCTTTCGCCGCTCGAGGTCCGACAGGGCGCTGATCAGACGGTCAGGGGATTGATCTGGCAGGGGTGTGGACCCATGGCTCGGCTCTCCCGTGGCCACAATGTCGACCCAGGCAGTTCCTTTCTCGCCAACGCTGATGAAGTACGCGGCTTGGCCATCGAACAGAGCATCCTCGACGCCAATGCCGCCTTCGTTGATGAGGTGGCTACAGCCAATGTCGTCCCAGTGGTCGGCGACCCAGCGGGCACCGGTGTTGTCGACCTCTTCGTCGGACACGGCCAGCAGGATGATGTCGCGGTTGAGCGGGACATTGAGCCGTGCCAAGTAGGACATCGTCAGGGTTTCCATTAGGCCGAGCGACTTCATATCCAAGGCACCACGTCCCCAGATTCGGCCTTCGTCGTCTATCGTTCCTGAGTAGGGCGGGTTGTCCCAATGCTCGGCATTTCCGGGGACAACGTCGAGGTGGGACAGTAAGCAAAGTGGCTGCTGTTCACCGGATCCTGGAAGTGTGGCGATGAGGTTGACGTGGCCAGGTCGGTATTCGACGATGTCGCTACGGATACCATCCTTGGCGAGGATGTCGGCGAGGAACTGGGCGGCGTCGCGTTGGCCGGTGGGGTTGGCGTCGATTGGATTGACCGACTCAATACGGAGGTAGTCGGCCATCTGGGCGCTTGCTTCTGTACCTGCGGCGTCCCAGTCGATCTGGTCGCGAACGGCTCGCACATGGTCAGGAGCTATGAAAGCTGCGGGTGCTCTTGGCACGCAGCCGAGCAAACCGAGTGGGCCGAACAGAGAAATAACGGTCAGGAGTGTGTGCATGACGCATCTTTAGCGTGTTGGCTCGTATTCGGCGCACCGCTCGACATCGAGTCCATCGCTCGCAAGCTGTTCGGCCCTCCAGGGGTCCTGGGCACGCAAGGCTTGTAGGTCTACCCGAGGTAGGGTGACGTCCCAGGCATCTTCCATGACCGCCAGGGTCTCGTTGGCCAGAAGCGCGTAGCCGGTGTCGCTGAAGTGGATGCCATCGGTCGACAGCAGGCCGCCGAACGCCCGTGGAGTCAGGACCTCGTTGCCAACCACAATGCCCTCGGATTCAATACGGACAAGGGTGGCATTGATCGGTACGGCGTAGACGTTGGCGAACCGCTCCGCTTGTTCGCGTACAGTCGTGTCCAAGGCGGCTCCGCGGGCGTCTATGGCGGCAAGGCGGTCATCGGCCCAGGCTTCGGCTTGCTCAACAGTGTCGCCAGCTTGCATGCGGTTGCGAATGGCGGTCTGTCTCTGCGATGCAGTGATGGCGATGAGCGATGGACGAGGCAGAGTGGCAATGAACACTTCGGCGCCTGTCTCGGCGAGTCGCTCAATGACTGCGATGAGATCCGGCTGCGCCTCTTCCAGTGGGGTCATCTCGTCCGGGTCTAGGCGCCAGCTGGAGGCAATGGGGGTGATGACGTCGTTGCCGTACACGTCGAACAGCAGGATCGTCGTAGGGTCAAGCTCGCTGAGGAAGTCCAACGGGACATCAGAGACGGGGTCGCCGATGCCGCCCTCGGCGTCGTACACCAAGTGGGCCAAGAAGGTCTGGCTGAAGCGGTCAGGGCCGTTTAGCAGCGTGCCTACACGGAAATCTCCGACTGCTAGGTTCATCGGAAGCAGCTCAGCGTCTTGTCGGGTGAAGGCGTAGTCGAACTGACCTGAGTCGGGGTCGATTGCGGTAGCCACAACGTCCAGTGCAGCCGCACTTACAAAGCTGGCGGTTCCTGGCGCAGCGCACGACGGTGGTGGTCGCAGGTCCGAAGCTCCGATCTGTGGAAGAAGACCTGGAGTGAGCAAAGGCAGTGTGTGCATGCCGCCGGTGGCCCGAGCGAGCTGGGCCGATGGACTCATGAGCGCGCCTTGCCGCGACGGTGTTCCGCCTTGTACACCCATGCCGAGAGAGGCTCCGATGGTGACGATGCGTGCCAGGTGAGGGTGTGCAGGCTCGTCAACGGTAGCGTCTGTTGGCCAGGTCTGACCGCCCGAAAACAGGGCGATCTCTCCGGCCTGCGCGCCCTGAAATACGCCGGTGAGGGTGATTCCGGTGAGCTCGGCGCCGATGAGGTGGTGCGGGCCGAGACGTACGTCATTGAGGTTGATTTCGGTGCCGTCCAACACCTGGACGGTCACGTCAATGTAGCCGCTGCCGGGAAGCATGACTGGGGAGACGGACAAGACTGCGCTGGACTCGGAGCAGCCGGCAAAGGCTAAGCCGACTGCCGCAAGCGCACCCGATACCAGGCGTCTGGGTGAAGCAGAGCTAGCACGGTCAAGATCTCGAGTCGCCCAATCCACATGGTCCCCGTCAGTAGTATTTTCATCCACGAGGGTAGCGTACCAAAGCTCCCCATGGGGCCCACAACACCGAATCCGGGGCCGACGTTTGACAGACAGGCCAGTGCTGCGCTGAACCCGTCCATGGGGGTCATGCCGCCAGCAACGAGGATGGCGCCAATGACGAAATAACCGCCAACATACAGCAGCACGAGGGTGAACACGGCGCGCATGGCTTGGTCGGGCAGACCACGGCCCGAGTAGATGACGGGAAGCACGGCGCGTGGGTGCAAGACCTGGCGAATTTCGCGGATGATGTGCCGACCAGCAAGCAGGTGCCGAATCGCTTTTGGGCCACCGGCAGCGGAGCCAGCGCACCCGCCGATGATCATGACTACAACGAGAACCATCTTGGTCGCTAACGACCACTTGTCGAAGTCGGTCGAGGCGAAGCCGGTGCTGGAGATGAGGCTGCTCGACTGGAACGCGCCCATTCGCAGGCTCTCAAAGCTTGGAACGCCACCGGTGAGTAGTGCTGCAATCGCCAAGGCACCACCGCCGCAGACCAGAGCATAGAAATAGAACTCGTCGTCTTTTAGGAGTTCTCGCGGCCCCTTTGTGAACAGCCGCACTTGGAGTGGGAAGCTGGCACCGGCGAGGAACATGAACACTACCAGCACCCACTCAGCGCCGGGGTTTTGGTAGCCGGCGATGCTGGAGCTATTTGGCGAGAACCCACCGGCGGCCAGTGTGGTCAGCGAGTGCACAAAGGCTTCGTATAGCGGGAAGCCGGTGACCATTAGGCTGGCACAGCACACCGCGGTGAGCATGCAATACAGCGTCCATACACGAGAGGCGGCTTGCCGAACTCGTGGAGCGACTGAATCGCCGGATGAATACGAGGCTTCGGCAAAGAACAGCTGGCGACCAGCAATACCGAGGGCCGGTAGAACAACCACGAACAGGGCAATGACCCCGAGTCCGCCGAACCACTGAGTCATGGCTCGCCACAGGTAGAATGACCGATCGTACAGGGTGAAATCGGTCAGGATGGTGGCGCCGGTGGTGGTGAATCCACTCATGGACTCAAAGATGGCGTCCGGCAGCGACAGTCCGAGCAGCGAGTACGGCACAGCCCCCATGAAGGCGATAGCCAACCAGGTACCTGCAACAATAGCGAGCGCTTCTTCGCGATAGAAGTTCTTTGGAGCTTTAAACTTCCACGATGCCAAGGTTCCAAGCGCTCCAGCGAAGGCGGCAGAGCTGGCGAAAGCCACCACACTCCACCAGTTTCGGTCCCAAGCGGCGAGCAGAACAGGCAGCACGAAGGCCAGGGCAAAGTAGCGGGTGATGACGCCAATGATGGCGGCGACGACCTGGATGCGCATCTACTCGGCCTCTGCCGCATGGGGGGAGGCGAAGTGCACGCGGGCTTCGTCTTCACAGTCGGTGGAGGTGACGATGAGCAGGTGGTCGTCAGCGTACAGGGTGGTATCGCCGCGCGGAATGATGATCTTGTCTCCCCGAACCAACGCGCCGACGACGGCAAAGAGCGGGGTAGCCATGGCGGCGAGGGTGGTCGGCGGGAAGTCCTTGGGGAGCTTGATGTCGACAATGTGGACGTCTCCGTGGTCCAACTCGGCTTTGATCTCGAAGCGGTTTTCGACGATGTCGTGCGTCACTCGACGAATCGCAGCACCGCGTGCTGAGCGCACCACGTCAATGCCTACCCGCTCGAACAAGCGCTCATTCGACAGCCGGTCAGCGCGAGTGATGATGCGTGGGATGCCGAGGGTCTTGCCGATGAGGCTGACGAGAAGGTTGTCCTGGTCACCGCTAGTCAGGGCCAAGAGCACCGCGGTGTCCTCGGCATGCTCCTGTTCCAAAAGGTCCAAGTCGGTGCCGTCTCCGTGAATGACGAGTCCGCGAATCAGCGGGGCAATGACCTCGCAGCGATCGCGGTCAGCCTCTACAATTTTGACCGTCCAGCCAGCACTCTCTAGACCTTGAGCGACAGACAGGCCGACGCTACCGCCGCCGACAATGAGCACGTCCTGGGCATCATATCCGTGGTCGCTGGAGCGGAGGAAACGGTACAGCACCTCGTGAACACCGCGTGGGGTTCCCATGACCGTGACGGTGTCTCCGGCTTGAAACTCCGAGGCACCGTTGGGGATGAACGCTTCTTGGCCGCGCTTGCCAAGCACAAGTACGGCATTGTTGGGCAACGACAAGCTGTGTAGGGGGCCGCTGATAAGCGGGGCACCGTTTTCCACGAGGTGACGAAGCAGCCGAACGCGGCCTCCTTCAAAGTGCTGCGCGTCGAGTGCTCCGGGCACGCTGACAATGCGAATCATCTCTTCCGCGAGCTGCTCAGCGGGGCGGATGAGTGCGTGGATCCCCAGGGTTTCGGCAAGGTTCACGTCGAGGGTGTGCTGGTCGGTTGGGTTGTTCAGCAGGCAAAGGGTTCGGCCTGCGCCGAGCCGGGCTGCGAGTACGCACGCCACAAGGTTGGCTTCGTCGGAGTCCGTTGCGGCGACGAACACCCCACAACCAGCCACGCCAGCGGCACTGAGAATGGTGGAAGACGTGGCGGAACCCCGGACGATCTGTGCGTCGATGAGGTCCAAACGCGTGGTTTGAAGGCCCTCTGGGACAATGAGGGACACCGCATGACGCTTCAAAAGCAGCTCGGCGACATGGGTGGCGACTTCACCGGCCCCGGCAATGGCGATATTCATGGAGCACTCCGCGGCCCCACGTGATCCGCGCAGGGGAATCGGTCAAGTACGATACAGCTCCATGCATAATGGAGGTCAGGTGAGTAGCTACTACGATTGGGCGCCGTCGGTGCCATTGTCGCGACCGCTAGTGTTGACAGGGTTTCTTGGCGCCAAGCTGGGCAAGGTGGCAAACGTGCTGTCTGGCTTGACTGGGTACCGTCTGGTTGACTTGCCTCGCGGTGTGGAACATCGCGCCGGAAAGACACTGGGAGCTCTGGTTGTGGCCGAAGGGCTGCAGGCGCTGGCCGAACATGAAACGGCGCTGCTAAAACAGGCCCTCCGCATTCCGCCGCGGCCGATCGTAGCCTTGGGGCACGGTACGTTGCTCGATCGATCGAACCGCGCTCTGGTGAGCCAGGGGGCGACCCTCATATACGTCCGAGTCTCGCTCGATACGGCAGTGCGCCGCGTTCGCCGTGACATTGGCGAGAACGGGGCCAACCACTACGCGTGGTTTGAGGGAACATTGCCTGACCACGACGACCTACGTCGGATCTACCTGCCGCTGAAGCCAGGGTACGAAGCGGCAGACCACGTGGTCTCGGGTGAGGAGACCGCGAGCAAAACCGCCCAAGCGATTCTGGAAATACTTCAGGCGCTCTAGGACGGTACGGGGCTGTCTTTCTTGGGCTTTAGCGCACCGCTGGTGAGCTGCTCTGCCCAAGCAATCTCTTCTTCCGTTGCTTCCCGCCAGGTCTCCTCTTCGAGACCGTCCAAGGAAAAGCCACCCAAGCGCACGCGATGCAGGGCTGTGACGGGGTGACCGGCATTGGCGAGCATGCGCCGGACGATACGGTACTTGCCGAGAGTGATGCTCAACGTCACAACCTGGCCATCAATGCTGTCTACGCGGGCCGGATGGATACCGTGGGCGGTCTCTACTCCTTCGGCCAAGCGCTGAACCAGTCCAGGGTCGATGTCGCCTTCGACAGTGGCTTGATAGGTC
>JBLHSN010000269.1:0-8408 GCA_047626195.1 Myxococcota bacterium
CGCCAGCACGCTCAGCGTCGCCGGCCCTCCGGACCGGTCCTCCGGACCAGGGGCCGAACCACCGCGCGCAGCGCCATCCCCCTTCCGCACGTCGGGCACGCCACACCGCTGACGTCGAAGACCCGCCACAACAGCAGGTTCCACGGTGTCCAGCGGGAACTCCCGATGCCCCCCTTCGTCCGTCGCAGCCCAACCCCAGGGGGAGGCGCTGGCCGCTTTGGAGGTCGTGGACGCACCGCGCGATGCCACCGATGCGATAACATTTACTCGCCAAAGTAAGGGAGTCTGCATGTTTCACACCATTGTGATGCTTACCACGCTGGCTGCGGCAAGCACCGGTGGAGTTGAAACTCCGACCGAGACCATCACCGTCAACGGCCCCGCTGGGGTAGAAGACGTGGTCATCGGTGCATTCCCAACTGCCCGGACATTCGTTCGGGGAAAGGTGACGTCAGCGACAACGACCACGATGCCAACTGCTTTGGGGGCCGACTACTACACGGAGTACCAGATTCTAACCGAGGCAGGGACTGCGGTACACGCGGTAACCCCCGGAGGAATCACGACTCCAGCACAGACGGACTTCCCTGTTGGCCACGTAATTACCAGTCACCTCGGCACCCACCCAGATGTAGGCGACGAGATTCTTGCGGTCGCCTACCGGTCGGCCGACGGTATTGCGGGACAGTTCTCATACCCATGGGCAGGACAGAGGCGCTCCTGGTTTGGTGTGCATGGAATGCTATCGCTCCGGGCGCAAACTTCAACTGCAGCAGCGACGGGCTTTTTCGCTACCGCCGCCTGCGTCGGGGTGCCATCGCCCGCGCTGCTCAGCGCACCCGATATCGAGGCCTTTGAGTCGGCACTTGTTTCGGCGGGATTTGTCCTCATTCAGTCAGTCGCTTCTACACCAACATACGACCCAGACTCTCAACAACTACAATTCGCGTGACATCAAATTGAAACTGTGTATCAATTTTTTGCCCGCCGCCGCTCTCCTACAGCCGAGGTCGATCAGGTTGACTGCAAAAGCGGCAGATACCCGCAGCTTGCGACCCAGTTTTGGTAACAGCCAAGCTCCAAAGCAGACCATGTCCGATGTACCAGCGCCTCCAGTTCACTCCATGCACTCGTGCCCACCGCCCGCACACGGGCCTTGAGGGTCGACCCGAGATGCTCAATCGGATTGAGCTCCGGACTGTAGGGCGGGAGAATAACAAGGGTTGCCCCATGGCTCTCGATCGCTTTCCGGACCGCTTTGGCTTTGTAAACCGGGCATCCATCCATCACGACAATGTCATTGTCGTTCAGGCTTGGACCCAGGTGATTGTCGATGTACTCCAGCACCACCTCCGTTTTTAACGTGCCTTCAAAGAACATCATCCCGCGCGGACCATCAGCAGCCATCGCGCCAACGACGCTCAAGCGTTTGCCGTTCGTCTCTCGACTGATGACTGCTTGATCACCGACAAGTGACCCACCGTACAGCCGATTCATGCCGACGATAAAGCCGGCTTCGTCGATAAATACGAGTCGCGAGGTGTCCAAATCGCCCCGATCAGCGACATAGGCTTTTCGTCGTTGGACGGCGGCGGGTTTGGCGGATGCTCGCGGCCCGCAGCCCCCCTTTTACCTCTGAATCCCAGCTCGTGAAGTAATTTCCCAAGCCGCTTGGGTGACAGGACCAAGTCGTGAGCCTCTGCGATGTGATCAGCGAGTTCTTGCGTGGTCCAGTTCGGTTCGTCGCGCATGAGTATGTTGACGTGCTCAAACACCGCCAAGGGCACCATCCATGAACGTCGGTCACCACCTGCGGCCTTCGGCGTTAGGTCGCCGCCATATCGATTCATCCGCAGGAACCGGCTCACAGAAGCCGCCCCAACATCAAACCGCTCCGCGATTTCCCGGTATGTTCCTTCGCCATTCTCATACGACTCGCTGGCGCAAGTCTGGGGAAATCGGCTTTGGCAAAGTGCCTCCAGGAGACTAGGCCACCGTCGAACAGGCTTCTGTCCACCTCATCCGCGCTATTGCGCTGTAGCTACGCCTTGCAGATCACGCAGGGCGACCGCCGCTGTATCATTCTCGTCTGCGTTGGCTCAACAACCAAATACGATTGATGGTGGACCCGTCTTGCCATTTCCGTACGTGGATTCCCAGCTTTCCACAAATGGCTTCGGAGCCGGCCGATGGAAAAATGGGGACAGCATTGGAACGATTCAAGTGAGGGTCGTACGCAAACCGGATATTCCAGGCGGCGAGGATGCTCTGCTGGCGGCGCTTGAAGCGTTCAACGCTGGTGGACGCAGTCCGACCGTCGACTACTTGGGTCGCCGGCGGGGCAAACTTGACCGACGATGTTGTCGATGTGTGGGGCACGGAAAGGAAAGGATAGGAACCATCAGGCACCCCCGAACTCTACCTGTCAGCCCAGCGCAGCGCCCACCGCCACGACCTGGCGCCCGCATAGTCACGCCGCCGGCACCGCAGTGGCCACAAAGCGCGCCGTCCGGATTGAAAACGCCGCCGCGACGAGAGGACAGGGAATATCAGTGCTTCCGCCACGGAGCGTTCCAGTGGACCTGCGATGACCTCACTCGGGTGGATTCCTGGCGCTGTCTGTAGACTGAGTCAAGGTCCCCTGGCAGAGCGCGACGACTCCTCCTGTCGTGCCGGTGACGCTTCGGCAGCCGTCGTGCAGGGCATCTGCGCAGTGAGAATTGGGGACCTTAATACGCGGCCCCCCACCTTGTCAGTGGAAGGCTCTGTGTATATTGACTCACCGAATGTGCAGGACTCGACGCCTGGACGATTGGAGGGCTAGTGCCCAGCAACGGAAGAAAGGGAAATGCATTGCAAACCGCCGGTGCGGCCATGGTCTCCCGTGACCGGGGTGCCGGTCGCCGGAGGCACGACCCCCTGGACGCTCATGGGCTCCAAGACCAGGGTGTGAGCGATCCTCTGGGTTGGGACCTCGAAGGCCAGGGTGGGGGCGATGCTCTGGATGCGCAGGTCGCCACATCCGCGCACCTCGCCAGACCCGTGACGCCGCACACGGCCGCCAGTGCCATGGGCTTCGCGGACGCAAGCAGCTCCAGGGTCGAGAACTTTAAGCAGTGGGCTACGCCACAGCGTTTGGGCGGTCCGTCGAAGGCCTCGCGCCGAGCTGGAAAGGAGTTCGCGCCGGGGATCAACGACTTCCGCACAGGGCTTAAGGAGGAAGTCCCCGGCTACGGCAAGGCCATAACTACCCGGGACGGTTTCAGTGCGGCGTCGACCGCGTTGGGCGTGGCCAGTACGGGGGCTGCGGCTTCCGGCTTCGGCGCGCCCGCTGCTCCTGCCCTGGCCATGGCAAGCAGCGGCGCCAAGATCGCCGCTGGCGGCGCGGAACTGGGGGCCGGTGCGGCGCTGTCCCAGCGACCCCCGAGTCCCACCGGGCGCGGGATGGCCCAGCAGGGCCTGCACTTCAACGATGGGACGAGGAAGGTCGTCACCGGCACGGCAGCTTTCGCCCCAGTGCCGGGCGCCGGGACGGCTGCGGGCTTGGCGTACGACCACGTTGGGGGGGGGGCGGCCGCCAAGACAAGGGATCAGGTCAACCTCGTCGAGGGTGTGCGGCAGGACCAGATCAAGCACGGGCGTCGGGCCGGGAAGAACGGATAGAGACCCCATCCGGTAGTCACTCCCGTCGCGGACCTGCGTGTTTCGCCTCGGGACGACATCCGTCGCCGGTCACAGGTCGCTGGCATGCTTCCGCCTCCGCGCTGTGCCCGGGCTGTTGGCCACTATCAACGGTGCCTTCTTCGCCGCGAGCGTCACCCCCACGACATCGGCCTTTGGCCTGCGAACCCTGAAGACCAGATTGTCGCCCTCACCGTGGACGCCAATAAGGGCCCCAACTGCTGGGTCCCACGCACCGCCCACCTCCAGTCTAGGCGCGCCATCCGCCACCTCATTCGCGTGGTTGAGGGTCCGGACACGGATACCGGGCCTGACACGGATGCTGGCTCGGACACAGTGCACGCCGAGATCCACCGAGGAAGGAAAGGATAGGAAACATCAGGCACCCGCGAAGCCGACCTGTCAGCCCAGCGCAGCGCCCACCGCCCACCGCCTAGCGCCCGCATCGCCCTCGACTGAGCCCTTCGCGCCCCGTGCACACCGGTCGAAAACGACGATTTACGGTGGGCCTCGTGCTCCAATGTACCCTTCTCCGAGTCCACTGCACTCCCCCACAGCACGTCAGACTCAGGCCACATCCATTTCGCTGGCCGGCGGGCCCGCGCCCTACAACATCCAAACCGCCCTTCTCGACCAAACCTGGCTTCCACGCGCACAGTTCACCTCGCGCGCAGGTCGACGCGCTGACGGGTCCGATGCAATGGGGCGGTGGTCTGGCTCGGACGTCTCCACTGTGGCGTGTGTGTTGCCTGAAGGGTTCGCACAGCAGAGCGGCGACTGCGACGACCACGCTGCGACCGCCTTCCCGAACAACACCGAAGTGTGTGACAGCTTGGACAGCGGCCCTCACCTCCAACGCCTCGTTAGCCCGACGCAGACAATGTCGTGCGCGAATAGCGCACACCCCCACCGCTGCACGGTGAGCTCGGTATGCCTACGGCAGAGCGACCACACCGAGCGCCTCTAGGTCCTCGCAGCGACCGCCCCGGTAGCTGCTGTTGCCTTGTGTGGACCACGCGTCATCGAGCACTAAGAAGCGGCCGTCAGGGCCGTACGAGGGCCAGCCGCCAGAGATTTGGGGGATGCCCGTGCGTGCGAACGAGGTCCAGGCGGTCCGCATGGCCTGACCGAGCTCGCGGTTGCCGTTGATGGGGGTCATCGCCATTCGCTCGAAGGTGTCGAACAGGTAGGGAAGCTCCAGTGCGTGGTGCGAGCCCAGTGCCGCGGTGGTGAGCTGGATGTCTTGGAACTCGTACAGGTAGGTCGGCGCTCCCGGCGATGCCGCCTCGGCGAGCGCGCGGCTGGGGCATGAGAACAACGCATCGGTCGCAAAGGTGAGGAACGCGTCTTGGGGCAGGGGGAACTGCCAGATCGGGTAGGACTCGAGCACGGAATCCGCCAGGGTGTCGCTGCCGACGAGCGCCCCGACGTCGTCCGCGATGCCGAACCAAGTCAGCGGTGCTTGCGTGGCCAGGAACAGCGTGGATTCGTCCTCATTGGTTCCGATGATCATGGGCAGATCAACGGTTCCGTCCGCGTACGCCACCGCCGGCTGCTCGGGAACGAACGAGCCGTCGACCCACGGAGTCGGGAAGGGGGAGGTGTAGTCTGTGAGCACGCTGATCGCGGTGACCTGGTCGAGGAAGGCCTGCTCTGGCAGGGTCTGTAGGCAGCCGAGTGTGTCTGCCACGTCACCACAGCCGAGCGATTGCACCATCCGCTCGCCGTAGACGAGGGCTCCGTCGGCGCCGCCGATGCTGCCCGCCTGGGTCCCCTCGGGAAGCTGGTCGCATCCGACCGAACTCTGCACGATGGCTTTTTGCATTCGTCCTTCTGCTGAGGGGGTGGTGGCCAGGATGCAGGTGCTGATACCGCCGGCGGACTCGCCGAACACGGTCACGTTGTCGGGGTCGCCGCCGAAGACCGCGATGTTCTGCTGAACCCACTCCAGCGCCTCAATCTGGTCCTTAAGCCCGAAGTTGCCGGCGCCGAGATTGCCAACGTCCGCCCCCAGGTCTTCGTGGACCAAGAAGCCGAGCGCGCCGAGCCTGTAGTTGATGCTCACCATGACCACGCCCTCATCTGCCAGGGCGGTACCGTCGTAGAAGTTCTGTGAGCCTGCGCCATAGAAAAAGGCGCCTCCGTGCAGCCAGACCATCACGGGACGCGCCACGTCGTCGTCGTGGGCCCAGATGTTCAACGTGAGGCAGTCCTCATCGGTCTGATCGACCTCAGACAGCACGTCGAGCAGCGCCACGGTCTGCTGGGGGCACGCCGGACCGAAGGTTGAGGCGTCGCGTGGGCCGCTCCAGGGAAGGGCGGGCTGGGGGTCGCGCAGGCGCAGCGACCCGACCGGTGGCGCGGCGAATGGCACGCCTCGAAACACGCGCAAGTCCGCCTGTTCGACGCCTGACAGTGTTCCCTGCGCGACGTCGACGACACGACCGGGCTGGTACGTGGCCTCCCACTCCGGGTTCTCGGACGAGTCTGGGTCCGAGGACGAGTCTGGGTCCGAGGCCGGGTCGGGTTGAGGCTGCGGATCGACGGACTCAGAGCCCGTCTCGATGTCGCAGGCGGTGAGCAGGAGCATGACGGAAAGGGCACGAAGAGACACGATAACTCCGGGGAACTGGCGGGCGCTGGGCTCTCGAGGGGTTTTGGAACGCCTGTTATGTAACATATGTTCTCAAACGTGCTAGATGGGAACGTGGAGGACGAATGGCGCGACCGCGCAAGTTCGAGCGAGCCCAGGTGATACAGGCGGCACTTGTCGTGGCGCGTCGAAAGGGCCTACGTGAGCTCACCGCGCGCAACGTCGCCAAGGAACTGGGCGGCTCGACCTCGGTCATCTACGGTCGCTTCGCCTCCATCGAAGCTCTCCAAGAGGCCCTCGTCGAGCAGGTCATCGGCGGAGCGATGCCCGGCCTAGCGCCGCGGGTGCAAGAAGAGGGGCTGAAGGTCGTGGTGTGGGGCCTGTGTCGGCTCGCCGAGCAAGAGCCATGGTTGTTGGAGCTGGTCGACGCCAAGGCCCATCCGGTGTGGTCCCAGGCTCGGCAGACGCTCGCCATGATCCTGGGCAGCATGGAGCGATTCGCCCATCTCGATGTGGACGAGCGGCTGGCTCTGATCTCTCGCGTCACAATGCCGGCGGTCGGGTTGGCGGTAGCGGCCGCAACGGGCGAGCTTTCCGATGTGGATGCCAGCTACGACGCCGTTGTGGAGCCGGTAATCGAGCATGTGCTACGAACCCGCCCCCGCGACAACCTGCTGGCGGGGCGGCCCGTCGAGTGAGTCTGGAAACGCCTTCGGACCGCTGTAGATACGCGCGACTACCCGCTCGCGGGCCACTACGGCATGCTTGTCCAGAGGGACGTTGAACAGCCCATGCGTGCCGCCGTCGTAGGTATGCAGCTCAACGGAGAAACCACGGTCCCGTAGAGCGCCGACAACACGGGCGACAACGTCTGGCCTGCACCAACAGGTCGGCGGTGCCCTGGTGAAGGGTCACCGGCGTTTGCGACGTACACACAACAGATGGGGACCTTCGGGCCCGGTCCCAAAGGCCGGCGAATCGGCCATCATCATCGACAATTCATAGAGTAAGCGCCGCAGCATTATGGGCGGAATGGCCGTCGACGGTGGCCGCGCTCCAATGATGTTCGAAGGCACATTGAACGGTGACAGGGTGCTCGAATTCATCGGGAAGCATCCGTGCCCAACGCTGTTAATCGGGGATATCGTGGTTCTCGATAGACTGCGTGTCCATCGCATGGTGGTGGTCCGTAAAGCCATTGGGTTGTTCAACGCTACCGTATTGTTCCTCCCACCCTACAGTCCGGACCTCAATCCCATCGAGCATACCTGGAGCACTTTGAAAGCTAGACTTTGGTCGGCATGGGTAGGTAATCTCGAAGAACTTCGCTTGTTGATTGCCAAGGTTTGGCGTCAACTTGGTGCGGTCTATGAGGGTTGGTGAGGAGCTTCGGATATATTGCATCCAGTTAAATGCGTAGCCCTGTATCGATGGACATGGAAACTCTGTCGGTGGGGGGTGATGGCTACTACGGAAGAGGCTCCGCCCACGTCCACGCCGGCGGTGCGGCGGCTCGAGCTAACTCATGTCCGGCGTCAGTGACCTGGTACGACCCAACGCTACAGGGGTGGCCGACAACATTGATGGAAGAAATCGGCACTAGGGTGCGGTCAGGTGCATCACCGACTAACGTTGTTGTAACTGGTTAATACTAGGAATTCTGGACGGAGCTGGGGGTGCCAAAGCGTCGAGTTCGACATCAGTGTGGAGGTCCACCCCTGAAGCTCCACCCCTGTAGCTCTACCCCGTCTCCTTCCAAGACAAACGACCCAGACTACGACAGCAACACGGGCCTCGGACGCACCGCAGCGACCGGACAAAGTAGGCGAGGCGTCCTGTGGGCCCCCTAGTTCTGTTCCGTCGCTGATCGATGCACATCGGGTCAGGTAGGCGTTCCCTTGACCGACAAACCACACATCAATCGCGCTACCACACCACGTCTTCTGCTAGCCTGCGGGCCTCAACTAGTAGGTCCAACGATGACACGATGCCCCCTCCCCTGGCTCGCTCTGGTCGCAACGCTCGCCGGGTGTGACACCGACTCCCTCGAGGTCGAAGACCCCATTATCCGCGATTTCGCAACGCGAGCCGGTGTCGAACAGGTCACCGTTCTCGATGCACGCCCGAGCGCCGA
>JBLHSN010000270.1:0-8400 GCA_047626195.1 Myxococcota bacterium
AGCCGCTGACTGGCGACGGGCTCGACTGACAACCGCAGTTTTTCTCTTGTACACACTCTTCGCTTTCTGGGTCTTCCTCGCACGGGTCAATGGGGAGGGGGTCCGAGGTGGCCTGGCACAGATTTTCGTAGAAGGTTGCTGCTGACCAGTCGTTTGTCGGCGTGGTCCACGCAACGCCAATGCGTCGCTTGACCGGTGTCTGGGTTAAGTCGCGGCGGCTGTAGTACAGAACGTCACCGATGTCGGTTCGCAGAACGTCGATGGCCCGCCAGTCTTCTCCGGTCGTCTGGTCCCAGGTCAGGACGGGATTGGGCGTCTCGACATCCCAGACAAGACCGTCTGCCGACGTTAACCGGCCGAGGTGGATGTCCACCGCTTCTTGCGTGGCCCGTCCCATGGTCCATAGGCGGTAGCCGTAGGTGTCGTTTCCGTCTGCGTCGACTTCGGTGTCGCACAGCAGGGACGGCCGAATGACTTCGGCTCGTGCCCACTCGACATCACCAGGGGTGACGGCCGGGAATGCATTGGGAGTCCATGGACCGTCTGGCTCGGTCGCGGTGTAGGCCAAGAAGTCAGGCAGCACCGAGAGAAACAGCGTCCACTGACCGTCTACCTGGGTGACACGTGGGTAGCCGAAGGACCCCTCAATATTGATGGCTGGCTGGTCGCTGCGTTCCCACGTAATGCCGTCTGTGGATGTGGCATGGCCGACACCAACCTGACTGTCACAGCCCCAGGACGGTGGGTTCTGGCCGTCTGGACAGGGGGCTTGCTGTTGCTCTGCTTTGTACCAGATGTCGTAACGTTCACCGTTGAAGGAAACTTCTGGCTGTGCGACAACGCAGCCATCGTAGCTTCCGGGACCGGCAGGTTCGATGACGAGGTTGTCGTCTACGTCCCACGTGATGCCGTCATTCGAGGTGGCACGGCCAATTCCCCAGACGCGTGCGTTGCCACAGCCACTGACGTCCGCGCTGAGCTGGTCGAAAGAGTCGGGGTGAAGCTGGGTTTCGAAGAACAGAACGTACGTCTCGCCATCGCGCACGATGGTCGGTGCGCCCATGCCCCGGTAGAACAGATCGGTGGTCTGTGCGTCCGTAGGAGCCGAGATGATGTCGATGGCGCCAGCAGTGTCCGCCAGAACGTCTGGAGCATCTTGGGCAAGAGCGAGAGAGATGAGCAACAGCATGGGGATGCCTCCGAAAAGTCGGTGTAGCGTCCCTGGGTCACCCTTCAACAAAAGTCACCGGGATGGATCAACGCTGGACGAGGGCGCCTTCACCACGAAGCTTTGCCGCTCGTTCGATCAGCTCGACCAACTCGGCATCTTCGCTGTACTCAACGCGCTGGGCGTCTTGTGCAATGGACAGTACCTGACGCATCGACACCTCGCTCATGTGTGGTGAGCCGCGCAGCACTTCGGCGAAGCCGGTTGCGGCAACTGCGATTCGAAACTGGTCACTGGCGAGTCCAAACGAACTGCCCACGGTCTTTGCACCCATGGCGTAGGTGCGCTCGACAGCTGGCGAGTCCGGTCCTGGCGCCTTGTTACGGATCCTGACGGTCGCGATGTCCCCGTGTGCGCCGTCTGCAAGAGCAACTTCATACAGGGCGGTGACCTGGTGGCCAGCTCCGATCTCTCCGGCGTCGACAGCATCGTTGCGGAAGTCCCGGTCGGCGATGTCTCGGTTTTCGTAGCCGATGAGGCGGTAGGCGAGGACCTGGGTGGGGTCCCACTGCACTTGGATTTTGACGTCTTTGGCAATGACTTCGAGCGTGCCAGTCAGCTTGTCCACGAGCACTCGTCGCGCCTCGGCGGCACTGTCGATGTAGAAGTAGTTGCCGTCGCCATCGTTTGCGAGGCGCTCCATCAGGGTGTCCTGGTAGTTGCCGTTGCCGAATCCGAGGGTGGTCAGGGTGATGCCGCGCTCGGCGTAGCCGCGGATTTGTTCCGACATCTGGGTGTGAGAGATGGAGCCAACATTCGCGTCGCCGTCACTGCACACGATGACCCGGTTGACATCTCCGGAGACGAAGGTGCGGTCGGCTAGCTGGTAGGCGAGATCAATGCCGGAGCTCATCGCAGTGGAACCGCCTGCGCTGAGTCCTTCTAGCGCGGCCATGATGCGGTCCGACTGGCGAATGGGCGTGGGCTGCAGGACGATACGGGTGCTTCCAGCGTAGGTGGCGATGGCGACCGTGTCGCCGTCATCGAGCTCGTTGGTCAGCATGGTCAACGACTGCTTGAGCAGCCCAATCTTGTCCGATGAGCGCATGGAGCCGGAGACATCCACCAAGAAGGTCAGGTGAACAGGTTTGCGTTCGTTCATGTCGATCGTCTTGCCCTGGACACCGACACGGACGAGGTGATTGCGTGCGTTGAAGGGCGATGGAGCGGCTTCAAAGTCTACAGCGAAGGGGTAGCCGCGCTCGGGCTGCTCGTAGTCATACTGGAAGTAGTTCACGAACTCTTCGACGCGCACAGCAGCCGGAGGGGGCAGGTAGCCTTCGCGCAGCTTGCGACGGGTGACGGCGTACGAGGCGGTGTCGACGTCTACGGCGAAGGTGGACAGGTCGTCGACTTCCGGGTTGGTGAAACCATTGACTCCGTAGTGGGTGTAGTCCTCGCTCCCGGGAGCTAGTTGCTCGAGCTCTTCGGTGTGTCGAGTGGAGAAGCTGTAGTGGTCCCGAGGGGGAGGAGGGCTGGTCGGATGAGCACGGCTGGTGCCAGTAGTGACTGGCGGTTCGGGGTGGGGTGCGGAGGCGGGCGATGGCTGGACAAACGTCGGTACCGCGGACGGTGGATTTTGTAGACTCTCTGCCCGAACAGGCCGGTTCACCGTTTCACGTCGGCCGCGCACGCCCCCTTCGTCTTCCTCGGCGCCGTAGAGACCGCCGATAGCCATCGCATCTGCCTCGCCGTCCGCTTGTACGTCATCCAGTACTGTTGTGGCCTCTACATCGACCTCAATGTATTGTTCGGATGTGCCTGCCACTTGGACATCGCGCACGTTGGCAACGTCGGCAACCTGGGTCTGGACGCGCTCGATGGGGGCGTCGTAGCCGACCAAGTCGGCTTCGAGAGGGGCTTCGCTGCGGGCGCAGCCGATGAGTAGGGTGGCGACGATAAGTGCAGATGGTCGGTGAAACAGCATGGAGCCTCCGGTGTGGGAGGCGTCAACGAAGTGGATGACCGTTCCTTACAGGTCGTCTGATGCCAATGGTGAATATTCTTCGAACTTGACGCCAGCGACGGACTCGGCGGTATGATCAAGGACGATGACAGGCGCTCGAGTGATCTTGGCCTGGAACCGCACATCGGACGCTTGCACCTAGATACTGGAGAGCATTCGGGACAAAGGGATTCTAGCGTCCACGACCAGCGACATCCGCATCAGAACGACAACGGTCGCAACCAGAGCGTGCGACCGCAGCCGGCTTTTCGCGAAGATCAGCGCCGCGTTGGTGCTTGGGGCGGCATCCACCATCTCGGATGTGACTGCGGAATGTCTGGAGAGGGACCACCACCCTGTTCGCGCCTGTGGCGGCTTGCTGGGTCTACAAGGCGTTGCTACTGGGCAGCGCGTAGCTTCTCTGCAAGCTCGCTGTAGGCTGCGTTGCCAGAGGTCATGGCCAAGCGGTCCAACCACCGAGCGGCATCTTGTGTTCGGCCAACATCTGTACTTGCCGCGGCGAGAGCGAGGACCAGGCGCTCGTCCGGGATGTCGCGCGCCACAGTGATGAGAGTCTCATAGGCCTTTTCGCTGTCACCGGTTTCCGCCTGCAATTTCGCGGTCAGCAGAGCTGTCTCCACGTGCAGTGGACGAAGCCCACGGAGTCGTTCCATCGTTGCGAGTGCAGCCTGCTTCTCACCGCCGCTGTCTTGGCTTTGAGCGAGGGCGATGGTCAATCGAGTGTCGCCGGGGCGTGCACGGACCACCTGACCAAGTACAGAGATGGCTTCGGCAAGCCGGCCCGTCTGCAGCAAGAGGAGCCCTAGAGCGGCTTGTGCCTCTATATTAGCAGAGTCATTCCCAATGGCGTTCGCAAGGTCTGTGATGGCAGCATCGATGTTGCCCTGGCGCGCTTTTAGACGGGCACGGGACATGAGCGGAAGAGCGCTCTCGGGGTACTGCTCCACGAGTCCATCGTAGGTAGTGATGGCGGCGAAGATGTTTTCATCTTCTATGAGACGCGTGGCGAGTAGTTGGTGGTAGCCGTCTGCGTCGAGTACACCGCGAATCATCTCTTCGGCGAAGAGGAGGGACAATGCTGGGTCCGCAAACGACTCGCTGATGTCCAGAGCCCGGAGTGCTGAGGTTCGGGCTTCGGCGCCGTTGGTTCGGTCGAGCCACTGTTCAGCCAGTGCTGCGTGGATGCGCGGATCGTTGGAGGCGGCTGTCGCACCCGTGCGGAGCGTGTCTAGAGCGCTTTCAGGCGAGAGGATGGCCTTCATCAGGTAGCCTTCAGGGTCGCTTGGGATGGCGCGGATAGCTCGCTCGGCAACGTCTCTCGCCGCCTCGTTATTGCCCAACCCTGCGTGGAGCTGGACCAAACCCGAGTAGGACTCCGACAGTGTGGGGTCCAGTGCAAGGGACCGGTCGTACGCGTCGATGGCTTCTTCGGGTCGACCGGTTGCTCGGTACACTGCGCCTAAGCCCATGTAGCTGCGGGCATGTTCGGGATCGGACTGCAGCGCGATTCGATAGGCACGCTCAGCTTCGTCGGCCTCGACCAAGACGCGACCGAAGAGGTACCACGACTGTGCGCTGGGTACGGCCTCAACACGTGCGCGGTAGGTGGCGTCGGCAGCTCCCAGCAGGCCCATGCTCAGCAGTCCGTCGATGTAGCGTTCTTGCGCGTCCATGTCTCCGGGTGCGGCCTCGGCTTCAGCCTGCGCCACGGGTAGGGCCTCGGCGATGCGGCCAGCGAGCATTAGGTCTTCGGCGTCGCTCGCGCGGCTCGGGCCCGCTACGCTCAGCGCGAGAAGGGCGGCAAAACTACATAGGGCCGTTTGAATTCTCATGGAGTGCTATCCTCTTGCGCCGAAACACCAGCCAAGTGGCCTACATGCCCCGTTCGTTCACACTCGTCACTCTACTGCTCGCTGGACCTGCCCTGGCCCAGGATACCCCCACTGTTGCTATTGTTGGCCTTCATCAGTCAGATCTAAGCGTTTCAGACCAGCGGGAAGCGTCTGAGATCTTTGCTGAAGCGATTGAGACTGCCGGCTTTTTTGAGGCCCGGCGTCCGAGGTGGGTGGCAGACCGCCTGCGTGGTCGGGAACCGCTAGTCTTGCGCGATGCGTTTGGTGGTGCGGGTCGCTCACGGCTCGAAGAAGGTCGGACGTTGTACGGCCAAGCCCAGATGGACCAAGCCGTTGGGGCACTTGAAGAAGCGGTTGAGACGCTCGGCCTAGGACTGGCGCTCACTCGGAGTCCACGCGACCTGTGGGACGCCTTGATTTACTTGGGTGCAGCCAGGCAAGCGGCGGGCGACTACCGGGGCGGACGTACTGCGTTCGAGCAGGCCATCGCGGTAATGCCTCTGCGCACACCCTCCACGCAAGAATTTCCGCCGGATCTGATCCAACGCTACGACGACCTGCGTCGAGAACGCCAAGCTCTGGCCACCACGGTGCGGGTGACGGCAGGAGACGATGACACACTGGTGTGGTTAAATGGGGAACGTCAAGGTAGCACGCCGGTTACCGTGGAAAACGTGATTCCGGGTCGCAACTACTTTTATGGTGAGAGTCCCCTCGGTTTCACCGCGTTTGAAGTTGTTTATGTACAAGAGGCGCGGCAGGGGGAGGTCGCACTGCGCTTGGACACGCCTATGCTTGCCAATCCTGCATCGTCGGAGACAGGTCGCGCGCGTCAGATCGCGGATCTGTACTCGGCACTCGGGGAGTCGTTGGAGGTCGATATGATCTTGGTGGCGGGTACCGCGGAAGGCGAAGCATCCGCACAGCTTTATTCGACGCGCACTGACACTTGGACCCGCACGGTTTCGACTCGCTATGTCGGCAGTTCGGCGGATGAGCTTGCGAACGTGCTGCCAACCTTATGGGTCAACGTTCGAGAAGATGGAACGTTTGAGCCCGGTTCTCGCGTTGCTGCACCCCGCGGCCTCGACGTGTCCGGTGACGTACTCCTGTCCCGCGTCTTGTTGCTTCCAGAGCAGGATGCGTTCGCCGACGAACGCACCGAAAAGACGCCGAAAAAAGTAGGGAAGATCCTACTAGGGGTGGGCATCGGGTTGGCGGTCGCTGGCGGCGTTGCGTGGGGCACAGCGTACGCCCTCACCGACCCGTTCCAAGGAAGTGTGGGCTTCAGACAGCCGTAGAGCCGCGTCCTACTCGCCTTCTGGCGTGGACCACGAACCGGCGTACACCTTGTCACCGTCTGGGTGGGGTGCAGTGATGGAGAAGGTGCAGTCGCGCGTTCCACCGTTTGACGGGCTGGTGATGGTGCGAAGCGGCATCAGGCGGTACCCACGTTCGGTTCCTGCATAGCGGACGTCGTACTCGCGGCTAGAGTCGGTGTTGCTCGTTGTCTGTTCACCGCTCGATGAGGTGCGGGCAATGGTGCAGTCAGTCTGAAAGTCGACCTTCCACGTGCCGGCATCACCGACATTCGGAACGCGCAGCTCGGCCATGACGATGTACTTACCAGGGGGGAGCTCACCGACCTCGGTGCCCAGGTACTCGTCGCAGGTACGTTCGCCGCGGCAGATTCCGATACCCTGCTCGCTAAATGGGCGCACTCCGGCCTGAATATCCTCTATCAACGGCTTGAGAAGCGTCTCTTCGAAACCCGTGACCAGGGTGCCTTGGGGATCGGCTGGGACGGCGTTAGCGTCTGCAATGGCGGCTGCCACGAATGGTGCACACTCGGCTTCTCCGCAGGTAGCGGAACTGCCACAGCCCGACAAGGACAGGCAGAAAGTAGCGGTAGTTAGTACGATGTAGCTCGATTGGATGCGCATGAGACCCTCCGGGGCGTGGCCATGCTATCGACAGCGGGACTGCGAGACAACCGCATGTTGGGGGATTGATGAGTCTAGCGAACGCTAAACGACCTGATGGCAGCCCACTTTTGCTGGACGGAGATTCGCCCTACAGCGGTGAGGCTCTTGAACTCCTCGAAGGCGTGGAGTTCCGCTTGCCCTGCGGGGACAACTGGATCAAGAGGGGCCACAACCCGGAGCACACCTACCTAGATGAGGCGCTTGAAGCCTGGAAAGAGGCGCCCGAGTGGATGGACTTCCTCGACTTGGACTCGCCCGCCAGCGACCTCAAGCGAGCGAGCCGTGACGTCTACCTTCACCATTGGCAGAAGTATTTGGATGCCGACCGAGTCCTGGACATTGGCTGTGGGATTGGCCGACTGACACACCCCTTTTTGGACCGCGGAGCCACCGTCATTGGTGTGGATGCCGACCTCGGGAGTCTGCAACGGTGCGCATGGTACGCGGCGCGTCGGCCCGGCAAGCTGGACCTGCACTGGACATCGACCTCCGTACTGCCGCACGTAGAGCCGGTAGACGTCATAGTGGCCTGTGAGTCGCTCTGCTACGTGCCAGACCTCGAAGCGGTCTTGCCAGCCTTGTTGCAGCGCCTGAAGCCAGGAGGGGCCTTTCTGTTGTCGATGGAGGCTGAATATGGCTGGGCGGTGGGCCCTGATGCTCCGTGTGACACTCTGGAATCAGCGTTGAGCGGCGGGATTGTGGACGCTCCCGGAGACCGTTGGGTTCGTACGGTTGGGCGCGACGAGCTCGCGGCACTGTTAGAAGACGCAGGCTTTGTCGTCGAAGACATTGTGGCTACGCACTACCTGGTCGACGGACCGCTAGAAGATGTGATGCCGTCAGCGTCGTCGCTCGAAGAGTTGTTGGAGGCAGAAGCGACCTGCCGCGAGCATCCGGTCTGGAGTCCGCTCAACCGCATCTGGACGGCGGTTGCTCGTCGCCCGTAGCCACCAACCCGAACGCTGTGGCGCGGACTGTATGGGACGTACCAACTCGAATTAGGTCGTTTTCATGATAGATTAGCATGTTGAATCGGATCATTTCAGCGCCTTTGAGGCGCGACAGTCCACTTTGGGACTTCGCTATGGTTGGAAATGAACTCTTCTTAATTTTTTCATGCGAACGTGGTGGCTTCTCCCCGGGGGAGAAATCATGATTTTATCTTTGCTCGCATTGATGGGCAGCACCGCTGGTGCTGCAGACCTGAATGAAGAGGGCGGTGTCGACTCGTCCTTCGAAGCCAACGAGGCCTGCGTGCCCACGGATACTGGCACCACATCGGGTCTGACTGTCGGTCTCGGGCCCACCGTTGGCGCCTTCGCGGACATTGGGCCGGACGTGACTCTCGGTCAGGGCGTAATACTCACA